>CAYXKL010000002.1:0-170464 GCA_964464825.1 uncultured Melioribacter sp. | reverse complement strand
GCTTACACTACTTTTCGGGGGCTGGAGTGTTGCTTTCTATTTAATAATTGCCGCGTTAACCCCAGTCGAAAACAAAAAAGTAGACCTCACCCTAGATGAAATTCTCCAGCAAAAAAAAATTAATTATAAAACTATTTTAAGCGGTAGTATGATTTTAATCGGTATCTATTTTGGTTTTAAATCGATCGGCTATTTCTCATCGGAAAAACTTTTTGTACTACCAAATAATTTTATATTACCCTTGGTAGCTATTATTATTGGAGTATTAATTCTTTCAAACAAATTTCAAACAAAAGGAGATTCGGGAAACCATAAAAAATATTTTCATAAGTCACAAAAAGATAAAAGGCTGCTCGGGGTGTGCGGAGGAATAGCCGAATATACTGAGTTAGATACAACATTAATTAGAACTGTCTTTTTTATTTCCACTTTATTAACGCTTGGTATTTGGTCAATTGTTTATTTCATATTGGCATTATCATCAGAAAAAGAAAAAATTATAAATGATTTTAACGCATAAAAATATTTTAGGATTATCATTTCTCTTATATGGTATATTCACATTACTAAGTTATTACCATGTTATAACTTTTTCCATTAGTTCTATTATTGCATTTGTTTTCATTTTTTATTCATTACCAACAACTTTTCTTTCCTTAAACAGCAATAAATACGGTCAGCTTACTTTATCAATTTTAATTTTTATGATCGGAATAATATTTTTTGTGATTTCCAATTTTGAAATTATTAATACAAGAGGATTAGTATTTACATCTGTGCTTTTTATCGGGGGAACAATATTTCTGGTTTTATTTATAGATAATTCAAAAACGAAAGCATTTCTCTTTGCTGCTTTATATTTGTTAATTTTTGGAATTCTCTCAATTACATACTTGAGCAAAATTGGCGTCTTGGATTATGCAAATAACGCTGCTGAAATCGCAGAAGATTTTTGGCCAGTCCTTTTAATCATTTTAGGATTGAATTTTTTCTGGAATAGAAAAAAGTAACCCGTTTATTTTTTACTTACCAAGAGTACCTTGCAGATAAGTCTGCACGGACGGAGTTGGAGAACCAGTATTTGATTCTATGGTTAATTTAATCAGGTCAATCTGTTCTTTGGGAAGAAATGGAAATGTAGTTAGTCTTGTATATTCATTATCATTGGGAGTGTACACTCCTAATGAATAAGATTGTCCTCTGCTCACAACCCAAAGTTGCAGTCCCTGATTGGGCTGAAGTGGAATAGTATTTTTAAATTGTATTAAACCTTCTTTTTGATCAAATGCTAGGAATACCCTTGCGCTTCCATTTTCAGTTGGATTTATTGAGGTAAGATTAGATATCGCTACATCTTTATAATTAAAAAATTCTATTAAAGAGATATGAGTACTCATAAAATTATTAGCAGTGGCTAACTCGCTCCGCAAAGATGTAATATCATGTTTCAAATCTTCCACTTGATTATTTAATGTATCGATAGAAGTATATGTGTAATATCCAAGTATTGTAAATAAAAGAATAACTAAAATAATTGCAATCCATCCGGCAAAGCCTGATGATCCTTTATCTTGTGATGGAGGTGTATAAACTTGTTGCTGCGGTTGACTATTGAATAATGATTGCGGTTGGTTATCATTCATTAACTTAGCTCCAGTTTCTTTTATAGTACTCTTTTTAATACTAGAATTTTCATCTTTTATTGAAGTCTTTTCCCAATTTTCTGTTATTGTCAAAGGATGAGGCAAAGGATTTTCGATATATGTATGTCTTGTTGGCACCGCCGGTTCTGGTATTATTGAATTATCACCAAAAGAAACGATTGTTTTCTTTTTTTCTTCGATTATCTTTGTTTTGATTTCCTCTTTCAATCCAATTAATTTTTTGGCAATATTATCTTTTATTGATGGATTGGGTTGTTCCAAATCTAAAATAATAGGAATCATCGAAACAATATTTTGTAATTCGCCTAATTCATTAGCCGGTATTTCACCACCGGCATTGATATATTCTTTGAACTGAACAAAGTTTGCTTTATCGATACAACCGGCAGCAAATGCAGAAATTATTTCTCTAATCGGATCGGCCATTAATTATTCCTTTACCAAGTAATCTCTTAAACTGTACATTGCTGTCATCACTTTATTTCTGACTGTTTCAATCGGTACATTTAATTTATCAGCAATTTCATCAATTGTATATCCTTCATAATATGCAAGATGAAGCACATACTTTTGTGTATCCGTTAATCTAGATAATGCTTTTTCAATTTTAGGTTTTAAGCTTAATGCAGTTTTAAAATCAAGACTATCCATTCCACTTAAAAAAGTTGGGATTATAAAAAAATCTTCATATCCATCATCATAAAACTGTGATGTTGAGGAGGCTGATCTTTCTCGGCGCAACGTATCAACAGCTTTGTTGCGTGCTAACGTAACCAGCCAGCTGTAAACATTTCCGTTATGAAAATCGAATTTATCGATCTTGCGCCAAATTATTACAAAGACTTCCAAAAGAATCTGCTCGGCAGTTCCTTGATCGGGTGATATTTTTTTTATCACTGTAAATAAAAGTGGTGAGTAGCGGTTATACAGTTCTTCTAATGCTCTAGAATCGAACTTTGAAATTTCTCGCATTAAATCGAGATCGGTATATTCTTTGTACTTGCTCAATTCTATCTATTTCACTTTTTATGGGCAACCAAAAGTATCATTACTATTGGAAAATTACAAGAATAGCTAACTTATTAATACAAAAAAGCATAAAGACAAGCATTGATTAATTTTATTATATTTGCGCTCACTTTGAAAGAAATATTTATTATAGATATATGACATCGACCGAAATAAGACAGCAATTTCTGGATTTTTTCAAATCTAAAGAACATCGTATTGTTCCAAGCGCTCCAGTTGTTCCGCACGGCGATCCAACCTTGCTATTTACCAACGCCGGTATGAATCAATTTAAAGATGTATTTCTTGGAACCGGAACTCGTGATTATAAACGCGCAGTGGATACTCAAAAATGTATTCGTGTTTCCGGTAAGCACAATGATCTTGAAGAAGTAGGGCACGATACTTATCACCACACCTTTTTTGAAATGCTCGGTAATTGGAGTTTTGGCGATTACTATAAGAAAGAAGCAATAAAATGGGCGTGGGAATTATTGACCGATGTTTGGAAACTTCCGAAAGAAAGAATTTGGGCAACTGTTTACCGTACAGATGATGAGGCGATGAATTATTGGAAAAGTGAAACTGATATTAAACACGATCACATTTTACGTTTTGATGAAAAAGATAATTTTTGGGAAATGGGCGAAACCGGTCCGTGCGGTCCGTGTTCGGAAATTCATATCAACTTGAGCGATGATTATGATAATCCCAAATATGTGAACGCCGGCGATCCTAAGTGTATTGAAATTTGGAATCTTGTTTTCATACAATACAACCGCGATGAAAACGGCAAGCTTCACGAACTGCCGGCAAAACATGTTGATACCGGAATGGGTTTTGAACGTGTCTGTGCAGTTCTGCAAAAGAAAAATTCAAATTACAATACGGATGTTTTTACACCGATTATAAATGCAATTGAAAAACTTTCAGGTATAAAATACGATTTCATAATTCCGGCAGATGATAATTCGCTAGCCGGACAAACAAACGTTGCAATGCGAGTAATTGCAGATCATATCCGTACATTAACATTTGCAATTGCTGATGGTGCAACACCGGGTAATGAAGGACGCGGATATGTTTTACGTAGACTTTTACGGCGTGCTGCACGTTACGCACGCAAACTTAATTTGAAAGAGCCGTTCCTCTACAAACTTGTTTCTGTTGTTGTCGAAAACTTCTCGCAAGTTTTCCCGGAAATTACATCTAACCAATCACAGATTGAAAAAATTATAAAAGCGGAAGAAGAAAGTTTTAATGCAACGCTCGACCGCGGAATCGAGTTGTTTGATCAGCTAATAAAAAAATTAAACGTACAAAATGAAAAGGTAATTTCCGGTGCAGATGTTTTCAAACTTTACGATACATACGGCTTCCCGGTTGATTTGACAAACGTAATGGCTCGCGAACAAGGATTAACAATTGATGAAGCGCGTTTCAATGAATTAATGAATGAGCAAAAAGAACGCGCACGTAAATCCACAAAAGAGAAACATTCAGCAGTAACTCTTATTATTGATAAACTTAATGATTTCAATTTGTCCTTAACATCGCCCACAATTTTTACCGGCTACGATGAATTAAAAACCGAAGCAAAAATTGTCGGATTAAAAAATTTGGGTACACAATCATTTGTAGTTCTTGATAAAACTCCTTTTTATGTTGAATCGGGAGGGCAAGTTGACGATACCGGCACAATATTTATCGGCGATACACATCTGCGCGTAATTGATCTCGCAAAGATTAACAATCAGGTTGTTCACATTCTGGAAAATGATGCTAAGATAAAACTCGAAGTTGGAATGAAAGTTACAGCACAAGTAGATGAAAAGAGAAGGTGGAATATTATGCGGAATCACTCGGTCACACATTTTCTGCACAGAGCATTACGCGAAATTCTCGGCACACATGTTCAACAATCAGGTTCGTATGTCGGCCCCGATTATCTACGATTTGATTTCACACATTTCGAAAAAGTTAAAGAGAGTGAACTCGATGCAATTGAGTCGCTCGTGAATGAAAAACTTAGAGAAAATCTTCCGATGACACATCACCGAGATACTCCATTTGAAAAAGCTAAGAAGATGGGTGCACTTATGTTTTTTGGTGATAAGTACGGTGATAAAGTAAATGTCGTTCAGTTCGGTGATTTCACTATGGAATTCTGCGGCGGTACACATGTTAAAAATTCTTCGCAGATTGGTTTGTTCAAAATTATTTCTGAATCTTCAATCGCAAGCGGTGTAAGAAGAATTGAAGCAGTAACCGGAGCCGGTGTAGAAAAATACGTTCGGGAACTGCAATTGAGAATTGCGAATGGAGAATTGAGAATTAATGAGCTGATGGATGAAAAGAAGAAGCTTGAAAAAGAACTTTCGGATTTAAAACTGAAAGAGAAACTCGGTGGAATTGATGTTATAGTTTCTTCGCCGATAGAAGTAAATGGAATAAATATTTTCAAAGGAAAAGTTTTCGCTTCAAACATGGATGAATTGAAATCGATGGGTGACGAACTCCGTGAAAAAATGAGAAGCGGTATTGGCGTTTTAATTTCAGAAATAGAAGGTAAAGTTGGAATAGTTGCAGTTGTTTCCGATGATTTGATAAAAGACAAAAAAATTCTCGCCGGAAATATTGTTAAGCAAGTTGCACAAATTGTAGGCGGCAGTGGCGGTGGTCGTTCTCATCTTGCCACTGCCGGTGGAAAAGATATTTCGAAAATTGATGAGGCGCTGGCTTCCGTTGAAAAAATTCTCTTTCAATAATGTTTTCGGGTATTCAAACTTTGAGTTCCTTACTTACCCATTCAATATTTATTATACCTAAAACAATCTACTGTATGGTCATTCACCATTCCAACAGCTTGCATGAAAGCGTAGCAGATTGTTGAGCCGACAAACTTGAATCCCCGTTTCTTCAAGTCTTTGCTCATTGCATCTGATTCTTTTGTCTTTGCCGGAATTTCTTTTATTGATTTCCATTTATTTTTTATCGGTTTTCCATTCACAAACTGCCAGATATATTTATCGAACGAGCCGAATTCTTTCTGCACTTCCAGAAAAAGTTTTGCGTTTTGAATAGTAGAATTAATTTTCAACTTGTTGCGGATAATACCCTCGTTCTGTAAAAGTTTTTTAACTTTCTTTGCATCATATTTCGCAATTTTTTTCACATCAAAATTATTGAATGCTTTTCGATAGCTCTCTCTTTTTCGAAGAATTGTAATCCAGCTCAATCCGGCTTGTGCACCTTCGAGAATCAGCATTTCGAAAAGTTTACGATCATTATGAACGGGTTTGCCCCATTCTTCATCATGGTATTTTTGATAGAGCGAGTCGTTTGTTGTCCATGCACATCTGGATACCGGATTCTTGTTCGCAAGAACTCCTTCGGAGATACTGGATGCTTTATTAGTTGTGTTTGATTTTTTCTTTGCCAACCTAACTCTTTGTTTTTGTTGAACTCGATTCTTCATTCTGCATTTCCCTTTTAGATAATTTTATAATATGGTTGATATTGTCCAAAATCATTTCTCAGTATTATAACCGGAATCTAGAATCTTGTATCCAGCCCGTCAATTGGCGGGTAAGCATCCAGTTATTTTATCCATACAGTTTTAATATTTAAAAATTCCTTGATTCCGTAATGAGAAAGTTCGCGTCCATAGCCGGAATTTTTTATACCGCCGAATGGAAGGCGCGGATCAGATTTTACCATTCCATTTATAAACACAGAACCGGATTCAATTTTACCAGCCAGTTGTTTGGCTTTAATTAAATCTTTTGTCCACAAAGATGCACCGAGTCCGAATGAAGAATCATTTGCAATTGAAACTGCATCTTCTTCGTTCTCAGCTTTTATTAAACTAGCAATCGGTCCAAATATTTCATCATCATAAGCCGGCATTCCTTTGCTTAAATTTTCTACTATTGTTGGTGCATAATAATATCCTTTGCCCGGTAAGATTTTCCCACCAGTCAAAATCACTGCTCCTTTTTTAACTGAATCTTTTACTTGTGCATCGAGTTCATACAGTAAATCTTCACGAGCGATGGGACCAAGTTCAGTTTCTTCATCCATCGGATTACCAACTTTAACTTTTTCCATTTTGTTGATAAACTTAGTTTTAAATTCATCATAAATTTTTTCAACAACAATAAATCTTTTTGCTGCAATACAACTCTGTCCATTATTAATTAAGCGGGCAGTAACTGCAGTATTAACTGCTTGATCAATATCAGCATCTTCAAGAACAATAAAAGGATCGCTGCCGCCAAGTTCAAGTACAGTTTTCTTTAGCAGCTTTCCGCATTTTTCCGCTACATTTCTTCCAGCTGGTTCGCTTCCAGTTAAAGTTACTGCTTTTACTTTTGGATTTTCAATAACATCATTCACTAAATCAGAACCGATTAACAATGTACGGAAAACATTCTTGGGCAAACCGGCTGTAATAAATATTTGTTCTATTGCCAATGCACACATTGGAACATTTGATGCATGTTTTAATAACCCAACATTTCCAGCAACTAATGCCGGGGCAGCAAAACGGAAAACTTGCCAGAATGGAAAATTCCATGGCATAACTGCAAGCACAATACCAAGCGGATCAAATTGTACATAACTTTCTGAAGCGTCAGTTTTAATTATTTCATTCTGTAATATTTTTTCTCCGTTATCTGCATAATAATCGCACACCAAAGCACATTTCTCAACTTCGGCTATTGATTGTTTTATCGGCTTACCCATTTCGGTTGTAAGTAATTGTGCATATTCTTCCTTTTTCGTTCGCAAAACATCAGCAGCATTTTTTACAAATCTGCTTCTTTTTTCAATGCCAACCTCTTTCCAGTTTTGAAATGCTTCGTGGGATTCGTTGATCACCTTCATAACTTCATCTTTGGATAATGACAAATAAGATTTTTCAACTTTACCGGTAGCTGGATTAACAGTCTGAATTGACATTCTTTTTCTCCTAAAATTGATTTTATTAAAATTGATATATATTTACCATTAGAAAAATAAGAAAGCAAGCCATTAAACATCTAAAATTATTTTTTTGTTAATGGACTTCAAGTCTTCTGCTTAATTATTTTTTTTAGTAAGTTAGAATTGAAATTCAGATAATCCTTTAATGAAATACTGCGGAAGTTCTTTATGAAAAAATCCCAACCCAAGACATTTGTTCTTGATACTAACGTGATTCTTCACGACCCAACTTGCATTAATCATTTTCAAGAAAACAATATTATAATTCCACTTTCTGTAATCGAAGAACTTGATCATTTCAAACGCGGAAACCAAGTAATTAATTTAAATGCTCGTGAATTTGCACGCACGCTCGATTCAATAACCGGTAACGAAATCTTTAATGGCGGTGTTTCATTAGGACGCGGAAAAGGTAAAGTACGTATTGTAATAACAAAAGGATTAACAAAAGAGATTCACGATGTATTTCGGGAAGATAATGTAGATCACCGTGTTTTGAGTGCTGCTTATGAAGCCGCTAATGATAGTAAAAATAAATTTAGAACAATTCTTGTAAGCAAAGATGTAAATCTTAGAATGAAAGCTAAGGCGCTAGGCATTCCGGCAGAAGATTATACTACAGATAGAGTACTTAATGTTGAAGAACTTTACAGCGGTAAATCCATTATCGAAGATTTTGATGATAATATTCTGCAAGAACTATACAGTTCAAACGAGATTAATGCAAAAAAGATTGTAAAGAAAATTAAAACAGAGTTAGTACCTAATAAATATTTTATTTTACGCAACAGCAGCAGATCGGCACTTGCACATGTAGATAAAGAACTTGAAAAGATTCGCCGCATTGATAAACAAATAATGTATGGTATTAAACCGCGTAATGCAGAACAAACTTTTGCAATTGATGCACTCGCTAATCATGATATTCCTCTTGTATCAATGACAGGTAAAGCCGGTACCGGTAAAACACTATTGGCACTGGCTTCAGCATTACAAGTAAGAAAAAATTATAGACAAATTTATGTTGCCCGTCCCGTTGTTCCTCTAAGCAATAAAGATATCGGTTATCTGCCGGGTGATGTTGAAAGCAAACTTGCACCTTATATGCAGCCGCTTTGGGATAATTTAAAAGTTATCCAGGATCAATTTCCGGAGACAGATAAAAATTATCAACTTATCAATAATATGATCAAAGAAGAAAAACTTGTTATTGAACCTTTGAGCTACATTCGCGGAAGAAGCCTACAGAGAATTTATTTCATTGTTGATGAAGCACAAAATTTAACGCCGCATGAAATTAAAACAATCATTACACGTGCCGGTGAAGGTGCAAAGATTGTGTTAACCGGCGATATATATCAGATTGATCATCCATATCTCGATGCACAATCAAATGGTCTCTCTTATTTGATTGAACATTTCAAAGGACAAAAACTTTACGCACATGTTAATCTTGAAAAAGGTGAAAGATCCGAATTAGCGGAACTTGCGAGCAATTTATTGTAACTCTACACTCTACTTTTTTGCAATCTGCACTTTTTTTTAAGTTTGCTTCTTTATGTGGCTCTCTCTAAGTTTTCGTACACAAAATTTCCGTTATCAGTGATATGCAGAGCATCTGTCATCCTATTACACAATTCGATATTCCTCCCAGAGAAAAGCTATGAAAGATTTTTTATTTAAACCATTTGAAGAAATGACTGACAAGGATTACGAAACAGTTGGCTTCAAATCCGGACTCGAAATTCATCAGCAATTATTGACATCAAAAAAACTTTTCTGCCGCTGTCCCGCCGGAAAATACAGCAATAATTATGACGCTGAAATTTTACGCCATATGCGTCCAACTCTTTCCGAACTTGGCGAATATGATGGTACAGCTCTCATGGAATTTAAAACAAAGAAAGATATAATATACCGCATCAACCGCGAGACTGTCTGTACTTACGAAATGGATGACACCCCGCCATTTTTAATTAATGATGATGCTTTGGATATTGCTTTACAGTGTGGGCTATTATTTGATTGTTCGATTGTTGATGAACTCCACATTGCACGTAAACAATATTTAGACGGCAGTATCCCAACCGGATTTCAACGAACGGCAATTTTTGCACTCAATGGAAATATCCCCTACAAGAATAGAACAATTGATATTGTGCAAATGTCTATCGAGGAAGATTCGTGCCGGGAAGTCTCAGATTACGGACATACACGCGTTTATCTAACAGATAGACTCGGAATGCCTTTGATAGAAACCGTTACCGGTCCTAACATGCGCACACCGTTTGAAGTTGCTGAAGTTGCAGAAATTTGCGCTAATGTTGTAAGAAGCACAAACAAAGTACGCCGGGGTATCGGATCTGCACGTGAAGATGTGAATGTAAGCGTAGATGGCGGAACTCGTGTTGAAATAAAAGGTGTTCCTAAAATTGGTAGGATTCCACTCCTCACTTATAATGAGGCAATGCGTCAGTGGAATCTATTGCGTCTAAGAGAAGAACTTCATAAAAGAGGGATTACCAAAGACTCTTTCGAAGCAAAAACAGAAGATGTAACACGCATTATTAAACGTGCTTATTATCAGCCTATTGCTAATGCTGTAGAACAAGGATTTAAAATTAAATGTGTTGTTTTAAAAAATTTTGCCGGACTTCTCCATTGGCAGACACAAACAGATACTTACTTTTCCAAAGAGATTTCTGATCGTGTACGTGTTATTGCGTGCTTAACAAATATTCCAAATATTATTCACAGCGACAGCAAAGGCGAAAACATAACTTCTGCAGAATGGCGCAATATCAAACATGCTGTCGGTGCAACAGATGATGATACTATTGTTCTTGTTTGGGGTAATGATGTAGATACTGAAACTGCTGCTAAAGAAATTATTATACGTGCTAAAGAAGCAACTATTGGAGTTCCTTCGGAAACACGTCAAGCTTTACGTGATGGTACAAATGGATTTGAAAGGATATTACCCGGTGCTGATAGAATGTACCCCGATACTGATCTTCCGCCAACAAGAATTACTGATGAAAGATTGACTAAACTTCGTATAGATCTTCCGGAAAAATTCTGGGAAAGTGAAAACTGGTATCGTCAACTTGGTATTCCAAACGACAACATTAGAGATTTATCAATTTCTAAGTTTGCTAAGCTTTTTAAGTTTTTAGTGAATGAATGGCAAATCAATCCAACATTGGCTTCAGTAGTTCTTATTCAATACCCTAAAAGATTGAAGAAAATGAAATATGATATTTCTCTTATAACCCCTGAAATGATGAAAGAAATTTTTAATGCTTATAAAGATGGTTTGCTTTCAAAATATGGAATTTTTATTGCTATGCAGAAATCGATAACAAAAGGGAAATTTTATCCAGAACTTCTTCCGAAACCATTAACATCAAAAGAGCTTGATGAAGTTATTTCACAGACGAAGAGAGAAATGGATACGATAAAAATGTTAAATCCTGATAGAAGAGATAAACTAACAATCGGCTTAACGATGAATAAAGTACGAATGAATGTTGAAGGTAACAACGTAAAAGAAAAAATACTTTTAAAATCTTAGCGCACTCAGCGTTATTCTTTGCATCCTTTGCGTGATAATCTTTAAAAGATGTTCACGCAGAGATCGCAAAGGTTACGCGAAGAACGCAGAGGGAAAAATGGCAGAAGATTACAAAGGTTACCGGGGAAAAGCTCTAAGCACATTAAAAAATTTTGGTGCGCTGGTTTGGAGCGATGTAGAAATTAAAACTACGAAAGGAACTTACAAAGGAATCATTCTACCACGTTCCGAAACTGCCGATCCGCTCCACATAGTTATAAAACTACGCGTTGGCTACAACATAGGTGTAGCTGCGGATTCGGTAACCGATATAAAAATTGAGGGACGCAAAGAAGCACATTATAAAATTCCGGAAAAAGATTTTCCGCGCGATCCATCAAAGCCAAATGTAAAATTACTCGGTACTGGTGGTACTATCGCATCTCGTCTCGATTACAGAACCGGCGCTGTTATACCAGCGTTTTCACCCGGCGAACTTTATGGCTCTGTTCCCGAATTAGCAAATTTCTGCAATCTTGAAACTGAGAAACTATACGGTGTCTTCAGCGAAAATATGGGACCCGAGCAATGGATTGGTACGGCTCAAGCAATTGGTCGTGAAATTGAGAAAGGAGTTGATGGAATTGTGATTGGTCATGGAACTGATACGATGCATCATACCTCGGCAGTTCTTTCTTTCATGGTACAGAATTCTCCAGTCCCAATTGTAATGGTTGGTTCGCAGAGATCGAGCGACCGTCCTTCCTCCGATGCAGCTCTTAATCTAATGCACAGTGTAAAGACTGCGGCAGAAAGTGATATTGCAGAAGTGATGGTCTGTATGTTCGGTCCAACTTCTGATTATTACGGTTTACTTCACCGCGGTACGCGTGTACGTAAAATGCATTCGAGTTACCGCTCAACTTTTAGAACAATCGGCGATATTCCTATTGCAAAAGTGAGCCGGGACGAAATTACTCCGCTCCGTCAAGATTACAAACGGCGGCGAAAAGATCATAATGTTAAAATCAACACCGCATTTGAAGAAAAAGTCAGTATCGTTTATTACTACCCCAATATGATGCCCGATATTATTGATTCATTGATTGATAACGATTACAAAGGAATTGTAATTGCCGGTACCGGACTAGGACACGTGAACAAACCTTTGTATCCATCTTTGAAACGTGCACACGAAAAAGGTATTGCAATTTATATGACAGTGCAGACACTTTGGGGATTTGTACAAATGTATGTTTATGATACCGGTCGCGACATGATGGAACTTGGTGTTATTCCAGCGGCTAATATGCTGCCAGAAGTTGCTTACATGAAATTATGCTGGGCATTGGGACAAACAACGGACCAACAAAAACTGAAAGAGATAATGCTCACACCAATTGCCGGAGAAATTACTGAACGTGAACCGAGCAATGGATATTTAATTTATCAAGGCGGTTTGCCGGAGGTTGAAGAGTTTATTGCGAAATACGTTAAATAAAGAAATGATGAATGTTGAATGAAGTGTATATAGCTTTAAAAGGTTAGTTATATCATTCATTTCTTTTAATCCATCGCTCAATTGTATCAAGTACTTTTTCAATATTATAAAATACATCATCGTCATCGAAGCGAAGAAATTTTATACCCATACTCTCTAATTTTTCTTGTCTCTGTTTATCATATTCTTCTTGTCCTTCATGACTTAACCCATCGATCTCTATAGCTAACATTAATTCATTACAAAAGAAATCTACAATATATTCATCTAATGGTTTTTGGCGGTGAAAATCATACCCGTACATCTGTCTACCTTTAAGAAATTTCCAAAGTTTAATTTCTGATGTGGTTGAGTTATTGCGTAGCTGTCTTGCTTTTTCTTTTAGTGCTCGGTTATATGGAAGGATTTTTCTTCTCATAAACTATATTGTTTGACACACCCCTTGTATTCCCCTCTCAAGAGGGGAATTTAAAAAAAGACGTACAGAACTTTCCCCTCTACAGAGGGGAAACGGAAAGGGGTGTGTAAATATTTAATTACAAAACAAAAGCCATTTTAATCTTGATTTACTCCATACTCTTCCAAAATCTCTTTTGCCATCTTTTCAGCAAGAGCCCAATCATGAAGCTTTTCTTTAGCATTAGCTTCTAGCTGTTCTTTTAACTCCGTTATATATGACTTATAATTCTTTAGAATCTCTTCTATAACTTCTTCATTCACCGGAATCTTAATTTGATATGTAGCTTGTTTTGAAAGTAACTCTGCAAATTCTGCCTTAGCTTCACTACTTAGTTCAAACAATGTATCACCGTCTGAATCTTTCATCTGAAAGCTGTTAAAGAATGAATCTATTTTTAATGGTTTTCCGTTTGAAGGATATGTTTCGAATTCAAGTGTATCGTAAATTTCCGTTGTATAAAAATCTTCTGGAAATTTTCTTACTCCATCGGGTAAGCATTCTTCAATTATATCTTCTTTTACTTTACTATAGGCGTACTTTACTTCTTCTTTTTGTTTTTTCTTGCGCATTTTTGGTAATTCAAGACGCTCTTTTACCATTTCACATATCCCATCATAAATCTTTGGCAAATATATTTTCGGATCAAGACCAAGAGCATCTAATATTTTTGTGTCGAATTCTTTTCGATCTTTTTGCTTGTATTCTTTAATGATATCTTTAATACTACGATTTTTTATTTTTTCAAATACAGTCAAAACACTTTTATTAAGAATATCTTTAATAGGAATAAGCGAGTTTTCGACTTCATAAACTGTTAAGTCAATAAATCCATCTCCTAGTTCTCGTGTGTCCGATTCAACATATAAATGAAATAAAAATGAATTTAACAGTGGAATTACGTATAAATCATCGGTTCTGATTTCATACATTCTTTTATCTGCTAGTACTTCTGATACTACATTGTCAAATATTTTGTAAGTGCCCCGTATACCACAACTGATTATACCATCAGGTAGCTTTTGAACATTAAGTTCATACCAATATTTTCTTCCTTTAACAGATGGTACTTCCGGCCAGGGTATGTTTTCTTTAGTCCTTTGTTTCTCACCCCACTCAATATATTTAAGAGCATGTTTGTCGCCATTTTTTCTAAGGTTGGATTTACTTTCATTACAAAGAAAGATTTTGAATTTCAGTTTTGTTGGATCAATAGTAATGCTTTCGGATTCTTTTGGACTTTTAATCACAGAACGTAAATATTTTTCTTCAATTAATCCTTCCCATCCGCGTGCATTACTGCAATAGACACATCCTTTAGCTTTTACATCGCTATCAATTATTTCCAGATAGAAGAATTCATTTATACCTGTTGTATAACCTCTTCTAACTTCGGCAATATCTTTGAGAGGAATAAGTTTGTCTTTGCATTTATCGAGGAGTTCAAAATAAACATCGGGAGCGCGAAGATATTTACCCCATTTTGCCAGCTCACCTTTTTCTTCTATTTCTTTTTCAAGATAAGATTGGCTAACTAACCTTATTCTCATTTCAACAATATCAACTGTTGAAATATTCTCAGTAATCTTTTCAATATTTGAATTAGTATCAGCAGTTTCTATTATATCAATAAGCTGTTCTATTGTGCGCCATCTTTTAATTGATTCCAATTTGAAATCTTGATAAGGAATAAGTTCTGTGAATTTCTTCTTAAGTTTTACAAACCGGGTAATATTTTTATCACGTTTATTTTTATCACTTTCCTTTTCCAAAACAGTAATTATCGTATTAACCGCGGCATCATCAAACCACGGCTCCGCCCAAGAACCTATAATGGCTTTTACTTTAAAATTGTCTAAAAAGAATTCTTTAAGAACAGAGCCATAAGACACATCCAGCCAGGAATTTGATGTGATTATTGCAAATTGACCTTTTTCTGCTATTAGAGTAGCAGTGTGAATAAAAATATATGTGTAAATATCTGCCTGACCGGAAAGTTTTAACTGGATATTCCCCTTTTCAACATATCGATTAATTTCTTTTGAATACTGTTCAGTGTCAAGTTTTCGTAAGTGTTCAACATTTCCTTCATGCACTTCTTTGGTAATAAATAATTTACGATAAGAAAGGAAATAATCCCGAGCTAATACTTTTGTAAGATATTTTTTATAATCTTTTTCTTCTTTTTCAATAAGTTGTTGCCTTATAAAAGGGAAGTTTCCCACTATAGCATTAAACTCCGGAACACTAACCTTTATTTTTTTATAATTTTTTGCTGCAGATGGCGGAGGGAAATCGTATGAATCACCTTTATTAACCTGGAAAATGTCTTTTCTTCTAACACGAGGAAAATTTTCGAAATTGGAAACATTTTGTTTAAATAAATTTATTGTAGCTAATTCCGCTGGAAATTTTGCAATATCAAAACCCCAAATCTTATTCAGCAACTCATTATGATTGATCTTTGGGGAAAGATATTTCAATCTATCATAAATACGAATTAGAAATGTACCCGAACCACATGTTGGGTCTGCAAAAAATGCTTTATCTGTATTTACAACAAAACCAAGAATAAAATCCACAAGGTTTTCATTTGTAAAGTATTGCCCAAGTGAGTGACGTTTTTCCGGATCAATTATTTCTTCGAACAATTCGCCTATAACATCTTCGGGTAGTTCCCCGAAATGATAGACTTTCATCTCGGCAAAAAAATCGTGTAGATCTTCATAGCAAGATTTTGGAATCCCGAATTCTTCTATTTCGGATTCTTCAAATACAGCTTGCCAATCTTTTTCTTGTGCTTTTGCAAAAGCAATTTTTAAATGTCTTTCTAAATTTGGTTCTTCATTTGAATATAGATCGGGCAGTTCATCGAAATATCTTCTAACCGTTAGATAAAAAATAATCTTGGTAATAAGATTATAAACACTTTGCCTTGCAATCAGTTTATAATAATCGCTTGGGTCATTGTATGCTATACCTTGTTCCTTCCCGTATGAAATAATTCTTGTTCTTTTACTTTTTTCTTTTGCAATTTCTGTATAATGCTTTTCAAATTGAGGGACAAGTTTGTTTACAATATCTCTTATGTAATTCACAAAGTAAATTTTATCAGGAATAAACCTTTTGAATTTACCAGTATCATTTAGACAAATTATCTCTTCACAAATACTATGAATATATTTCTTAATAGTAGCTTGGATATCACCCCGTAACCAATCATTAATCTTTTTCATAACCGGTGTTGGCTCGGAGTTCAAAAGTGAAAGCTTATTACCTTTTAACTGATACGCATTAAAGTTTTGGAAATCCCACGTAAAGCAATATTTAACACCATACCCAATTGCTTTTTTTCTGAAAGTTTCGAGGTTTTCTTTAGCCGCAAAAGGTGGCTTAATTTCTATATATGAGTATGCTTTTTCTGCTTCTCTACTAATCCAAAGAACTATATCACCAAATAACGTTTTAACATCATATTGAGCCGGGGATTCATTTGTGGCTTCTTTGAAAGGAAATTTATTGCGATTGATATGTTCGTTGAACCATTCAGTTAATTTACTGACTAATTCGGGTTCATTGGTTTTTGCCATCTTTACCCATTAATAAAAGTGTTCACTAATAAATTACCGATTTCAATTCCTTCAATCAAATTCTTTAAATCTTTCCTTCATTCCTCCAAAGGAATGCCTTCGGTACATTTTTCCACCGAAGGAGTGCTTTCGGCACATTATTCCTTTCATCTTTTCAAACTTTTATGCACGAACCGCAGAGTAGATCAATTATCCATCATCAATTTTTTATAATCCATAATTTTATTATAAGATTCATCAATTCTTTCCTCACTTACCATTCCTTCATTTATGAGTGATCTAACAATTGATATTACTTTACTTACAAACATTTCATCATTTATCGAGTTATGAGAAAAAAGGAGAAGATCCACTCCGGCATTAATAGCTTTTTCAATTGATTCTTTCAATCCGAAAGCAGAAGTAATTGCATCCATACCTAAATCATCACTTATTACAATTCCTTTAAAACCAAGTTCGTTGCGCAGAATTCCGGTTATTATTTTATTTGATAATGTTGCCGGGTTATCAGGATCTAATTTAAAATTGAAAACATGTGCAGTCATTACAAAATCATTGTAGCCGGTTTTAATTAATTCTTCGTACGGTTTTAATTCTAATTGCTGCCAGGTATTCGTTATATCAGTTAAACCGGAATGCGAATCATCCGTTGCGCTTCCGTGTCCCGGAAAATGTTTAAGTGTTGTATAAATTCCGAATTTATGATATGCATCTATTACGATTCTGGAATTATCAATCACTATTTGAGGATCGGCAGAAAAACTTCTTTCAACACTCCCTATAGCCGGGGATTGTGGATTAATATTAACATCAACAACCGGGGCAAAATTTAAATTGAATCCCATTTCTTTTAATGTACTTGCCATTCTAACAGAGTAAAAATCAGTTGAGTCCGGATTGTTAATTGTTCCTAAATATTGCTGAGAGACCGTAGATGGAAAACCATATTTACATTTCAGACGATTAACTTTTCCTCCTTCATGATCAATTGATATGAACAATGGGATTTCTGATTCATTCTGCAACGAGCTAATTAATGATTTTAATTGATTCGGTGATTGAATGTTACGTTCATAAATAATTACTCCCCCGATTTTACCATCCCTTATTTCTTTTATTAGTTGTTCATTTCCATTAATGCTATAACCGTTGAATCCGGTAATCAGCATTTGTCCTATTTTTTTATCTAAAAGTGAGTTCTGTTCAAAAGGTTCTAAAGATTTATCGCAAGAGACAATTGTAATTAGAAGAAGGATAAAGAGAATCCGGAGTTTTACTTTTTTCATTATTAATGAATAACAATTATTCTAAACAAATATAATTATACTCTAATCGAGACACTCGATAGATAATTATTTTTCTGCATTTTGTTTTGTCACTTTTATTATAAAGTTCTATTTTTGCCCATCTTACATTAAGGGGGTTTCAATGAAAAAAGTCTTATCATCTTTCCTTTATTCCTTCTTTCCATTATTCCTTTTTTCCTTAACAATAATTCATTCACAAACAGCGGAGTTAATTAGATATCCATCATTAAACAGCGATGGTTCTAAAATTGCATTTTCGTATCAGGGTGATATTTGGACTGTCGCCTCAACTGGCGGAATTGCCTCACGCTTAACCATTCATGAAGGATACGAAGGATTTCCAAAATGGAGTGCCGATAATTCTCAAATTGCATTTACCGGAAATCGCTACGGTAATAATGATCTATTTGTAGTTTCTTCAGAAGGCGGTGTGCCAATGCGATTAACATATCATTCGGCAGCAGATCAAATTTCAAGCTGGAATAAAGACGGACAAATTCTATTTACAACTATCCGAGAATACAACCAGATAGAACGCGAACCTGAGATTTACTCGATCCCATCATCCGGCGGTACAGAAAAAAGAATTTTAGATGGATTCGGTTTCGAACCGGTTATTTCTCCGGATGGACGGTTTTTAGCTTTTACTCGCGGAACAAATTCACTTTTCAGGGAAGATTACAGTGGCTCTGCTAATAAAAATATCTGGCTTTATGATATTAAAAATAAAACTTACACTCAGATTTCTAAATCAGCCGCGAACGATTATATGCCTCAATGGGGCGATTCAAAAACTATCTATTTTATAAGTGCTGATAAAGAAATGTACAACCTTTACAAAATTAAAATTGATGATGGCGGAAAACCAGCCGGCAATCCCGAACAGATTTCAAAATTTAATGATTATGCTGTGAGATATTTCAGCATAAGCGCTGATGGCTCTTCAATAATATTGGAACAAGGAAAAGATATTTATTTAATGAAAACAGCTACCGGTAAAATGGAAAAAGTAAACGTTACGGTTGCGGCAGATTACCGTTTTGATCCGGTTGAAAATAAAACATTCAGTAAAGATGCCGATGAATATGTTGTATCACCGAATGGAAAACTGATTGCCTTTGTTGTTCGGGGAGAAGTTTTTGTTAAAGAAGCAGATAAAGAAAAATCGAGAAGTGTTAATCTTTCCGAAAATCCGTACCGCGATATGAATCCATTCTGGCTAAGTGATACTACTTTAATTTTTGTTTCCGATCGGGATGGTAAACAATTCGATCTTTATTTAGCAAGATCATCTGATAAATCTCAACCGAATATTTTCAAATCTTTAAAACACGAACTTGTTAGAATTACAGATAGTGATGAAGACGAATCAAATCCGGTAGTTTCACCGGATGGCAAAAAGATAGCATACAATTTGGGAAGAGGTAAATTAATTGTATCAGAAATTTCACCTGAGGGTAAACTTACCAATGAAAAAATATTAAGAGAGGGCTGGGCAACTCCAGGCGGAATAGCATGGAGTCCCGACAGTAAATGGCTCGCATATTCAATTGAGGATCTCTATTTCAATGAAGATATATTTATACATGCAGCGGATAATTCATCAAAACCAGTAAATGTAAGTATGCATCCCCGCGGAGATGGTTCACCATTCTGGAGTGCCGATGGCTCTAAACTTGGTTTTCTATCCTCGCGCAGTACTTTAAATGGTGTTACCGGCGGATTAAACCACACACGCGATGTTTGGTTTGCGTGGCTTAAAAAAGAAGACTGGGAAAGAACTAAACAAGATTGGGAAGATAAAGAAACTCCCAAAGATGAAAAATCCGATAAAGATAAAAAAGATGATAAAAAAAGTAGTGAACCTAAACCAATAAAAATTGATCTTGATAAAATTCACGAAAGACTTGTTCAAGTTACAAATCTGGCGGGTGATGAATCGAACATGGTTATTTCCAAAGATGGTGAGACTTTTTATTATACTGCCGAGAACACAGATGCAAAAGGAAGAGACCTCTACAGCATTAAATGGGATGGAAAGGATTTGAAAGAAATCACAAAAGGAGGTTCAAATCCAAATGGTGTATCAATCGATAAAGAAGGAAAATATTTATATTACTTTAAATCCGGCGGTGTACTAAACCGGTTGGATGTTAAAGGTGATAAAAGTGAGTCACTTCCTTACAGTGCAAAAATGATAATTGATTATTACAGAGAACTTGATCAAATCTACGAAGAAGCTTGGCGGACTCTTCGAGATGGTTTTTATGATCCTCAATTTCATGGACACGATTGGTTTAAACTTCATGATAAGTATAAACCGATTTGTATTAGTGCATCATCTAAAATTGATTTTAGAGATATGTTTAATTATCTACTCGGAGAATTGAATGCAAGTCATATGGGATTTTATACAGATGACCGCGCTCAAACACAAAATGATGCTACCGGTATGCTCGGTGTAGAATTACTACCGGTAAATGATGGAATGAAAGTTCTCCGTGTGGTACCCGATTCTCCAGCAGATCGCATTAGCAGTAAATTAAATGTTGATGATGTTATTACTTCTGTTAATGGTAAAGCAATAACAGAAAAAATCAATTTTTACTCTTTACTTTCAAATACGGTAGATGAACAAATTTTATTAACTGTTAATGATAAAGATGGTAAAGAACGGGAAGTAGTTATTCGTCCGACAAACAATATACGCCAGCTTTTATATAAAGAATGGGTTGATGAAAGAGCAAAGCTTGTAGAAAAATATTCCGGCGGTAAACTAGGTTATATCCATATTCAAGGAATGAGCATACCGAGTTTTGAACAATTTGAAAGAGAACTTACAGCAGCCGGCAATGGAAAAGATGGGCTTGTTATCGATGTCCGTCATAATGGAGGCGGTTCAACAACAGATTTTCTAATGGCTATATTAAATTACAAACAGCATGCGTATACAATACCACGCGGTGCATCGGATAATCTTGAGCGTGATAAGAAAAAATTCCGTGATTACTACCCGACCGGAGAGCGACTTGTTTATGCTGCCTGGTTAAAACCATCAATTGTTCTATGTAATGAAGATAGCTATTCGAATGCAGAAATTTTTTCTCATGCATACAAAACTCTTGGTATAGGTAAACTTGTCGGCAAACCAACAAACGGTTATGTTATATCCACCGGTGGAAAAGGATTGCTAGATGGTTCATTTGTACGACTTCCATTTAGAGGATGGTTTACAAAAGCAACGGATTTGAATCAAGAAATGCATGTACCAATACCAGATATTATGGTTGAGCTTTCAATCGATTATAAATCAAAAGGCGTTGATGAACAATTGAAAGCTGCTGTTGATGAACTTTTAAAAGATATAAAGTAAAATATTTTTACCAGTCCCGGTTAATATATCGGGGCTGGCTTTATTATTAGCAACCAAATCACACTTCGGTATAACATTTAAATTAAGTTCAATTCTATTCATTAATGTTTTATCATTTGCTGAATACGGAACTATTAAATTTCTAACCGGTAAAAAGTATGTCTAATCACGATTTTGATGAAATACTTTATCATATTATATTTTTTATTTCTTATTACGGCGGCGGCTCAGTTAAAAGATTCAATAAATAGAAAATTGAACTTTCCTCAAAAATCAGATCCAACAACAAGATTAAAAATTAATTCTGATACTAATACCAAATATTTTTCGGTTTATCCTATCCAAAAACTTAGAAGTGAGTTATCGCTATTAAATTAAATACAAAATATTTTCTGATGTTTGATTATGATAATTCAAAATTTACAATTGAAGAAAAACAAAGCGGACTTTCCAAAAATCAATTAACAGCATATTTAAAAAACAAAGAAACTTTAAGAAAGATATTAATTTCAGATTATGATGAACGCTGGTGGTACCGCATAAAAGGAATTGAGGAATTATTGGGTGTGCCTAATGAAGTAATCTGGATGCTGGAATTTGCACTGATGTATTTACTATAAATATTCGTCACTGCAGCCTCCGTACTCCCAACGGAGGCTGGGGCTATTAACCCTTTCTTGTGAATTAATTTTGCCCAAGGCCTTCTCTCATAAAAGAGAACCCCCGCAGTGACCATTCCAATTTTCGTTAGAATTATTATAAATATAAATCCAAAAATTTAAGTACTACCCAATTAATCTATTAAAAATACTCGTTTTTTATAGCTTCTTAACAATTTCTTATTAATCTGTTAATATATACTTAACCCAACACTTATTTTTTTACTTTAATATTGTATCAGAAAACTAGGAATTAAAAATGGAAAGATTACTTATTGCAATATTGGGATTACTCTTCGGCAGTTTATGTTCTATCCAGGCAAAGAAAAAAAATCGTTTTACTAAAAATTGGTTCTTAACCGGATTTTTAACCGGACCAATCGGGCTCACATTAATTTCATTTCTTCCGAACTTAAACCAGCATGAGAAAAGAGAGAACAATAATTTAGCACAAGAGGATATCTCTTTTTACACCGCATAATTTGATTGATACTCCCCTTTATCAGATCTTTTTTAACTTATATACATTTCTTCACATCATCATAATTTTATTTATTCTATTTAATAATTATTATTGTACAAATGAACATTTTGGGATGATGTTATGAAAATCTTATTTATCACATTGACAGTTTTAATATTTTTTTCATGTACCAAAGAAGTACCTGAAGCTGAAAAAAATATTTCAAAATCGATTGAAGAGAATCTTGTACGGGAAGTTGTAACTAATTATTATCAATCGTACAACTCTAATGATATTCCAAAAGTAATTTCATTTTTTGATCCGAATTATAAAGGTATAGCAGCCGAATCGGATGATATAATAGGCACTGCAATGCTTCAAGATGAACTTAATGAGATTAAAAAACAATATCCCGATGGAAAATGGACATTTGAGATTGAAGAAATTTCGTTACAAAATAATCTTGGTTATATAATCACTCAAGGATCATTTCTCATTCCCGATCCTATTGAAGGTGGAGATACACCGCAATATTCAGAAAGATGTCTGCGGATTGTAAGAAAAAATAATGAAGGAGTTTGGAAAATATATAGATCTATTAGTATTCCAATATTCAGTTACGAATAGGAAATGTAAATTTTAAATCTGCCATTCTATTTCAAACCACCAATCCTCCAGCATGTAAGGATCTAACTTTATAATACCTTCCATTGTTGCTGTACTAGGCGGCGGGTAAACTTTCGCAATTTTGTTATATAAAATTGTCCGGTACGATTCTGATGCTCGGGGTATTAAAGCAAGAAGTGTTAGCAAATCACTATCAGTGGAAATCTCAACTATTTTTTTTATTACCTCATCACCGCCTTTTAGATAATCAATTTCATAAATAAGTTTCTTAAGAGAATCAGTAGATTCAGCACGGTACGGTGTTCCGATTTCTTCATTGCTTCTCATCAAGCATTCAAATCCTTCATCCACAAAATATTTTTTACCAAAACGTTCAATTTCTACGTAACCAAGTTCAACAAATAACTTTGTATTCATTGATTCGTCAACTTCAATATTTAGAACACCACCACGGTCACTAATAATTTTTTTACCAACCGTAATTATAAAGTTAGGCATCTGTTCTGTATTTTCAATTTTAATTTTACCTCTTTCCATTCTTACAATATTATCGCCATCCTTAGCTTTTACTAAATATAAAAAAGTATTTTCCTCTGCTTCTAGGCGTCCGGTATTTGGAACACTAATAATTGCTTTAGAATTATCTTGAGTAAATAAACTTGTACCTTCTTCCCACTTACCACTTTGATCAATTTTTCCGTTTAAATAAACAGTACCCGTTATCAGTCTAACTTTCCATGGAGAATTAATTCTTGTGAAGTCATATATGTAATATCCGATTGCAATTATAGCAAGAGGCAACAAGGTAAGAATAGTTTTTCTGAAATCTATTTTACCCGGTTTAGCAATTTTTTTTGAAAGCTGGGTAGAGCCTAACGACTGCGTCATCATGCTTTTTCTTTTTACGCCGCGTGTATCCTTTAATTTCTTTTCAAGTTTCTGCTGTTCTTTTTTAATTTTTCTAATATTTACCTTAGTATCTATGATCTCCGGGTTTGGTTCTGCTGCACTTCTTTTCATCAATTCTGAAGAGAGAATTGTTATTATATCATCGGGGGGATTTATAGTAAAAGGCAGATTTTGAAGTTTATCAAAAAATTTCTTCAGCTTTTGGTATTCAAAAAAGCATATTTCACATGTGCGCAAATGTGCCGCTACTTCTTTTTGCATATTGGTATCCAGCAGTTCGTCAACATAATCGTGCAGACTTATTTTAATTTCTTCGCAAGTCACAGTTCTATCTGCTTCATTAAATTTTCTCTTGTAGTAATTAATTTTGTTTTAACTTCATCAACACTTAAATGAGCAAGGAATGTGGTAATTTCATAATAATTATATCCTTCTAAATCATGAAGAACAAATATCAATCTTTCCTCATTGGGGAGTGTCATTATTAAATATTCAATGTTTGGAACAGAAGTAGCAGTATTTTTACTTATGATTCCCAGTTCACCTCTTTTTTCTAATTCGCGTATAGAATACTTAACTGCTAAATCTTTCATCCATAATGCAAAAGAGAGTTTTGGATTGTATAATTTTATATTATCCCACGCTGTAAGAAAAACTGCAATTGTAACTTTTTTGCTCAGTTCAAAATCAATTAGCAGTCGGTTTACAATTGTAAAAATATTTCTGAGATTAATACCGCAGAGATCAAAGAATGCATTCTTTCTTCCTTGCTGTGCAAGTTCAACCATGTAAGAAACGTATTGGGTGTTTTCTAAAGACATTTTATGTGTAATTTAATTGGTAATTGTAATTCTAATTTGATTTGCATCTACACGACCGGTGACACGGACATTAGTTCTGCCGTTTCTTCCCTTCTCTTTACCGGTTGCAGTAAAGTCTACCCGGGCAGCTCTAACAGTAGCAGATATTGTACCGGCTGTAGTATTTCTGAACTGACGAGGCAGAGTCCATCCGGTAAAATTACCACCGCCTCCCCCTTGTTCACGCGGTTTCTTTGCGTGCTGCTTTGCCAAAACACACAAATCATAAACTGTGCTAATCAATTGGTCTCTATTGGAAGTTTCCATATAACTGCTGAATAGTCTAATACCGCTTGTTACCATCAGTCCAATAACAATCACACCAACTATAATTAATAATATTTGCTGTGAGCCCATATTAATGACCCGTTATTTGATAAATATTGTATTATAAATTTAGAATTTTATCTGCATAATATGATATAAATAATATTTCTATACTTCAAGAAAAATATTGTCTGAAAGCCATAATATGGTTTATTTTACATCTATTAAATGTATAATAAATGGTAATTATGAAAAGTGTACTTAAAGATTTCATACCTTATTTTAATAAAATAAATGTTGGACTAAAGCCATTATGGGGAAAAATGACAGCACAGCATATGGTTGAACATCTAATTCTTGCTGTAAGAACAAGCAATAGCAAACTTAAAGTTGAGTGTTTTAATCCCCCGGAAAAAATTCCTACATTAAAAAGATTTCTTGTGAGCAATCGTCCGTTACCGAAAGAATTTATGAACCCAATTATTGGACCGGATGTGATTCCTCTTGAATTTAAAAGTTTAGAAGAGGCAATCACAAATCTGAGAAATGAAATAGAAGAATACATTACTTTTTTTAATGAAAACCCAAGCGCAATATTGACAAACCCTACATTTGGAGACTTAAACCGAGAAGAATGGGAAATTTTTCATCAAAAGCATTTTACTCATCATTTGAAGCAATTCGGATTATTGTAATCTATTCATAAATAAAATCTTTTATTCTTCAAATATTCTTTTGTCTTAGAATAATTTTCCAGATTTTATATCATTAAATTTTTCGGTATTCAAGTTATTATTCTTTAATTAAAACTAACCGGAATCCATCATGAAAAAGCTTTTCCTATCACTTATTACAATTTCTTTTTTCTTCTTCAATTTCTATCAAACAAATGGACAGAGCATTTCTGTCATTCCAAAACCAGTAAAAATTGATTTGAGCGAAGGTGTCTTTACATTTAGCAGCGATACTAAAATATGGATTAGTCCAACTGAAGAAATGGAATTTCTCGGAAATCTGGTTGCACAGCCGGTGAATAATATTACCGGATTAAATTTAATACCAACCTCAAAAATGACACGCGACATTCCTAAAAGTCTTGTGTGGTTAAGACTAGATTCTACTTTAACCGACAAAGAAGCTTATAATTTATCAATTAAATCGAATGAAATACGGATTACTGCCAGTAGTGGTGCTGGAATATTTTATGGTATTCAATCATTGTTGCAGCTTCTACCTTTATCAAAAACTGAAACATTGAACCTTCCATGTATGAAAATAGAAGATTATCCTCGCTTCAAATGGCGGGGTGTTCATCTTGATGTAAGCCGTCATTTTTTTCCTTTGGAGTTTGTAAAAAAATATATTGACATACTTTCTATGTATAAGATCAACACTTTTCACTGGCATTTAACCGATGATCAAGGTTGGCGGATTGAAATAAAAAAATATCCTAAGCTCACGGAAATAAGTGCATGGCGGAAAGAAATCAATGGTGAAATATACGGCGGATTTTATACACAAGATCAGATTCGCGATATTGTTCGTTATGCAGAAGAAAGATTTGTAACAGTTGTTCCGGAAATCGAAATGCCGGGACATGCACTTGCCGTTCTTGCTGCTTACCCGGAACTATCATGTACTGGCGGTCCATTTGAAGTCGGTAATCTTTGGGGTGTTATAGAAGATGTTTTTTGTGCCGGTAATGACAGTACTTTTAATTTTCTGCAGAATGTTTTAACAGAAGTGATGGAATTATTTCCGGGCGAATATATCCACGTTGGCGGTGATGAAGTACCTAAAACTAGATGGGAAAATTGTGAGAAATGTCAATCACGAATGAAAACAGAAAATTTAAAAGATGAACATGAATTACAAAGTTATTTTATTCAAAGAATAGAAAAATTTGTTAATTCACACGACAGAAAAATAATTGGTTGGGATGAAATACTCGAAGGAGGTTTGGCACCTAATGCGGCTGTAATGAGCTGGCGTGGTATTGATGGCGGAATTGCTGCCGCTAAAATGAATCATAATGTTGTAATGTCGCCCGGTTCACATTGCTATTTCGATCACTATCAAGGTTTGAGTGGTGAACCTAAAGCTATAGGCGGTTTTACTCCGCTTGAAAAAGTTTATTCTTACGAGCCCGTACCCGAAGTATTAAACACTGAAGAAGCAAAATATATCATGGGCGCACAAGCAAATATGTGGTCGGAATATTATGAGACTACAGATCATGTTGAATATATGCTGCTGCCGCGCTTGTGTGCGTTAAGTGAAGTAACATGGACACCAAAAGAACAAAAAGCCTTTGATGATTTTACAAAACGAATGAAGCATCATTATGATATCCTCACAAAGAAGAATATTAATTACCGCATTCCTCCCCCGACAAATTTTTCCGGTGAATATTTAATGACAAAAGAGGAAAAATTTTACTTATCAAGTCCAATCAGTAGTTCAAAAATATATTACACACTAGATGGAACTGAACCGACAATTAATTCGGCAATTTATACTAATCCGTTTGTTTTTAATGAACCGGCACTTTTAAAAGCTAAAACTTTTTTAATAAATGGAAAAAGCAGTGTTACATCAACAACATTAATCAGTTTTATAGACACAACTGAAAATGGATTGTTCTTTAAATATTACGAGGGTGATTGGGACAGTATTCCAAAATTTTGGGAATTACGCCCCGTTAACAGAGGTAAAATTTATAAGCTATCATTAAACGAATTAAAAATTAGTGAAGATAAATTTGGAATAGATTACTACGGATTTATTGAAATTGAAGAATATGGATTGTATACATTTTATCTCACTTCGGATGATGGAAGTAATTTATATATCGATAATAAAATAGTGGTTAATAACGATGGTACTCATGGAGTAAAAGAATCATCTGGTAAAATTGAACTCGAATCAGGAAGATATCCATTCAGGGTTTTTTATTTTGAAAAAGGGGGTGAACAAAACCTTAAAGTTGAATACGAAGGACCAGGGATAACGCGCCAACAAATTCCGGCTAGTAAATTATTCTACAGTAATTAAATTGATACGGTGTTAATATGAAATTATTACTTAATCTATTATCAAAAAATAAATACTGGTGAATAATGAAATCTAGAAGAGATTTTCTTAAAACAAGCGGTTTAGCATTAGTCGGATTATCATTATCAAATAAATTATTTGCTGACACAAGTATTTTTAGTAGCAACTTACCTCTTCTCCCTTTTCAATCTAAAAGACCAAATCTATCAGAAAGAAAATTTGTTAGTTCCGCAGTCGAAGCAAAAATTGAGGAGATGAAAAAAGAAATTAAAGATGAAGAGCTTGCATGGTTATTTGAAAATTGTTTCCCAAATACACTCGATACGACTGTGACCTTTAATTTTATAGACGGAAAACCCGACACCTTCGTTATTACCGGTGATATACATGCTATGTGGTTGCGTGATTCAACTGCTCAAGTTTGGCCTTACCTACCATTAGTACGTAAAGATGAAAAATTGAGAGACTTGATTGTTGGTGTTATCAACCGCCAGGTAAAAAATATTTTAATTGATCCGTATGCAAATGCATTTAATGATGGACCCGGCGATAGTCCATGGAAAAACGATATAACCGACATGAAACCGGAACTCCATGAACGGAAATGGGAAATTGATTCACTCTGCTACCCGGTACGTTTAGCTTATAATTATTGGAAAACAACTGCTGATAAATCAATTTTCAATGATCAATTTAAAGAAGCTTCAAAATTGATTTTAAAAACTTTCCGTGAACAACAGCGCAAAGAAAACAATGGACCATATTCATTTATGCGTACTACTGCCTGGGCTACAGATGGTGTGGTTCTTGGCGGATATGGAAACCCTGTTAATCCGGTCGGATTGATCTGTTCTACTTTTCGTCCCAGTGATGATTCAACAATTTTTCCTTTCCTTGTACCATCAAACTATTTTGCAGTAGTATCACTCAACCAATTGAATGAAATTTTTAGAAAAGCAAGTTATGATAGAGCGCTTGCCCGTCAATTCGGTTTATTAGCTTATGAAGTTGAACAAGCATTGGAAAAATATGCAGTAACCGAACATCTTGACTTCGGAAAAATTCTTGCCTATGAAGTTGACGGATTTGGTAATAAACTTTTTATGGATGATGCAAATATACCGAGTCTCCTTTCATTGCCGTACCTTAACGCGATTGATGCAAATAATCCGATATACAAAAACACAAGAAAATTTTTGTTCAGTAATTACAATCCATATTATTTTGAAGGGAAAGCCGGTAAAGGAATCGGTGGTCCGCATGCCGGTCTCGGAATGATTTGGCATTTATCAATTTTAATGCGTGGATTGACCAGTAATGATGAAAATGAAATTAGAGAATGTCTGCATTTATTAAAAACAACTCATGCCGGCACCGGTTTTATGCATGAATCATTTAACAAAGACGATGCAAATAAATATACACGTTCATGGTTCGCTTGGGCTAATACTTTATTCGGAGAATTCATATTAAAAATTTATAACGAAAGAAATCATTTATTAAAAGAGAAATATTAAATCACTCCCGATTTTCTTTGTGGACTCTGCGTTTAATTTTAAAAGTATTTTAATCAATAAAAATTTAAAAACAACTACTCAACTACTATGAAAACAAACATTTATTTGATATTAATTCTATTCTGTGCAAATGTGATTAGTTCACAACAAACAACTAACAACTATACACAATACGTAAATCCATTTCTTGGTACCGGAGATCACGGCCATACTTATCCCGGTGCTACAGTTCCGTTTGGAATGGTGCAGTTAAGTCCGGATAATGGAAAAAGCGGATGGGATTGGTGTTCGGGCTATCATTATTCGGATAGTATTATTGTCGGATTCAGTCACACACATTTAAGCGGAACCGGAATTGGTGATCTTTGCGATATTCTTTTTATGCCGGCTACATTGCCAAATAAATCATCAGAAAAAGAAATTACCGCACACAATTATAAATCAAATTTTTCCCATCAAAATGAAACTGCCAAACCGGGTTACTATTCTGTATTGCTTGATGATTATAATATCAAAACAGAATTAACAGCAGCTTTGCGTTCCGGAATGCAGAAACATACTTTCAATAAGAATGGAAGAAATTTTGTAACTCTCGATTTGGGTTATTCTGTTAATTGGGACCGACCAACAAATACATTCATTCAGGTAGTAGATAAACATACTGTTGTTGGATTCCGGTTATCATCCGGCTGGGCAAAAGATCAGCATGTTTATTTTTATGCAAAATTCTCTAAACCAATAATTAAATCATATCTATTAGCAGATAGTGTGTACCAACCGGTTGTGGATCAAGTAAATGGAAAAAGAACAAAAGGAATTTTTGAATTCAAACTAAAAAAAGGTGAACAAATTTTTGTTAAAGTAGGAATTTCTTCCGTTGATATTGAAGGAGCAAAACAAAACTTAGAAAATGATATTAAAGAATGGGAGTTCGATAAAATTGAAGCACAAGCAGATCTGTTATGGAATAAAGAATTGAGTAAGATCCGTGTAAAAACAACCAATCAAAATTTACTTACTACATTTTACACTTCTTTGTACAGAACAATGTTAGCACCGGTTTTCTTTAATGATGTAAATGGAAATTACAAAGGAGCTGATGGAAAAATTCATAAAGCTGTTAATTATAACAAGTACAGCATCTTTTCACTTTGGGATACATTCCGTGCCGCTCATCCTCTTTATACATTAATTCAGCAAGAACGTGTTAGTGATATGATAAACTCCATGCTCTCTCATTATGATGAATATGGATTATTACCGGTGTGGGAATTACTTGGAAATGAAACCGGTACGATGATCGGTTATCATGCTATTCCGGTTATTGCAGATGCCATGCTGAAAGGATTCAAAGGTTTTGATTATAATAAAGCTTATGATGCAATGAAAAAATCGGCGATGCAAGATCACCTTGGATTAAAAGATTATAGAACACTTGGCTTTATCCCATTCGATAAAGAAAATGAGTCTGTCTCTAAAACTCTTGAGTATGCTTACGACGATTGGTGTATAGCCGCTGTTGCTCAATATTTAAGTAATGAATATGATTACAAATATTTTTCAGCACGTGCTCAATATTACAGAAATATTTTTGATCCGGTAACAGAATTTATGAGAGCTAAATCGAGCGATGGAAAATGGAAATCTCCGTTTAATCCACGTCTTGTTGATCACCGTGCAAATGAATACACAGAAGGAAACGCATGGCAATACTCGTGGTTTGTTCCTCATGATATACAAGGATTTATAAGCCTCTTTAAGAATAAAGAAAGTTTTACAAAAAAATTAGATTCTCTTTTTACAACATCTTCTAAACTTGAAGGAGATAAAGTTAGTCCTGATATTTCAGGAATGATCGGGCAATACGCTCACGGAAATGAACCAAGTCACCATATGGCATATATGTTTAATTATATCGGACAGCCTTGGAAAACTCAATATTATGTTAACAAGATTTTAACCGGACTTTATGATGCTACTTATAAAGGATTGTGCGGTAATGAAGACTGCGGACAAATGTCTGCGTGGTATGTTTTGAGTGCAATTGGATTTTATCCGGTTAATCCGGCTCATCAAAATTATGTAATAGGCACTCCATTATTTGATGAAGCCGAAATTAACTTTGGAAACGGAGTAACTTTTAAGATTGTTGCTAAAAATAAAACTCACGATAATATTTATATTCAAAATGCAAAACTTAACGGAGCCGCTCTTGAAAAAAGTTTTATTACACATGCGGATATAATTAATGGCGGTAGTCTCGAATTTGATATGATCAACATACCAAATAAGAATCTCTGGTCAACAAATAAAACATTTCCGCCCTCGGTAACAGTAATAACAAACCCGGCGATTATTAACAAAAATGAATATGCAGAAAAAGTTAAACAAGAATTCTTACATGCATGGAATGCTTATAAAAAATATGCATGGGGAACAGATCAGCTTTTGCCAATAACAAAAACCGGTGAGAATTGGTACAGCGAATCTTTTCTTCTTACTCCGGTAGATGCTTTCACAACAATGAAAATAATGAAATTAACTAAAGAGGCTGATGAAACAAAGCAGCTTATCTTCGAAAGACTTTCTTTTGATAAAGATATTTCGGTAAGACATTTTGAATTTACTATCCGTCTCCTAGGCGGATTAATTTCTGCGTATCAATTAGATGGTGATGAAAGATTTATTGAATTGGCTGAAGATTTAGGAAAAAGATTTTTAAGAGGATTTGATTCCAAAACCGGTATGCCATACAGATGGGTTAATTTGAAAACCGGAGAAGTAAAAGATAAAACAAGTAACCCGGCAGAAATCGGAACTTTGATGATTGAATTCGGTGCGTTAAGTAAAATTACGGGTTATGATATTTATTATGAGACTGCAAAAAAAGCATTTGTAGAAGTATTCAACCGCAAATCAAATCTCGGTTTAGTTGGAACGCAAATAGATGTAGAAACCGGTGAATGGAAAAACAAAGAAAGTCATATCGGGGCAATGATCGATTCTTATTTTGAATATATGATCAAATGCTGGTATTTATTTGATGATGAAGATTTTAAAAAAATGTACTATGAAAGTATTGATGCCGTTAATAAATATTTGTGGGATTCTACCGCTACCGGTTTCTGGTACAAACGGGTTGATATGAATACCGGTAAAGAAACAAGAAAAATCTTCGGGGCTCTCGATGCTTTTATGCCGGCTATGCTAGCATTAGGCGGTGATATTGAACGTGCAGAAAAAATTCAAGAGAGCTGTTACAGAATGTGGACACACTTCGGTATTGAGCCGGAGGAAATGAATTATGAAACTTTTGAAGTGAATTATGCTGATTACGTTCTGCGTCCGGAAATTATTGAATCTGCTTTTTATCTCTACCGCTATACAAAAAACGATAAATATTTAGAAATGGGAAAAATATTTTATGAAAGTTTAGTTAAGTATTGTAAGATTGATGAAGGATATGCATCGTTAAAAAGTGTATTATCAAAAGAGAAAGGAAATCCGATGGAGAGTTTTTTCTTAGCAGAAACATTAAAATATCTCTATTTAATTTTTGCACCGGAGGAAACTTTAAACCTATCTAAATATGTTTTCAGTACAGAAGCACATCCTATAAGAAAGGATTGGTAAAAGTATAAATGATAATAAATCGTACAGTTTTAATTACCGGAGCTACTGATGGAATCGGTAAGCAAACAGCTATTGAGCTTACAAAACTTGGTTATAGTGTTATAATTCACGGAAGAAATCAAGAGCGTGTTCAGCAAACAGCAAATGAAATTCAAAATGCATTCAACAACACACAAATATCATCTTTCACATGCGATCTCACCTCTTTGAAAGCCGTAAGAAAATTGGCGGAAGAAATAAAATCCAAATATGACCGGTTAGATATTCTAATCAACAATGCTGGTGTATATATGAAACAACGAGTGTTAACCGAAGATGGGTATGAAACGACTCTTGCTGTTAATCACCTTTCACATTTCCTTTTAACTAATCTACTTTTAGATACTATTAATAAAAGTGATGATGGAAGAATTATAAATGTTAGCTCTGTTGCACATTTACGTGCTAACTTAGATTTTGATAATTTAAATGCTGAAAAATATTTTGACGGTTATAGTGCATACTCGCTATCGAAACTTGCAAATCTTCTTTTCACTAAAGAACTTTCCTACAGATTAGAAAAAAATATTTCAGTAAATGCGCTTCATCCCGGTGTAATTACAACAAAATTATTAAGAATTGGATTTAATACGGATGGCGCTACAGTTAAAAAGGGTGCAGAAACTTCAGTTTATTTGGCAACGTCTGAAAAAGTTAGAAATATCAGCGGAGAATATTTTTCGGATAAACAAAAAGCACGCTACAATCGAATTGCAGATGATCCAATTATAACAAAAAAATTCTGGGAAGTAAGCTCCACATTTGTAGATTTATAATTATTTGTTTTCTGATCGGTCTGCTTTGAATTTTATCTCATATTTTTTTGAATAGGTGTTTTCGAACATGGTTAATTCCATCTTTACACTCGGTGCTTTAATTGCATAATTCCCCACCGAAACTGTATCAATAACATAACTTTGCGAACCGCAATCAATTAAAAAATCATCAATCGATTTTTTTGCATCTTTCTCCGAATTGTATGAAAGATCCACTTGAATTTGATATACTCCCTTTTCATCAGCAATAAATGCTGCTCGCGAAGTTTTTGTCTGATAAAATAAACACTTCATTGCGGGATTGCTCAAATCCTGATGAACAGGCTTGCCATAATTTTGAATTACCTCATTTACAGATTTTCCAATCATTTTACAGTATTTTATCTGTTGTAAATAAACTGTGTTAGTAATAAAAAATAAGCAAAGAGACGAAACAAGAATCAATTTAATTCTTTTCATGTTTCACTCCCAATTATATTTATTATTGATAGACATCGTATTAAATAGGAAAAAAGATATGGTAAATCGATACGGCTTGAATTAAATAAAGTTTTATAAAAGTAAAATGAAGGTTGATGATATATTATAAGCCAATTCATTGCTCCACCTCAATTGAATAAATGACAGCAATTGGCTTGTTAATCTTACAATAATTTTAACTGATGTTCAATCTATAATTAAATTTCAATTTTGGTAATAACACCATGCAATTTTTGATATGGTAGTTCGAGAAATTGAACGAAATTTGATGAAATTTTCTTAATAAATGAAAACATTTTAAGGAATGGTTTTTTAGTTTGAATATCATCGACTCCATAAAACATAACCTTGGCATCAATATCAACTTCTTTAAGAATTAGAGGTATATTCAACCGCTCCATATACCCCACTTGAATTTCTAATCCCGATAAACCATCTGTAATTTCAGGAACAAAAAGTTTTTGAATCCCAAAAGGTTTATCCATTGAGGCAACCGATATTAATATGTTATGTTCATAAATAATATTACTGCTTATAGTACAATGGACCATATAAGGCGGAATCATATGAAGATCTTTTGCAAAGAAAAGAGCTGTGCCAGGTAATAATTTACCGGCTTCATAAATTTGATTGAAACTTTCAAGATATGTATCTATTGGTAATGATCTGAATGACCGGTGAACTGATTTGTTACCAAGTGTCCAAATTTTAATTGTGATAAACGGAACTAATGCAATAATAATAGACCAGTAACCGCCGTGCGGAATCTTACTAAAAACAGCCGATAGAAACGCTATGTTTACAATAAACACGAATATTGATACTATTGTCTTTAAAGTATCTGAACGTTTAGAAAAAATCCAGATCATAAAAAAAGTGCTGATAGTCATTGTAGCAGTTACCGCTAATCCGTAAGCAGCCGCCAGATTATGCGATTCTCTGAAAAGTAGGATCATAAAAATTACAGCAAACAATAAACCCCAATTAACCACACTAATATAGATTTGAGATTTAAGATGACTTGATGTGTATTTGACACGCATTAAAGGAAAAATATAAGTTCTTATGCCCTGATAAACCAAAGAAAAAACAGCGCTTATCATTGCTTGCGATGCAATTATAGTAGCCAATAATGTTAAAATTAAAAATGGTATATATAAAAATTCGGCTTGCGATTTAATCATAGAAAATAAAATGTTAATTTTTTCATCATGCCCCTCTCCCATTCGCAAAATAAAAGCACCTTGTCCAAAGTAATTTATAACTAAAGCAAAGAAAACAAAATACCAAGCATGCCTTATAGGGTCACGACCAAGATGGCCCATATCCGCATAGATTGCTTCACCACCAGTAGCACATAATATAACTTCTGAAAGAACCAAAAATCCGGTAAAACCGTTATTCATAAAAAATTCAATTGCATGATGCGGACTTACAGCACTAAATATTCCCGGAGTATTTACAACTGAAACAAATCCGGATAAAAAAAGTGAACCGAACCAAAGCAGCATTATTGGTCCAAAACTTGACGCAACTTTATCAGTACCTTTATATTGAACAGAAAAAAGAAGTATTGTAATTATTATTGTAATTATTATAACAGTGTTTGTATCTATGTTACCCAAACCGGGAATTAATTCCAATCCTTCTACTGCCGAAAGAATACTGATTGCCGGAGTAATTACACCATCCCCCATTAAAAGAGACACACCTAAGTATCCAAGAAAAGTAGCAAAGGCAATTGATCTTCCGGATTTGAGACTACTTGTTAAAATTTCTTTTAAAACAATTGTTCCGCCTTCACCTTTGGAACTTAAACTCATGGCAAGAAAAGTATATTCAACTGTCACTAATATTATTAAAGTCCAAAAAACTAAAGAAAGTATTCCTAATATATTTTGCGGAGTTGGAGGGGTAAGTATAAAAATAACCGTAAGAGTATAAATCGGGCTGGTTCCGATATCTCCAAATACAAGCCCCATTGCTTTTAATACTTCACTTATAGAAAATCGTGAAGTTTGTTGGGTGGTCATTTTAGTGTGTGCTTATTTTGTAGTTAATTTTAACCGAAGATTATTGAATATAATAAATAACCGAAAATTGTTAATACGCTTGCACCAAGTATGAACATTAATAAATAGAATGCGAAATCATTTATTCTTTTATTTTGATTTGTATTTTCCATTTTTGCCTTATTGGATAATTATTACGGGGTGAAAAATAATGAAAAGATTTATAATTATTGATGTTCTATTATAGAAAGATTGTCCGTTTTTTTGAGAAAAATACAAATTTGTCAAATATTTTAACAAAATTAATATAACACTATTCTTTTGTACTGAGCAGCTCTCTATTGAATTTTACAATCTCATTTACATTAATTAAAATGTTTTCTGATTTAAATAGAATATTTAAAAAGAGTAAATTCGTTCTAGCTTTGGTTGTTCCCTTTTTAATATAATCAATCTGATTCTTATCCAGTTTTCTTATCGATTTTTTAATATCATTAATCTTTTCTTGCAGTTCTTCAAGTTTAGATAAATCCTTTTTAGAAATTTTATTTGATACAAGATCGAGCTGGGAAGTGATAAGTGATTTTAAATCTTTGTAATCATCTTTTTGTTCTTTAGCTAAACCAGAATGATTATTATCAATATGATCGAAAGAAAATTTTGCCATATCTTTGATAGAGTCTGAAATTTCCCTAAGTGAAGAAATTGCCTTGCCAAAATTAAAGTCCTCTTTCATTTCTTTTTCGTCAACGAATTGAGCACCTTGTAATATTTTAGTGATTATTGTATCACTTTGATCTTCTAGTTCTTTAGCATCCTTAAATGCCTTTTTTAATTTATTCCGGTTTTCATTAATTAATCCGGAATAGACATCATCATAGATTTTATGAGTTTCAATCAGGAATCCTTTAACATCATCCACTATAGAATCATAAAGAATGGTTTTTTCATCATAAATTACCGCTGCCTGAATTTTCTTTGCTGATTTTTTTTCTTTGTGTGTATGTAAAATATTTGATCTGATAATTAAAAATATTGTAATTGCTGAAACAATAAGTATAACGGGAAGTCCACCAAAGTACATGATTGTTGTTAATATACTAGTACTTGCAAAAGCCAAGAAAGCAGTAAAGAACCAACCGGCAATAACAGTTAGAACACCGCTAACTCTGTAAACAGCACTTTCTCTACCCCATGCCTTATCGGAAAACGAGGTAGACATTGCAACAATAAAAGTTACATATGTAGTTGAAAGCGGAAGTTTATAAGCAGTTCCAAGTGATATTAAACTGCTGGCAACCATTAAATTTACAATTGCTCTAACATAATCGAATGAAGGTCTCTCTTTCTTATCAAATTTTGAATAGCTGATTTTGGTAGTATCAAATCTACTTTGAATTTTTTCATATAAACCATGAGGTAAAATATTTTTAAAAAATTGTCCAATAGAAATAGAAATTCTTACTAACGTTCTCGCAAAGGACGAAGAATCAAACTTTTCATACCCTTCGAATTGTCTTCCTAAATTTATTTCGGTTCTAGTAACAGTTCTTGCTTTTTTATTGAACCAAAGCGTGAGAACCATAACAACACCGGCAATAGAAAGAATAAAGGAATTTGTCTTTTCCGGTTCTCTCAGTGCATCTAATGTAATACCCAACGGGTCCGAACTGTTAGCGGCAATTTGGTAAGAACTTAATCCGGCAAGCGGCACACCAATAAAATTTACAAGATCATTTGCTGCAAAAGCCAAGGCTAAAGAAAATGTACCAATTAATACAATTGGTTTGAAAATATTAATCTTTGTGAACCAGAGTAATAATTGAAGAATTACAGTCCAAAATGCAAAGTTAATTGCAAGAACTTCAACTGAATGATTTTTAATCCAGTTAACATCTTCTTCTGTCAAGAATGTTGTTCCTTTAGCTCCTTTAATAACAATAAAATATGTTATTGATGTTAATGCTAAAGCTCCCCACAATGCACCGTATCTTTTCATTTTTGATTCAAAATCAAAAGTGAAGATCAATCTTGAAAGATACTGAACTAAAGCTCCGGCTAAAAAGGATAGCACTATTGAAATTAATATAGCAGAAAAAATTCCTAATGCTCTGGCGGAATTTATATATTGCCCCATAGCTTCTATATTTTGTCCCGTTTGATTTACTTTAATTACTGCTAAAGCAACACTGCCGGCTAAAAGAGAAGATACCAATGAAACTGTTGTTGAGGTTGGTAATCCAAATGTATTATAAAAATCGAGCAGCAGAACATCTGTGAACATAACAGCTAAAAACAATACCATCAATTCATTCAATCTAAATAATTCCGGATTGAAGAATCCCGATCTCGCAACTTCCATCATACCGCTTGAGAAAAATGTACCGGCTAAAACACCCAAACTTGCAACAATAAGAATTATGTGACGAGGTGCAACTTTAGAGCCGAGTGCAGAATTCAAAAAATTGACCGCATCATTTGCAACACCTACAATTAAATCCGAGGTTGCAAGAATGAATAAAATAATTACAAAAAAAAGATAAGTTTCCACGCGGTTTTCTCCAGGTGATTATTCACAAGATCGTTAATTCAAAATTTATTTATGAAGTGAGATTTTTACAAAAAGTCATAAACCATTTTCAAAAAGATAAGGATACTAGATTAATTATAGAAACGATTATATGTAAATCAATATTAAGAAAATGTTAAATCATTAGAATACGACACAAAATCCAATAATAATTCAATAAAAATCGGTTTGAGAAGTCATAATCAATGCTTATTTTGCCCCAAATTTTTACAGAGAGAATATGTCCGATAAAAAACCTAAAACCGAACTGATTAGAGGATTGAGTTTAACAGCCGCTGTAATGATAGTTGCCGGCTCTATGATTGGCTCCGGAATTTTCCGTAAACCTTCTGTGATGGCAGATCAACTCGGTTCACCGGAATTGCTAATTATAATTTGGATTGTTGCCGGTTTAGTTACTTTAATAGGTGTTATGGTTAATGCCGAAATTTCCGGAATGATCGATTCGACCGGTGGACAATATGTTTATTTTCGAAAAATGTACGGTGATTTTACTGCATACATTTACGGCTGGTCTATTCTTTCTGTAATTCAAACTGGAAGTCAAGCAGCAATTGCTTATGTCTTTGCAGAATACATCGGTTACTTTGTAAAATTTCCACAGCTGCCAGAAAGTTTGCAGCAATTTTCTGTTTATATGCCACTTGTAGGAAATATTTATCCGTTAGCAGATTTCGGGACAAAATTTGTTGCTATCCTCTGCATAATTTTTCTAACCGGTGTAAATTACATAGGGGTTGTTTTCGGTGGAATTGTTCAAACAGTAGTTACATACATTAAAATAATTTCTATACTAATAATAATTGGATTACTTATTACAATCGGTGATGGAAGTTTATCAAATATCTATACTGGTTTTTCTATTCCCGAGCGAACAATGGCAAACTTTATCAGTTTGATTGGATTAGCATTTGCCGGTGCGTTTTGGGCTTACGATGCATGGAACAATATTACTTTTGTTTCGGGTGAAGTAAAAAATCCGCAACGTAATGTTCCTCTTGGTTTAATTTACGGAACCCTTATCGTAATTTTTGTTTATGTATTAATAAATATTGCTTACTTATATGTTCTATCGATTGATGAAATGGCAAAGTCGCCATTAGTTGCGGCAAGCGCAGCAGAAAAAATATTCGGTGCAAGCGGTGGAGCTATAATTTCTATCGCAGTAATTGTTTCAACTTTCGGTGCATTAAACGGCAGCATACTTGCAACTGCAAGAGTGCCGTTTGCAATGGCACGTGCAAAAATATTTTTTAGCGGTCTTGGAAAAGTTCATCCTCGTTTCAGCACCCCTTATGTTTCTCTGCTTGTACAAGGATTTTGGTCTTGTGTACTGGTTCTTTCGGGTTCATTTGACACAATAACCGATTATGTGATTTTTGCCTCGTGGATGTTTTATATGCTGGGTGCTTTCGGTGTATTCGTACTTCGTAAAAAGATGCCGGATGAATTAAGACCGTATAAAGTATGGGGATATCCTTACACACCGGCAATCTTTGTGGTTTTTGCTTTTTTATTTTTGATGAATACAATTATCTCTGATACAGAGAATGCCATGATGGGTTTGATACTAGTATTAAGCGGACTTCCGTTTTATATTTACTGGAAATACCGGGATAATAAAAAGAATAATATTACTTAGATATTTTCTTGTTCGGTTTAAATTCTGATTCGTATCTTTTTATAGAATCATTAATGATTTTATAAGCTTCTTTCTTATTGTATATTTTTTCCACAACAACATGTTTGTGTTCTAATTTTTTGTAATCTTCAAAAAACCTTTGGAGCTGAACGGTTGTATGAGGCGGAAGCTGTTCTAAATCATCAATATAATTGTATGATATATCATTCTTTGCTATTGCAATTATCTTATCATCTTTTTCATCATCATCCACCATTCTCATAAATCCGATAACTTTTGCTTCAATAATACAAAGCGGATCTACTTCTATTGATGAAAGGACAAGAATATCGAGCGGATCATTATCGTCTGTTAAAGTTCTTGGTATAAATCCGTAATTAGCCGGATAATGAACTGATGAAAAAAGCACTCTGTCTAATTTTAACAATCCGCTGGCTTTATCTAATTCATACTTTGCTTTTGAACCATTTGGAATTTCAATTATTGCATTAACTATCTCCGGCACACTATTTCCATAACTTACATAATGCCATGGATGAAAAAATGATGGGATTTCTTTTTTCTTTTTAATTTGTTTCGATCTGCTTTTCATATAATTCCATGATTTCTTTTAGCAAAGATAACTTATTGTATGTGCTTAAAAAAATTCAAGATACAACAAGAAAGTGATTTTATAAGTCAATATTTTATTGAGTGAATTATGTGTTAATATGGTATTTCATAATAATTATGATTTCATTGTTTAAAAATACAAATAGTAATTTTGGTGGTGATAGATTTCTATCCCATTTTAATTATGAGAGTACTCAAAAAGTGTCTTTTATTCATTCAACAATACCCAATTATAAACCAACACCTTTGATTGATATGAAAGGATTATCAAAACATCTTGGCTTGAAAAAAATTTGGATTAAGGATGAATCATACCGCTTTGGCTTGAATGCATTTAAAGTACTTGGTGCCAGTTATGCTGTAATAAATTATTTAAGCAATCTACTAAAAGTTTCAAATCCTTCTTTTTTAACACTGGTTAATAATAAAAAGGCACTATCAGAATTTGTATTAGTTACAGCAACAGATGGCAATCATGGACGAGGTGTAGCGTGGATTGCCCAACAGCTTGGATGTAAATCTGTTGTTTATATGCCTAAAGGTACATCACAAAGCAGATTTGAAAATATCAAATCACTTGGAGCTGATGTTACAATTATTAATGGCAGTTATGATAATGCGGTTGATCTTGCAAAAGAAAATTCAATAAAATATGGCTGGTTGTTAATTCAAGATACATCGTGGCAGAATTACCAGGAAATACCACTGATGATTATGCAAGGTTATCTTACAATTATGAAAGAAATATTTTATCAATTGAAAGATGAGATTCCAACACATGTTTTTGTTCAATGCGGTGTCGGTTCACTTCCGGCTGCTATTTTAGCTTACCTTATAAATCAATTCAAAGAAAACAAACCAATATTTGTTGTTGTAGAACCAGAAGATGCCGGCTGCATGTATGAATCAGTAAGACTTTCATCGGTTACAACATTGAGAAATGAAATAAAAACTATAATGGCTGGTCTTGCTTGCGGTACACCGAGCAAAATTGCTTTTGATATACTCAAATCATATTCCAATTACTTTATAAAATGTTCTGACGATGTTACGATAAATGGGATGCAGATTTTAGGCAGACAAGAGTTTGGCGATCTAAAAATTATTTCAGGAGAATCCGGTGCTGTTACAACCGGACTATTACATAATCTGCTTTGTAATGAAGAATTAAAAAATCAAAAAGAGGAAATCAAATTAAACAGTGAATCCAAAGTTCTATTAATATCCACGGAAGGTAACACCGATCCAATTGTGTATGATAAAATCTTAACTGATTCAATCAATTTTAAAACTTAAACTTTCCGATTTTCTCTTGTACCTTAAAATATTCTGATAAGGCAGCAGCTCCATACCACTGGTAAATTTCTGTAGCTAATAATTTTTCTTTTATTGCCGGATCTGTCTGTAATAATTCTTCTGCTTCATCAAAGGTGTTTATATTTAATATAAATATTCCTCTGTAAGCTTTATCATTTTTACCGAGAGGACCGGCAACAACCAGCTTACCCAACTCAACTAAACGGTTAATATTATTTAAATGCCCGGCAAAAAGACTGTCAATTATTTTTTTATCATCAATTTCCCGGGTACCGGTCTTTAAAATGACAAAGATATATTTCTTCATACCATAATCATCGGCACCAAATGACTTTGCCAGTGTTGAATCGTAGGAAGGGTTAATTGTTTGTGCATTTATCAATAATGTATTTACAAATAAAATTAATAATGTGACTATAGTTTTCATTATATATGCCTTATGTTAATTTATATTATAAAATAAATAATTATTTATACTAAAAACCATTTATAAAATGATCCATAAATTATAATTAAAGCAACTATTTCTGTTGAATCCTCATTAATTGTATTCTATTTTTCCATATAACCTTTACCAATAATTATATCTATGAAAAATCTAATATTTATTTTTCTCGTTATCACATCAATAAGTATTACTGCACAATTTGGCTCGCAAGATTCAGGCGGTAAACTATCAGCAGAGCAAGCATGCTATGATGTGCAATTCTACAATATTAATCTCACAATCAATCCTATTACTAAATCCATTAATGGTTATGTCGAGATGCAAGCCCTCGCATTAGAAAAATTCAATAAAATAATTATAGATCTCGATACAGTTTATACCGTTGAATCGGTTTTATATTTAACTGATAATAAATCCAAAATTGAATTTGAACATAACAAAGGAAAAATTTTAATCAATTTCCCTTCTATTATTGAGAGAGGAAAAATTATAAATATTAGAACAGTATATTCTGGTAAACCTCGCATAGCAAAAAATCCGCCGTGGGATGATGGATTTATATGGAAAAAAAATATGTTCGGAGATACATGGGCAAGCGTTACATGTCAGGGAGGAGGAGCGGATATTTGGCTACCTTGCAAAGACCATCCTTCCGATGAACCGGATTCTGTTTCAATCAATCTAACGGTTCCTAAAAATCTAACTTGTATTTCTAACGGGAAATTAAAAAGTTCGACTGAGTTCACTGATTCAACAAAAATTTGGAATTGGTTTGTATCCAATCCCATTAATAATTACAACATTACATTTTATCTCGGTCCATATAAAAGTATAAACTACAACTACAGAAGTATAACCGGTGAAATATTTCCATTCACTGTGTGGGTGCTGCCGGAAAATTATGACAAAGCTTTCGATCACTCTCCTCAATTTTTAGATCACATGCGAGTTATGGAAGAATTAATCGGTCCATATCCATTCAGAGCAGAAAAATATTCGGTTATTGAATCTCCGCATCTTGGAATGGAACATCAAACAGCAATAGCATATGGATTCGGATGGAAAAATCACAAAGACTTTGCATTCGATTGGCTGCATCATCACGAATTCTCACACGAATGGTGGGGCAATCTTGTTACAAATAAAGATTGGAGCGATTTCTGGATACACGAGGGAATCGGAACTTATATGCAACCACTATATCTTGAAAAAATGTTTGGAAAAGAAAAATATTTCGCTTACTTAAGCAGTATAAAACATTTTTCAAATAAATTACCGATTGCTCCGCGCGGAAATAAAACCGCCGGTGAAACTTATTCATTAGACGTTTATTACAAAGGTGCGTGGATTTTACACACTCTCCGTTATTATTTGGGTGATGAAGTTTTTTTCAAAGTGTTAAGAAGATGGGCTTATCCAACCGAAAAATTGGAAAAAATAACAGATGGCAGACAATGCCGTATTACTACAACTGATGAAATGATTGAGTTAGCAGAAAAAGTATCTGGCAAAAAATTGGATTGGTTCTTTGAAACATATTTACGTAATGCTAAGCTGCCGGTTCTGAACATCAGTCATAAATCAAATAAAGTTGAACTTGCATGGGACACTGATAGCAATCTAAAATTTGAACTGCCTATAACAGCAAGGGTTTCCGGTAAATTAATCACAATTGAGATGCAAAATGGTAAAGGGGAAATTTCTTTACCACAAGATTCTGAGTTTGTTATCGATCCGGAAGGATGGATTCTAATGGATCAAATAAACTATATAACAAAATGATAAGGTATAAATTTTATGAATGAAACTATTGTACTATTATTAATCGGTTTGTGTGCCGGTTTATTCAGCGGAGTATTGGGAGTTGGGGGAGGGCTTGTTGTTATACCAATGCTGGTTGGATTACTCGGCTATACTCAAAAACAAGCCCAGGGTACATCGCTGGGATTACTTTTGCTGCCGATTGGTATTTTTGCGGTTATAAATTATTACAAAGCTGGATTAGTAAATGTAAAAGCTGTGATACTTATGATAATTACATTTGTAATTGGAAGTTTTATATCCTCTAAGTTTGCTGTTGGATTACCAGATCATATATTAAAAAAAGTATTTGCAGTTTTTCTATTATTATATTCAATAAAACTTTTTATGGATAAATAATCCTAGTCAATTTGCAAACCATTTAATGGAGAAAATATTTTTCCCAAATCAATTTCAAGGACTGCCGCTATATTAATAGCATTACTTGTTACCTTTCTCTGGTCAACATCATTTATAATTATAAAATGGGGATTAAATGAAATTCCTCCATTGACTTATGCCGGTCTCCGTTATGTGCTAGCATTTATTTGTTTACTTCCATTTGCATTTACAAAAAAATTACAAGCCGAGTTCAAATCATTAAACAAAATGGATTGGGTAAATCTTACAGCGCTTGGATTACTTTTTTATACATTCACTCAAGGAACACAATTTTTAGGACTATCACTTTTACCGGCGGTAACTGTAAGTTTACTTTTAAATTTTACTCCAATAGTTGTTGCAGTAATGGGAATATTTCTTCTTTCCGAATTACCTACAAAGATTCAATGGGGCGGTGCAATTTTATTTATTATTGGTATACTAACTTATTTTTACCCGATTCATCTTTCCAGCATGCAGATATCCGGCATTACAGTTATGATACTTGGTGTTTTTGCCAATGCTTCTTCATCTGTTCTTGGAAGAGGAATAAACAGAACCGGTAAATTGAACCCGTTAATTGTTACTATAATCAGTATGGGAATTGGGTCGGTTATTATGCTCGTTGCCGGATTATCATTTCATGGATTGCCCTCGATAAGTACAACAACATTTTTATTACTGCTCTGGCTTGCAGTTGTAAACACTGCTTTTGCATTTACACTATGGAATATTACATTACGTAATTTAACAGCAATGGAATCGAGTATAATCAATGGAACAATGTTAATTCAAATAGCAATTCTTGCATGGATATTTATTGCTGAGCCAATAGAATTAAAAGAAGCTCTCGGTATGTTTATCGCTGTCATTGGCACTCTTTTGGTTCAGTTAAAAAAGAAATGATTATAAACTAATAATTATAAAAGTAATAATATTTAACTTTGTTAAATAAAAAAGGAACTTAATGGAATTTATAAATTATCTCATAGATTTGTTCTTGCATCTCGATGACCATCTAAATGAATTAATTTTACAGTACGGTGCTTTTACTTACGCTATATTATTTATTGTAATTTTTGCAGAAACCGGATTTGTATTTACACCTTTTTTGCCGGGCGATTCCCTTTTGTTTGCTGCCGGTACTTTTGCCGCAAAAGAATCCTTTGATGTTCATCTCCTTTTTATTCTTTTATCAATAGCAGCAATTTTAGGTGATACCGTTAATTACTGGATCGGACATTTTATTGGGCCAAAACTTTTTGACAAATATCCGAGAGTTCTAAAGAAAGAGTACCTTGACCGCACACATAAATTCTACGAAAAACATGGCGGTAAAACAATAATCATTGCACGCTTCATCCCTATAATAAGAACATTTGCACCTTTCGTTGCCGGTGTTGGAAGCATGACATACTCCAAATTTATTGCTTACAACATAATTGGTGGAATAGTCTGGTGTGCTGTTTTTATTTACAGCGGATATTTCTTTGGTAATCTAGTTTTTGTAAAAAATAATTTCTCTATTGTTATTATAGCAATAATAATAATATCCATAATTCCAGCTTTAACAGAATTTATCAAACACAAATATTCAAAAAACAAATCAGTTGTTGAAAAATAATAAAATATTGAGAGTGCCAGTAGTTACATCAATCGGTGAAATACTATGGGATATTTATCCCGATCAAAAAAGATTGGGCGGTGCACCTTTTAATTTTATTTATCACATCTGGAAAATATTGGGTAAAGCATATTTTATTTCAAGTGTTGGCAACGATACTCTGGGAATGGATATAAAACAGTACCTTACTTTAATTGGTTTTGATCATCAGTACATAAATATTGATAATGATCATTCTACCGGTTATGTTAATGTTAGAATAGATGAAAACAAGAATCCGGTTTTCACCATTTCAGCTGAATCAAGTTATGATTATATAACTCTCAACGAATCTACTGAACAAATTATTAATGAATCAGATATAATTTATTTCGGGACACTATCACAGAGAAATCACGTTACACGGAATACAATAGATGGTTTGTTTCAATACAAAAAGAAATATTTTTGCGATTTGAATCTCCGTCATGATTTTTTTTCAAAAGAAATAATCGAAACTACATTGCATGAATCTCATGTTTTAAAGTTAAACGAGCATGAATTGGAAAAACTCAAAACAATATTAATATTAGATAAAGATAACTATAGAGCGATAGAACAATTAAACCAGATATTTAATATCGAATTGATCTGTGTTACAATGGGAGAAAATGGTGCATTATTATACTATGGAAATATTTTTGATCATTACAAAACAACCAACACAAAAATAGTTGATACGCTTGGTGCAGGTGATGCATATGCAGCAATTTTATGTATCGGTTACCTATTTAATAAACAAATAAGCGAAATCAATAAGCTCGCTAATGAATTTGCCGGTGAGATATGTGGAATATCAGGAGCGCTGCCTTCAAATGATTCTACTTATAATAAATACAAAAATCAATTAAGTGTTTAACAACGATATTTCTAAAGACTAATATCCATCTGAACTGAGGGCATAACCATCCACAAATTTCTGCTTGAATCGAGCAATGTTTCTTTAAGAATTTTAACCGAAAGGATTAAATTAAACTGTTCATCAATCGTGTAAACTATTCCGGGGTTAATCATCACGAATCCGGCTTTCACATTCGGACGAAGATCGGAAGTATAATATTCATCTGCTCGAGGAACACCAAAAAATATTATCCAGGTATTACTATTACTGCTTTTCCCGGGCTCAAAATCTAAAATGGTTTGTGTAAAATAACCGAGTGATAAAAAATAGTTCAGTCTATCATCTTTAATCACAGAATTTAATGTATAAACAAGAAATGGATTAATGTTTACAAAATTATCTTTATCGAGAAAATAAGTTGTATCTGTTCTTGTGCCGCTATTAGCATAAATATATTTAGTATGAATAATTGTGAGAGCATCGTAATTACTTTCCTGAATCGATAGACCTAAATCTAATCTCATAGCAATATTATTCGTAACGCCATGAAATCCCAAACCCACATTACCACCCATCAGTACATTATTTTCTGTTGTGGCTAATTGAAGACCGCCGAATAATGAAAAATATTTCCCGGCTTTATAATCAAAATCAGCTCCTATTACTGCCGATGAAAAACTCCATTCTAAATTTTCATTTTCTGCTTCTACTGTAGAATTATCAGGTAATATTATTTTATCTGTGTAATGATACTCTGTGGATGATTCAATTTGTCTTTCAGTTCCAATTATCAATTTTGGGGTTACGGTTAAATCACTGTTTTGATTATCTACCATTACATGCACTGGCGGAGTGGCAATGGGTGCATTAATATTTACATTACCGAGGTAGTAAGTTTCAACTATTTTTTCAGCAGAAGTACAGTAATTCAAAATAAAAGGTGTGATTGAATAAAATATTAAACTAGCGGCTTTTTTAAGTTTAACCATTAGAGACCTCCGTTTTTATCGGAATATCAATGAAAATATTTAGTTAAACGAATGACTAAATTTATATTAATAAATTATAAATCTAAATAGCATTTTATTTCTGAGCCATCCTATTGTGTTATAAATCATTCAGTAGCAAAATAATAAACTACTTATTATCTTGTAAATAGAATTAACAAAACGGTCAAATATGTGTTACGGATTTGAAGCAAAAATTGAAGCAGCAATTTTAGTTCAGCAGTTGTTAGAGCGTAAATACAATATTGATGCTTCTGCATTAATGGGTTTAATTAAAAAAGAAAATATCCGTCCAAAAGACAAAATTATGTGTATGTATAAAGAAGGAAATAAACTTCAAATAAGTTTGATCAACTGGGGGATACAATTTTCCAAAGATAAACCGCTCATTGCAAACTCACGAACAGAAACAATAAAAGAAAAACCATTTTGGAACAGTTTGTTTGCAAAAAATTCATGTTTAGTTCCTATGACAAGTTTTTATGAGTGGATTACAATCGGCACCAAAAAAGTACAGCATAAAATATATATCTACAATGAAGAATATTTCTTTGTACCCGGTATACTCTACGAAGACAAAGAAAAAAAATTGTCGGTTTCAATAATAACAACTGCGCCGAATAAATTTATAGAGCCGTTTCACAATAGAATGCCGGTTCTGCTTACACTTGATGAAGCTGTGGAATTTATGTCCGAGGACCCGGATAAAAGAATTAAAAAACTTAATCCCTATCGTGATAACGAAAGTATGCGTAAAGAAATATTGATTTTGAATCAAGAAAGTAAACCAATCAAAATGATGAAGAAGTGATTATTATTTCAATTGTTATTTAGAATGGAAATTAATTCCAATGGATTATTTAGAATTTTTTCGGCACCGCTATAATCAGAATCTTTTGTTAACTCCGTTGGAATTATGTAACATTTAAGTCCGGCTGCTATAGCGGCTTTCAATCCTCTTTCGGAGTCTTCAACAACAACACATTCGGCTCCATTCATTCCGCTCTTTTCAATTGCTTTAAGATACGGTTCGGGATCAGGTTTCGTTTTTGTGCATTCATCACTGGTTACAACAAAATCAAAATATTTTAACAATCCTGATTTTTTATAAATAATATCAAAATGATCTTTTCTCGAACTGGTTACAATTCCCATCTTGTACTTGCCATTCAAATATTCAAGAGTTTCTATTACACCATTCATTACTTCAGTTTTTTCAGCTAACAATCGGGAGTATAATTCATTCCTTTCTTTCCTTAATTCCTGAATTGAGTTATCGCTATAACCCATATCTTTAGCAATATACCATGTTCCTTCCGATCTTTTCAAAAAGAATTCTTTATATAGTTCTTTCGTTAAGTCAAAACCAATTTTTGCAAATGTAATTCGGCAAGCTTGATAATAGAGTTTCTCAGTATCAACTAATACCCCGTCATTATCCCAGAGAATAGCTTTTATCATTTATAATAATCCTATAGTAAATTTCATACTATTATCCTTCAAGTTTCTATCTATAAATTAAACTTATAATATATATCACATAAAAAATAATTTAATTGAATGAACTCAATAAATAATTTATTTTTGGATCAGCAGTCCAAATATAATTCCAATAATATTCTATTAAGGAGGGTATATGAAAAAAATAACTTATGTTCTATTTCTTGCAGTTTTATTCTTTGCTGTAGGACAAATTGATGCACAAAGCAAAAAAGCCATCAGTATAGGCGGTAATCTTGCACTGCCTATGGGCGATTTTGGTGATGCTGCCGGTACCGGTTTCGGTGCTACTGTAACTGGAGAATTAGAACTAGCAGATAAAATAGTTGGTACTGCAACAATCGGCTACTTAATGTGGGCAGAAGAAAGTTTCGGCGGATACGATTTCAGTTATTCTGCTATTCCTATTTTAGCTGGTGCAAAATATTATTTCCAAAATAATTTTTATGCATATGGTCAATTAGGATTTCATCTTTTTTCTGTAGATGTAGAACCTGAAAGCATTTTTTTTGACGGCGACAGCGAAACTGAATTTACACTCGGTTTAGGTGCCGGTTACGAATTCAATCAATTTGATATCACCGGTATGTATTATATAATCAGTGATGCAAACTATTTGGGTGTAAGGGTAGCTTACAAAATCCCATTGCAATAAAACGTTAGTGTTTAAGAAAAGCCCGCCAATAGGCGGGCTTTTTTTATTTAAAGAGTTTTCAAATCCCGTGTATGCTTTCAATGGAATAATTTCAAAATCAATCAATTTTTCTTTTACAAACGGTAGTTCTTACTAATATTTTTTTGCTTCCACTACGTCTTTACATTCGAGTATTATCACGACTTCATTTCTATCTTCCCGGAAAAAATTTCCTATATAATTCTTTCTTTATACAGTTTCCAAACATGTAGAGCTTCCTCTTTTAAGTAAGGAGTGTATTGCTCAGAATTAACACTGCTTACTTCTTTTTCAATAGCAAGTATTTTCATTTTGTATTTATAAAAAATTCCCACCAGCTGTTAATTTCGCGAGTATAGCTTCCACGTAACAAAAGTAAATGATTACCCAAAGGTTCGTTAAGAAGATCCGATGCTTTTGCACTGCCGTGTAATTTTACACAGACTTGTGTACGGCATAGGTTATCATCATTTTTATTTTCAATAATCTCAGCATTTGAAGCCCAGATTTTATTAAGTTCTTTTCCACCGAGACGGAATACTGTTACCTTTCCCTTTGTCATCTCTCCTTCAATCCCAACTCCAAGTCCCGACTCAAAATGCGAGCGGAGTTTATATTGGTTTACCATACTTATCGGGATTGTACAATGAGCCAACCAGATCAAGTTATTCTGTTCATCGATACGTGCCGGATTTGCCATCCACACAATTTGATCGGTTAAATAATTAATCCAAATCATTCCAAGCGTGGAAACAAGATCGCCTTCGCATCCGGCAATTACACCTTCATCGTTTAATTTAGCCAGTGCAAAACAGCCTGTTGTTTTTAAGTCTGTTACAAGATCAAAACAGCGTACACTTACCGCATCAAGCTCATATTGTTTTATCAAATGTTTAAGTGCTACATAAATCTTTACAACATTTTTAATTTCTTTTTTTGATGGTTCTTTAATTTCTGAAGCTCTGCTTACAAATGCATGATGTGCTTCTTCTATTTCATCATCTCTAATCTCTGCAATTTTATTTTTCAATTCATCGAGTGTAATTTGCAATACCTTAGCGCCCAAAGTGTATGTTATAGTTTCAAATTGCGGCATGCTTGCAATCAGCCAATCGGATGGATTACCAACTAAACCGATCTTTGTTCTTTTTAATTTATAGTAAACCTTAAAATGTTTAACAGCTTGCTCTACCTGATGCCAGCATTCTTTATTCAGAGCTTCATCTAAATAAATAATTTTGCCTATCACACCTTCTTGCTGAAGACGTGCAAGAATTTCGAGTGCTGCCGGCAATGAATTGTTGCCGGAATGTGCAAGAAGAAGCACCGGTTCGTTTCCGAATTTCTCGTTTCTGCTTTTCCAATAGTTCAATATTTTATTTTCTGTTCCTCCGGTTAATACAAAATAAATTACCGGATGATAACCAAGAAGATTTTCTGATTCTATATGTTCCAATCCGTAATGAATCAGTTCATTATGAAGCTCAACAGCAATTTGTGCAGATGGAATTTGTGTGATATCGCTTGCAACCGGAATGAAGCAGATCTTTTGTTCGATGTTCATACTCCACCTTTTATTGTGGAAAGAATGAAAACTTTATTTGCAACATAAATGATTAAACGATTTGCTTCAATCAAAAAGATAATAATTGAGATTTGTTATCTTGTGGAGAGTTCTATGTGTCCCGACTCCTCGTCATAGCTCGGAATCGGGACTCAGAATTTAATAGTTTACTTCAAAAGCATCATCTTCTTTACAAGTGTAAATCCTTCAGTGTGCATCCGGTAAAAGTAAACGCCGCTTGATACTTGACTTCCATAATTGTCTCTTCCGTTCCATACTATGTCGTATCTTCCGGCATTATGGTATTCATCTTTCAATATTTTTACTAATTCACCAAGCGAGTTAAAAATTTCTATTTTCACATTGCTTGCTTTCGGCAATTCATACTTAATTGTTGTAGTCGGATTGAAAGGATTCGGGTAGTTGTTACTTAAACTGAAATTAGCCGGTAATTCGAGATTGGTCTTTTCATCTTCAACAGAAACAATATTTGCACCTTGAAGAACTTCAACTTCATAAAGAGAATATCCGTATTGTGTACCGCGTCTTAAGCCGACTAATCTAACGTAACGAGCGGAAGCCTCAACATTATATTTTTCAACTCCACCCACAGCGTTTGTAGGATTAGCAATTGTAGTCCAGCTTACGTTATCATTCGAATATTGAAGCAGATATTCTTTTGCATATGCCGCTTCCCATACAAGACGTATCTGATCAAACGGGAGAACTGAGCCGAGATCAATTGTTAAAATCTGCGGATCAGTAAATTGAGATGACCACCGTGTAGTATAGCTTCCGTCAACAGCTTTATTTCCTTCCAGTCCGCTCCCTTCAATTGAAGTAACCGTAATATTCTTATTGAGAGCTATATTAACCGGAGGAGGATTGTAAACATTAAATGTAAAAGTTTTTTTGTTATTGTTTTCATCCCATTCATAAATTGAGTTATCATTATCTACCCAGGCTTCAACTGTATATTCACCGGGTTCACCGGCAGTCCAATAATTTTTTCCATTTAATTCAATATTTCCGAATACAAGCGCCATTCCTCCTTTTGGTATTGAATCGGCAAGTTCAAATGAACGGGTAATCTCTTCACCATTTATGCTGAACATAACATCATGATTAGTACCTATTGGTGTTGGAGCTACGCCTCTATTTATCAAAGTAGCTGCAAAATAAACTTTATCATTTTTCTGCGGATAGCGAGGCACTGTATAAATATTTGCAATTTGAAGATCGGGAAGCGGTTCCGCTTGCCTTACTTCAAAATATTTACTTAAGGGCAGATTATTCGATGAACCGCCGACCCGTGCTAAATACCAACCCGGATCGTACATATAGCTTCTTTGTCTTTCAGAGTAATAATAAAATTCGTTCGGTGTTAATTTGAACTCAACAGTTTTTGTTTCCCCCGGTTCAAGATAAACTCTTTTAAATCCTTTTAATTCTTTCGGTGGTTTTTCAACAAACGAAGGATCTTCTGTTAAATATAACTGCACAACTTCTTCTCCGGCGCGTGTGCCGGTATTCGTAACATTAACAGTTACTGTAAAAGTTCTGCCGGCATATTCTGAAATTGGTGTTACAACTAAATTACTGTATGAGAAAGTTGTGTAGCTTAATCCAAATCCAAAAGCAAATTCCGGAGTGTATCCTTTCTCATCGAACCATCTGTAACCGCATCCGTAATCATTATTAAAATTGAAATCGGTAATTTCAGTAGGAAGTTGATTATCATTTTTAGGCCAGGTAACCGGCAGTCTTCCGGCTGGATTGTAATCACCAAATAAAACTTGTGCTATTGCGTTGCCACCTTCCTGTCCGGGATAAAATCCTTGAATCAATCCTTCGATATCATTTATAAAACTGTTTACACCGCATATTCCGCCACTAATTAAAACTACAATCACTTTTTGGTTAAGTGTTGTGAGAATTTCAATAAATTCTTTTTGAGTGCCGGGTAATTCTATTGAACCGTTTGCACGGTCAAACCCTTCTCCCTCTTGCGATGGATCAAGACCGCCGAAATAAATTACAATATCAGCTTGCTGTGCATATAAAAGAGCATTTTGAAAATCACTTGAATTTCCGTTTGCAATTTCACATCCTTTGGCGTACAAAACTTTATCAACACCAACATAATTTTCTATTCCTTGTTTCGGCGTTACAGTATAAAAAGGAGAGACCCAGCTGCTTCCGGTGCCGTCTGTCTGCATTATTGCAGCGTTCGGTCCAAGTACTGCAATTTTATTAATTGAATTTTTATCGAGCGGTAAAATGTTATCCTGATTTTTTAAAAGTACGATACTTTTTTTACCAGCTTCAAGACAAAGTGCTTGATGCTCGGGACTGTTAACATCCGATGGGTCTCCAATCGGATAATTATCCATCATACCTGAATAAAATTTTGTTCTCAAAACTCTCCGCACTGCATTATTAATTATATCAACCGAAACAGAGCCGGAGTTGACCAAGTTTAAAAGATCATTCTGATAATGATCGGATCCCATACAAACATCTGTTCCGGCTTCAATTGATTTTTCGCTATTGTGCACGGCACCCCAATCAGAAACAACATAAAAAGGAAATCCCCAGTGTTCGCGCAATATTGTACTAAGTAAATTGGAGCTCTCCGCTGCTTGATCTCCATTGATTCTGTTATACGCACTCATAATAGACATAACACCGGATTCTTGCACCGATGTTCTAAAATTCAATCCGTAATGCTCGCGTAAATTTCTTTGAGAGACTGTGTAATCATTATCGTTTCTTCCAATTTGCTGATGTTTTCCGTTATAATGTTTAGCTGTTGCTATTACACCGGTGGATTGAACACCTTTAACAACAGCTGCATTGATTAAAGCATTTAAGTATGGATCTTCTCCGCCACTTTCCGGAGTTCTTCCGTTACGAGGATCGCGTGTTAAATCCATTGCTGGACCAAGCATTTGATGTTTCCCTTTACCACGGAATTCTTTTCCGAGTGCAATACCGACACGTTCTGCAAGCTCAACATCCCATGTTGCAGCCATACCTATTCCTACCGGAAATGATGTGGCAAGTCCGTCTCGTACTCCATGGGGTCCATCTGCCATTACAAAACCGGGGATATCCAACCTAATATTATCTGCTGTGTGCATTGCACCGGCTTTATGAAGCTGCTCAATCTTTTCTTCTAACGTCATTTGATTGATCAATTCGGTTATGCGTTCTTCAATTGTCTGAGCATTGGTAATATTAATAAGTGAGAATAATAAAATGCAAGTGAAAATAGATAAGGATTGTTTCATCTGAATATTTCCATAATTAAGATAATAAATGTTCCGCTTGCTAAAATAACATTTATTTATCTTTTAGTGAAGGAAATGAGAATAGGGTGGATTTTTCCAAAAGTAAATTTACAATTCAATAATTATTTGCTAATGATTAAATAGTAAACATACCGGTGATGGAATTTCAATTTTCTGGTTTGTTGCGGAGAGTTTACCGGTTAATTGATCAATTGAAAAAACAATTATCGAATCAGAATTCTGATTTGCTGCAAGTAAGAATTTTCCGGATGGATCAATTGCAAAGTTTCGGGGTGTTCTGCCTAACGTTGATTGATGTTGAATCAACAACAACTTACCGTTCGTTTCATTAAAATAGAAAGCGGCAATGCTGTCGTGCCCTCTATTTGAACCATAAACAAATTTTCCATTTTGATGTATATGGATATCCGCACAAGTATTTTCACCTTTAAAATCTTTCGGCAGCGTTGATACGGTTTCAATTGGTTCAAGTAAAAAATCTATACCATTAAATTGTAAAGAGGTAATCGTGCAATCAAGTTCGTTTATTACAAATGCAAATTTTCCATTCGGGTGAAAAGAAAAATGACGGGGTCCGGCACCCGGTTTTGTTTTCAAATAAATTTGTTCGGTTGGATTTAGTTTTCCATTTCCGTCATCAAACTTATACAGCATCAATTTATCAATGCCAAGGTCGGCAGCCACAACAAATCTGTTTGAAGCATCGATATTTACTGAGTGAGTGTGTGGCATTTCTTGTCTGCTCTTATTTACACTTTTTCCGTAATGCTGAACAATATCAGTACACTTACCCAGACTTCCATCATCATCTATGTTAATAACTGAAATATTTCCGCCTGAGTAATTTGCTACAATAATATATCTATCACTTTTATCAACAGTTAAATGGCATGGGTGAGCTCCATTTGATGAAACTGAATTTATAAATTGCAGTGAGTTGTTTTCGTGATCAATTTTATATGCATAAATTCCGCCGCTGTATTGATTTTTAAAATTTCCAATCTCGCTAACTGCATACAAAAATTTTTTATCTCTGTTTACAACAAGAAAGGATGGATTCTCAATACCTGAACAAAAACTATTTTGAATTAAACTACCGGAATTTACATCAAACTCAAGTATATAAATTCCTTTGCTTTTTCCGGAAGTGTAAGTTCCAACATAAAGAGTATAAGATGATTTATCATTCTCCAATAAAATATTTTGCGGCTTAACAAATAAAGCTGTTGTGCTTATACTTAATATTTTAATAAAATGTCTTCTGTCAATTGAAGAGTGCATTATTGATCTTATTCATTGAGTATAATTAAAATTATCAAGCTGTTAAATCAAAAACAATAAAATAAAAAACCCTTCAAACGAAGGGTTCAATATTTTTACAAATTTCCACTATTAAATTAAAGATTAGCTATTGCCATTAAATAAAACCATGCAGCATTATCTTTACCACGTTTTTCTTTAAATATATCACCCGGAAAAAAGAGAGCTGCTCCACCTTCAAATGCAACGTTGTCGTTATATTTATAAGTGGCAACAAAATCAATTTCGGAACCAAATGAATTTGAATTCGTGCCGCTAACTAATTTATAATCTTCTATTGAGTTGAATAGATGATAATTTAGTGAAAGAACTAATTTGTTAATTGGAGATAATCCAGCTTTCACTATAATATCAGTCAAGCCTAATCCATATGTATCATTTGGAAAACTAGTGAAGTAGTCCATATAGCCAAAAAATTTGTGGCCGGTACCATATAATGATGAGTAAGATTTGAAATCATCATCGGCTGTGTTATCATCACCGCTTGCTATATCAATTTGAGCACCAATAGTAAGTTTAATATCTGTTTCAAAATTATATCCAGCACCAAAAGAAAAAGTATAAGCACTAATATTTTGTGATCTGTTTGATAATATCGCAGAACCGGTTTGATAACCGAAATCCAATTCGTGATAAAATGCATCTAGATTACCCTTTATATAAATACCGAGAGTAGCTCTATTTAATATATTTGTTGGTTGAGCTCTCTGCCAAATTAAAAAGGGTTGTAGCTTATAAGATTTAATAAACATTAAATCGGCTATTAATCCGTACACATTCTGATCAAGCGAATCTTCTGAATTAAATTTTTCAAATTCACGGACAGCAAATAAATCTAACTTGAATTGTTCTCCATTGAATGTAATTAAACCTCCGTCAAATGATCTGCCAACATTGTTCCAATCTACTGCACCAATAAACCTTTGTGAACCATAAGCCATTTCAAATCTTCCTAATTTCAATTTAACTGGTAATGTGAAAATATTTGCTATATTAAAAAATGCCTGGTGCAGATCGATATTTTTTGAATTTGTTGTTGTTGAAATTTCATCACCAAAATATCTTGAATCTTGAATCTGGAAAAAAGCTGTTAAATTTTCTACTCGGTTAAATGTTAACCCTAATCTTGTACGGAATGCTGTAAAAGTACCGGTGCTTGTTGCTGAATTAAAATCTTTGTTATCAATTTCAAAACGCGGACGAATCTGTAACGAAAAATTTAATCCGTCTTGAGCAATAATAAGTGAACTAAAAATAATCAGTATAAAAAATAACTTTTTCATTATCACACCTCGTTAATATAAAGCCCAATCAATATTTTTAAAATAATAGTTACTTAATTAATACTTTTGTAAAGTTCCTTGTCTTTCTTTTGCTTCTTTATCCCACTCAATAACAGTAGTTTTTAAGAATTCCGCTTTGCCCAATTTCATTTCAGTAGAATTCAATCTAATAAATTTCTGTGCTTTTTCTTTGGTTGAAATATCAGGTAATACAACCGGGTATTGAGCACCATGTTTTACAAGTACAAGCGCAATTTCTTTTCGTGCCGATTCTGCTTTTTGAATTGATGTACCTAAAACTCTCATTGCTTCAACCGGTGAATGAAATCCTAAAGCGTTTGCAGCGGCAACCCAATCCCATCTCCATTGTGCATGTCTGATTAATTGTAATGCCGGTTTCATTTCAGCATCTGTAGCACCATTATCCCATGCAATTTTTGCTTCGATGTGTGCTGCTGCTAATGCTTTTTCTGCCAACCTTCTTAATTCCTCTATTTTATCTTGTCTTTCATAAACATTAGCCAATAATTTTTCTGTTTTTTCGCGGTGACATACAAAACATGAATTTTCTACATTGTTAAGAGGACTTTGAATATGATGGTCTGTAAACTTCACTCCTCCTTCTGTTTTATACGGCATATGGCAATCTGCACAAGATACACCACGATCGGCATGAATTCCGGTTTTGTACAATTCAAAATCAGGATGCTGTGCTTTAATCATTGGTGTTTTGCTAAGTGCATGTGTCCAATCTGTAAAATCTATTTCGTCATAATATTTTTCCATCTCGTCTGCACTAAATCCTTTATCCCACGGGAAAGTTAAATATTTTTCTTCTTTCCCTTTGAAATAATATTCAACATGGCACTGGGCACAAACAAGCGAACGCATTTCATTGTGAGTAAAACTTTTTATGTCTTTACCTTGCCGTTGAAATGCTTCTATCAAAGCCGGACGTGTAATTCTTAAATCCATTGTTTTGGGATCGTGGCAATCCTGACATCCGATTGGATTAATAATCTCCGCACCGAGGTCTTTCCATTTTGATTTGTAAAATTCACCAACTCCCATCGAATTCATAACTCTCGGAACATCTGTGCTTTTGCAAGTCCAGCAAGTCCCGGGTTGAGGACTAACTTTATTGTCACCGGTACGCAAAGTGTTCCGGATATCCTTTATAGCGTACGCATGACCACGTCCTTGATTATAATCCTTCGAGAAAGCATAACCAGCCCACATAACAATCAGCTCTGGATATTTTTCAAGATAATCTACCATAGCAGAGCCGCCATGTTTGCTTGCAAATGTTGTATCGAGTGTTTGCCGGTATGTTTCATATTCACGCGGAAAGTTCTCACCCCATACTTCATTACGCGGTTCCCAATCGGAAATTGGTTTAATAACTTGAAGTGCGAATGATTCGCTTCTTCTCTCAACTATTGATGATGCCAATAATCCTATCAAAAAAACAATTATAACTGTTGCAAAAAATAATGCCCATCCGATCCACGGTTTGTTCTTAATAATTTCTTGAATTGGTTTCATATCAATGCCTTTACATTTATTATTACTTTGTTTTTTGTTTTTCTGTTTTTAGAAAATTCTCTATCCATTCCGGTACAACCGGTTGAAGTGATGGTACTCTTGCATAAGGTGCTGATGATAAACTGTTCACTCTACCGTGCGGTGTATTGCGATGGCACTCCCAGCAGTATCTTTCAGTTTGATCCGCAACATTTTTATTGCTTATTGCTCTCAGGGCAATTGGATGTATTGAATTTGAATGACATCTTATACAATTTTTCTGTACTGCTTCTTTTCCGGCTTGCTTTATCTGAATTACTTGCGGTTCCCATCGCATTGTAAAATATGTCGCATGTCTAAGTCCATCATTTGCCTTAAACCAATATGTACGAAACAAATTATCTTGAGGAACATGACAATCGTTACAAGTTGTAACCTTTGCATGACTCCCTCTCTGCCAACTTGCATAATGAACATTCATAACATGACAGTTTACACAAGCACGAGGATCATTCGATAAATAAACAACAGCATTGGATATGTAAAAAATATATATACCCAAGCCGATCATAATACCAAGCAGAACAATCACATAAAATTTCCATTGATCGGGAGGGACTAATTTGTGGAAGAGCTTTAGAAAGAAATTAGTCTTTTGAGATTGGGACTCTATCATCTTTCGCTCCTAATTCTGATGCTTTGTTTAATTCTTTTATATCTTGTGTGCTTGTTGGATGTCCAAGCTGGTCTATATTTTTGTGAAGGATCAAATATTCTTCTTTCGAAATGTTGTTGTTCCAATTACCGGATATTATTCCGATTCCAGTGATTAAAATATAAATTCCAATTATTCCGAAAGCAATATATTTTTTGGAGAGTTTCTTTTCAACGATTTTTGTTTTTACAACCAAAGTATCAGCAACAGGACATGCATCAACACAACTTAAACACATAGTGCATTCATCGGAGCGAACTGTTATAACTTTATCTATCTTAATAAAGGAAGGGCATACTTTCGTACAAAGTCCGCAATCAATACAGCTTTTTGATTCTCTTTTAATCTTAGTAGGACTGAAAAATGAAATCAGCCCAAGCATTGCACCGTACGGACAGAAGTATCTGCACCAAAAATTTCTGATGAAAATTGAAAGTACAAAAAGAATCGCAATTACTGTTAATGAGAATCTGCTTATATCAGCAAAGAAATACCACATCTTAATATCTGCAACTTTGTTATAGGAACTGTCAAGAAAGAATTGAAGAGCTGTAGTTGTCATCGAAAAAAAAATTGCATAGACAAAAAAGCCTAGAAGAAGATATTTCAAACTTCGTAATGGATAATCAAGCCATCGGAGAAGTTTTACTCTTCGCTTAAATAATTTATGATATATCTTCTCTCCAAAATCTCCAACTAATTCAGACAAAAATCCAATTGGACAGAGCCAGCTACAGAATGATTTACCAAATAAAAATGAAATTCCTATAATTGCAATCAGTATAAAAAATCCAGCCGGATGTGACGGATGAATTTCCCCGGTTAACAAAAAATTGTAAACACTCATCAGAGCACTTATCGGTAAAAAACCTTCAACGCCAGCCGGTCTATAAGAAACTCCGGCTGTTCCGCCTGATTCCAAATAATTTATAAATTGATAGAACTCAACACCTATCCAAATACAAAGCAGTACAAAAAGAGATTGAATTATAAAACGAAATTTTTGAATGGGTCTCTCTAAATTTTTATTGAACTTACTTTTTTCAATCATAATTACATCAATTCTATATCAGATTAATATTTCTGATTATAAAATTATAGCTTTCTGTCTTATTTGTCAAATTAAAATATAGTCTACTATTCTATCTAAAAATCACATAATCGGATAAAGATGACCCGCTTTTATTTTCTCTTGATTGCTTTGAAGATAGTTCTTATGTTTATTCAGAACTATCTGTCCGATATAAAATTAATCAAACTATACTTACTGAGTTGATTTTTAGTCTTTCTTGGAGCGTGGGAATCTATGATATGGAAATAATGAATAAAAAATTTTGGCGCAAAATAGGACATTGTGTTCCTTAAAACGGAGTGTGCATGGATAAAAAAATAAACACGGATAATATCAAAGATCTTTCCCTTTCTGAAATTATCAATTATAGTAAAGAAGCTGCAAAATTTATGGAGTCATACAAGATCCAATATTACTATAATCCGAATCTATTACTAAAGGAAGTGCTGGAAGAAAAAGAAATAGAAAAATTTATTTCAGCGTTAGAGGAAACAATTAATAACAACAAAGACAAAAAAAATATCAGTAAGAAAAATTTAATTGAGTTGTCAGAATATATTGTTTTGGTTCATCATACCTATGTTAGGAAAACACTTCAAGAAATTGCCGGGGAAAAAAGAAATTTAAAAGTAAAACAACCTTCCGAAATTATGGATGAGGTTGATCGTCTTCTTAAGTTGCTTTCTAAAGATATGATTATGCATATGGAAAAAGAGGAGAGAATTTTATTCCCTCTTATAAAGTATCTTGTTGATACTGATAAATTTCATGAGAAACCAAAAACAAGAAACTATGGCACTGTAATAAATCCAATAAGACAAATGCTATTTGAGCATAAAACTGCTTTAGAGATTATAAGCAGAATCAATGATTTATTAAATATAATTATTAGTGTTGAAACCAATAAAGAAGAATTACATCAATTTATTTTATTGATAAATGAATTTGAATCTGATCTTCATTTACATATCCATTTAGAGAACAATATTCTCTTTCCAAAAACAATTGAATTAGAGACAAAATTATTACACAATTAAATAGGAGAAAAAATGAAAAAAAATATTTTATTAATGATTATTATCTCACTTATTGTTTGGGCATGTGGTGGAGATAATACTGATACTTCTTCCGGCGATTCTGCAAAAGAAAAACTTGCTCAGAAATTCGGATTAACTGCGTTCGAATATGAAAACGGAATCGGTCCAATAAAAGAAAAAATTACTCTCGGTAAACTCGATATGATCAAAGCAAAAACCGGTGAAAAGATATTTACTGAAAAATGCACACAATGCCATAAACTTGATGAACGCTATACTGGTCCGGCTCTTCGCGATATTACAATTAGAAGAACTCCTGAATTTATATTGAATCAAATTCTAAATCCGGAAGAAATGACAAAGAGACATCCAGAAGTAAAAAAGATGCTTGCTACTTATGCAACACAAATGACTTTTCAAAATGTAACAGAAGATGATGCGAAAGCAATTTTGGAATATTTCCGTTCAGTAAATCAATAATCAAAGAGGATAAAATGAAAAAGAAAAATATTTTCATTTCACTAATTGCACTTGCTGCTCTTTCTGCAGCTATTTATAATTGTTCGGGTTCGGGTGATTCATCCGATTTTAGTGATGCACCGGGTAAAGTTTATGTAGCTCCCGGTTCTTACGATGAATTCTATGCTTTTATGTCGGGCGGATTCAGCGGACAAGTTGGGGTTTACGGATTACCCTCCGGTAGATTATTCAAAGAAATTTCTGTGTTTTCACAAGATCCCGAAACCGGATACGGTTACTCTGAAGAAAGCAAAGCAATGTTGATGACATCTTACGGTTTTGTTCCTTGGGATGATGCGCACCATCCATCACTTTCGATGACAAATGGTGAGCAAGACGGAAGATGGCTTTTTATTAATGGAAACAACACGCCGCGCATTGCTAGAATTGATCTCAAATCATTCGAAACAGAAGAGATAATAGAAACACCGAACAGCGGTGGTAACCATGCTTCACCATTTGTTACTGAAAATACAGAATATGTAGTTGCATCAACTCGCTTTAGTGTTCCGATAATAAATAAAGATGTTCCAATCAATTCATACAAAGAAAATTTCGGCGGAACAATTTCATTCATAAGCGTTGATAAAAATTCAGGTAAAATGAATTTAGCATTTCAAATTATAGTACCGGGATTTAATTACGATTTGGCTCGTCCGGGGAAAGAACCATCTCATGGCTGGGCATTCTTTACTTCTTACAACAGCGAGCGTGCAAATACTATGCTTGAAATAAATGCTTCTCAAAACGACAAAGATTTTATTGCTGCGGTCAATTGGAAAAAAGCTGAAGAGTATGTAAAACAAGGTAAAGCAAAAACCATGGATTCTGATTATTATAGAAATTATTACGATGAAGAAAAACAGATGGCTTTTTCTGAATTGAATAAAAAAGTACTTGTACTCGATCCGAAAGATTGTCCGGGTATGATCTATTATCTGCCAACACCAAAATCGCCGCATGGAGTTGATGTTGATCCCTCTGGCGAATATATTGCGGCTGGTGGAAAACTTGCGACGGTTATTCCGGTTCATTCGTTTTCAAAAATGATTAAAGCGATTGAAGGAAAACAATTCGATGGAGAAATTGACGGAATACCGATTTTAAAATATGATGCCGTGGTAGCTGGTGAGGTACAAGACCCGGGACTTGGACCATTGCACACCGAATTCGATGGTGAAGGTTACGCTTATACTTCTGCATTCATTTCATCTGAAATTGTAAAATGGAAAATTGGAACATGGGAAGTTGTTGATCGTATTCCAACTTATTATTCAATCGGACACTTAATGATTCCTGGCGGCGATACAAAAAAACCGTGGGGAAAATATGTCATAGCATTGAACAAAATAACAAAAGACCGTTATCTTCCAACCGGACCTGAACTGACACAATCTGCACAACTAATTGATATAACCGGTGATAAAATGAAATTGCTTCTCGATTTTCCAACAACCGGTGAACCCCATTATGCACAAGCAATCTCGGCTGAACTGTTAATGAAAAATTCAAAAAGAATTTATGAACTTGAGAAGAACAAGAATCCTTGGGCTGTTAAAAGTGAAAGTGAAACCCGAGTCGAAAGAAACGGAAATGTTGTTCGGGTTTATTTGACTGCATCACGCTCCCACTTTAAACCAGATAATATTGAAGGAATAAAAGTTGGAGATAAAGTTTATTTCCATGTAACGAACTTAGAACAAGATTGGGATATTCCTCACGGATTTACTGTAAAGGGTTTGAACAACTCTGAACTTCTGATAATGCCCGGACAGACTAAATCAATCCTTTGGGAACCAAAGCAAGTGGGAGTCTATCCGTTCTATTGCACGGATTTCTGTTCTGCTCTCCACCAGGAGATGTCGGGTTATATTAGGGTTTCTCCGGCTGCTAGTAATGTTCAGATTTCTTATAATAAATAATATTTAATTCTAACGAGTGAGCCGAAGAAGAATCTCTAAACAATTATTAGAGATTCTTCAAAAGGAATATATTCTGTATTAACTAAGTTCGGATTGAATAGGAAAAATTAAATGAACAGTAAGTCCAAATATTTAATGATTGGTGCCTCGTTGATTTTATTGCTGGTTTATCTATTCCCCATATGGAATATTGATCTTAAAGCACCGCAATATCCAGAGGGAATTGGTTTGCGTATATGGATTAACCAAGTAACCGGCAAGAAAGAATTTGATTTAAAAAATCTTAATGGTCTAAATCACTACATTGGAATGAAACCGATTGAACCGGATGCGATACCGGAGCTAAAGTATATGCCCTTTATTCTTGCATTCTTTATAGTGGCTGGTTTTACAGTTTCTTTTCTGAAAAACAGAAAAATGATTTTTACCTGGCTTGTTCTACTTTTAATTGTAATGTCAATAGGTTTGTATGATTTTTATATGTGGGGTTATGATTATGGGCATAACTTAAATCCGAATGCACCTATTAAAGTGCCAGGTATGAGTTACCAACCGCCGGTTATTGGTACAAAAAAATTATTAAACATTACTGCCACATCGCTACCGGGAATTGGAGGAATTATAATCTTTACTTCGATCGTTCTTGCTTCTGCTTCTTATTTAATTGGTAAAAAAAGGAAAGAAAAATGATTATCAAAAATTTAATTGCAACTATATTTTTTTTATTCATAACGTTAGGTATCGTTTCGTGTCAATCGGGTCCAGAATCAATAGCATACGGAAATGATAATTGTGCTAACTGTATGATGACAATTTCAGATCCGAAATATGGCTCTGAATTAATTTCTGATAAAGGAAAAATTTTCAAATTCGATTCGATCGAATGCCTTGCCGATTATTCAACTAAAGCTAAATCAAATACAATAGGTTCAATGTGGGTAACTGATTTTTCTAACAAAGAGAATTTTATCAATACAAAAGAGGCTCTTTTTCTAAAAAGTGAAAAATTAAGAAGTCCGATGGGATTAAATTTAAGTGCGCATAAAACTTTAGATAATTTTAATTCTGTAAAATCAGAGTTTGGTGGCGAAAAATTAAGTTGGGATGAATTATTAAATTATGTTAAAACTGAATGGAACTAAATTTTCATCTAGATATTTTTGTAGAAATATTTCCTATAAATCTATTACTTTAATTAAAGTAAGTTTACTTATTATAATTTTTGTTTGTATATACACACCAATTTCTGCGTACACGCTGAAAGTAGGGCTGAATCAAAAATACGACACAATACATTCGGCTCTTACAGATTCTCGAAATGGTGACACAATCTTTGTATTCAAGAAAATTTATTATGAGAATACCCTTCTCATTAACAAATCAATTGTATTAATTGGTGTTAACTTCCCAGTTCTTTCCGGATCTAAGAAACTAGAGATAATAAAAGTTCGTGCTGATAATGTTGTTGTAAAAGGATTTGTTTTTAAAGACACTGGTTTAAATTTTGTTTACGATAATGCCGCAATTAAATTAGACAGCGTCCGAAACTGTATAATAGAAAACAATAAGTTCATCAATAATTTTTTCGGGATTTATCTTTCAAGATCGAGCAATTGCAAAGTAATAAATAACGAGCTGGAAGCATTTCAAACAAAGGAAACTTATTCCGGCAACGGAATTCATCTCTGGCAATGTAGAGAAATGTTAATTAAAAACAATAAAATTAAAGGTCACCGCGATGGAATCTATTTCGAATTCGTGAAGAAAAGTGTAATTGAAGATAACCAGAGTGAAAATAATTTACGATATGGATTACATTTTATGTTTTCGGACAGCTGTAGCTATACAAAAAATCATTTCGTCAAAAACGGGGCCGGTGTTGCGGTTATGTTCACTAAAAATGTTGATATGCACAACAACCGGTTTGAATATAATTGGGGTGGTGCTTCTTACGGACTACTGCTGAAAGATATTTCCGATAGCAGAATTTACAACAACCAATTCATAAAGAATTCGTGTGCAATCTATTTTGAAGGATGTAATCGAGTTGTCACATATGATAATAATTTCATAGAGAATGGATGGGGTATTAGAATGATGGCTAATTCGATGGATAATACTTTCTTAAAAAATAATTTCATTGGTAATTCATTGGATGTTACAACAAACAGTACAAAAAGTTATAACCATTTTGAAGGAAACTATTGGTCGGAATACAAAGGATACGATTTAGATAAAGATGGGATCGGCGATATTCCGCACCGTCCCGTTAAATTATTTTCTATTATTATAGAAAGAAATCGTCCGTCATTAATTTTAATAAGAAGTTTATTTGTAAACATTCTCAACATAGCAGAAAATATTTTCCCTACACTAACACCACAAACATTAACCGATACCAAACCGAGCATGAAAAGGTATTTATGATAAAGATTGATAACCTCTCCAAGAAATTCGGATCGCTAGATGCATTAAAAAATGTTTCGGTTGAAATTTCAAAAGGATCGATTAATTATCTTGTTGGACCGAATGCTTCTGGAAAAACCACTCTTATTAAATCAATACTCGGATTAGTAAAACCAACTAGTGGTGATATTCATCTGGATGGTGAAAAATTGAACGGTAATTACAGTTACCGGGAAAAGATCGGTTACATGCCACAAATTGCAAGCTTTCCTGAAAATCTAACAGTCAATGAAATTATAAGTATGATCAAAGACTTTAGAGAAAATATAAAAACTTACGACGAAGAGTTGATCGAAAAATTTAAACTGCGCAAGGAGTTTAAAAAAAGATTAATAAATCTTTCGGGTGGAACGCGGCAGAAGGTTAACGCATGTATTGCATTTTTATTCAATCCAGAGATTTTAATTCTTGATGAACCGACTGCCGGCCTGGATCCCGTTTCAAGCAGCATTTTGAAAGATAAAATTGTTCAAGAAAATAAGAATGGAAGGACGATAATATTTACTTCTCATATTTTAAGTGAACTTGAAGAGCTTGCCGAGCAAGTTATTTTTCTTCTCGAAGGGGAAGTCAGATTTAACGGCACTATCGGTAATCTAATCAACTCCACAGATAAACAGAACCTTGAACGCGCTATTGCATCAATAATGAGCGGTAATTAATATGAAGATTCTCCTAAAAATAATCAGGTATCAAATTCATGATATTTCAAGAAGTAAATGGATAATAATTTACACAACATTTTTTCTTTTAATTACATATGGATTGATTTCATTTTCAAATGATAGTTCAAAAGTAATTTTGAGTTTGCTTAATGTTGCGCTTATCATCATACCGCTCGTTTCAATAATCTTCGGAACAGTTTATCTGTACAACAATAAAGATTATATAACTCTAATTCTTTCTCAACCGATTAAAAGAACTTCGCTCTATTTGGGGTTATATCTCGGATTGGTGATTCCTCTCACTGCAAGTTTTTTACTTGGGATTGGAGTACCGCTGCTTTTTTTTAGTCATGATTTGAAAAATTACTATTCAATAATAATTTTTCTTTTCATTGCTGGATTTTTTCAAACATTTATTTTTGTATCTATCTCATTTCTAATCGCAACATGGAATGAAAATAAAATACTAGGACTTGGACTTTCGATATTCTGCTGGCTTTTTTTCTCAGTTTTATATGATGGACTACTGCTTTTGATAATCAATTTTTTTCAAAATTATCCACTTGAAAAGGCATTGATTGGTTTCACTATACTTAATCCGGTTGATCTATCTAGAATTCTCGTAACATTAAAGTTGGACGTAGCCGCTTTAATGGGATATACCGGAGCGGTGTTTCAAAAATTTTTTAATACTAATTTAGGAATGGTATTTTCTTTAATTGCACTAATAATATGGGTGGTTGTTCCATTATTGATCGGTAAATCAAAATTTTCTAAGAAGGATTTTTAATACTGTAATAATTAGTAAAATAATTTTTAATTATTTTCTGTTAATAATGAAATAGCAAATTATAAATTAAAATGAGAGATTAATTTGAATAGTGCCGATTTTTATGATGAAATTTCCGGCATGTACGAAAAGATGATTGATTTTGAGAAGAACCTCAATCTCCGAGTAAATGCTTATAAAAGTATTTTTCCTTCAAAAGGAAAGATTGCTGATATCGGCTGCGGTATCGGATTGGATTCAATAGCCCTCGCAATTAACGGGCACAATGTAACCGCATTTGATGTCTCTCCGAAAATGATCGAAGAAATAAAATCAAATGCTACCAAATTTAATCAGCAAATTGATGCTCGGGTTCACTCATTCGAATCAATTCCAAATAAATATTATGAAAAATTTAATAACGTCGTTTCTGTCGGCAACACCATAGCTCATCTTTCACCAGATCAACTAAAAAATGCCATCAAAAAGATTTTTCTAATATTAAAACCAGAAGGAAAAGTATTTCTGCATATTCTTAATTACCAAACAATAATCAATAAATCGAAAAGAATAAACAATATAGCTATCCGTGATGGGCAAGCAATAATACGTTTTTATGATTTAGGAAAAGAAAAAATTGATTTCAACATTCTTTCATTTCAGCTCGATCGGCCAAAAGAATATAAGCTTGTTACAACTAAACACTATCCGCATTCAAAAAATAAAATTGGCGAGAATTTAAGAAGCACCGGATTTACAAAAATTAAATTCACTAAAAACTTTGAAGGTGATCCGTTTAGTCAAAAAGATTCGAAAGATATTTTTATTGAAGCATTTAAAAAATAACGACTATTAAAATTCTCTTCCGCAATAACGACAAATCTTTGCTTTAGCTTTAATCTTCTCTGCACAATAAGGACATTCTTTCATCTCTTCCCCAACTTCACCATCAACTGCATCTGCTAATTTAAAAGCTTGTTTATTCAATTGAGATTCTTTATACATTTCTTGTGCGTTTGAAAGTGCTTCCTTTAATTTCTTAGGATGTGAAATATTTGTGTAGTTTGTCTCACCCATTTCGGCTGCAGTTTGAATCTGAACATCACCATAGCCAAAGATTCGACCTATCACACTCTGCCGATAGGAAACATTATTTATTTTATCAATTGGACTTTCTTTTGAGTTAATTGTAAAGACTCCGCTTTCATCTATCACACGATTATTTGTTACTGCCCAAAGATCATTTTTCCATGTGTAATAACGATATAAAAAGTATAACATTCCAAGTACAGGAATGATTAAATACCATTGTTGTGATTCATCAAGTCTGAAATAAAGATAGAGAGGTAAAAAAATGAGAGCAAGTGTAATTAGTGTTGGTAGGATTAAAAAGAACCAATGTTTTCTTGTTTCAAATAAAAGTTGTTCGTCTTTACGTAAAGAGGTTCTCATTTTATCCTCATAAATTTATAATGATGTTATTTTTTGAATTGTTTTTTCTTTTAACTGCTCAAGAGTTTCATCACTTAACATCTTGAATGCTTCATCACGCAGATGCCCCCATTTATCATGAACCGGGCACGGTCTTTCGGATGAACAGCCGGGAAAACCAAGTACGCAAGATTTAAATATATCAAGTCCGTCTATGGCTTCAACAATATTTATCAGTTTAATATTACTTGGACTTTTAGCAAGATAAAAACCACCCCTCTTTCCTTTTTTAGAACCTACAATACCGCTGTTTGTTAAAATCTGAAGTACTTTAGATACAAATTCTTTTGGTACTTTAAGTTCTTTCGAAACCTCTTCGGCATTAAAAATCACTTTTTCCTTTTTGATAGAAAGGTAGAGAACGGCTTGTAATCCTAATTCACATGCTTTTGAAAAGAAGACTGTCATAAATTTGATATGTTTAATAAAGATTAATTTTTCTTAATTGAAATGTATAAGAAAGAAATGAAATTGCAAGTGGTAAGAATAAAAAAAGGCGCTTCAGATTGAAGCGCCTTATAAATAATTATTTCCCTACAAATACTGTAAAACCTACAAAAGCTCCAAATTCATTGTAACCAACTCTGTCACCATCCCAATCTTCCGGTTCAGAATTGATCATTAAATACTGAACACCAAAATTAACTAATGCATTTTTTCCAAGCAGAACTTTAATTCCTCCTCTAGCGCCGTATGAAAGTCCGCTGTATGTAACATCTTCAGCACCAGCTTGACCTGAATTGTAGGTAGAAGAATTATATCCTACTAATACATGAACAAAGGGGTAAACATTTGATTTCATATTAAAAACATATCCGGGTGCTGCAAATAAACCTAATGTACTATTGGATGCATCACCATAGCTTGAGGAAGAGTACATTGGTGCAAATCCAAGAATGAAACCATCCATTAAGAAATAACCGAACATCGGTTCAAACGATATGGTGGTGGTAGATTCATCAGCAGATTCACCATCATAAACTGAAGTTGTACTAGTAAATGAAGCAGTACCGGATAATTCCCATACACCCTTTGTTGCATAATCTTGTCCATAAGACAGAGTTACAAAAAAGGATAATACAAAAAGAGATGTTAAAAGTTTTTTCATAATCTACCCTCAAATTACTTGTAAATTAGTTAATTGGGACAACGGTATGCATTAACATAATAAGAGAGAATCGAATTATCAATAATTAAATGAAAAAGCCCGCATTTAAGCGGGCTCTTTTTAGTTTAATGTATAAACCGGAATTAGATCATTAACTTTGATCTCTTCAACTTTTACTTGAACAACCCCTTTATGAATCATATCAAGAGCTAGCGCTGTTCCTTTCGAAAGGTCTAAATCCCGACCTTCAATAAAAGGACCTCTGTCATTTATTCTAACAACAGTAGTTTTACCATTTCTAAGATTAGTAATTTTTAAAAAAGTACCGAATGGCAATTCCTTATGAGTAGCAGTAAGAGCCATTTGATTAAATATTTCACCGTTAGCCGTCAATTTCCCATGAAAATTGGGGCCATACCATGATGCAACCATCTTGCCAAGATCCTTAAATTCTATTGAAGCAAGATTTGGTTCTGCATCTTTGCTTACGGTAATTTTATCTGCATCTGTCGTCTCAGTGGCAGTTGAGTCACTAAGATCTATAAAGCCGACATTGGCTACTAAAAACATCATGATGAAGATTATTTTTATCGTACGCAATATTACCTCGTAATTAGTTTAACATACCCTTTAAGTTGGAGAATAAGAATACTTAGGCGGAAAAGATGAAGTACCTAAATTTGAAGATAAGACGAAAACCGTTGATCGGTTCGGATGATTTCTTTACGCAGAGCAAAACTTTGCTCTGGATAGAAAGTTAAGATTAGAATATTCTTTGTATTAGAATCTGCTATTTTAAGTTTATCGTAATTCATATTATAAATAGAACAGTTTATAATGTTATGATCAGATAAACCAGACTCTACATATTTTATTATAGTCTGTCCCTCATCTAAATTAGAATATACCCCGTCTGTTATGTTCACAGAAAGAAATACTAACAAAAGGGCTACAAAGCAATATTTTTTACTAAATGTTTTCATTTTGTATACACAAATTTACTAATTTCAGACAAATTATTGATTATAAGATGCAGTTAATAGGATATATGGTGTTATAATAGTTCGATTTTTAGCTTATTTTCTAAATAGTTCATGAGTAAAAGAAATATTTTTTATTTAAATTGTGACTCAAGGTACATTAAAAAGTTTAACTTTACTTAAAGTTTTAACAGTATATGATCATCTTGTTTAGAAAATATTTTCTTATTCTTTCCTTAATTGTAACTATAAACGTAACAGCACAAAATCAAGATTCTTTGAAATCTTACCGGTTAGAAGAGGTAACTATTAAAGGTATTCTTGAGTTAGAACCCGAATCTTTTATAACTATAGATAGCAGTTATACACAAAAATCAGATGCCCAGACACTATTGGATATTGGTAATTATATCCCCTCTATTAAAGTGCAAACAAACTCCCGGGGTGAAAGTTTATTCTTTTTCCGAGGAGCTGGTGAAAGGCAATTAATCCTCTTTTTCGATGGTATTCCATTAAATATTCCTTGGGATAACCGTATCGATTTAAGTCTCGTCCCTTCTTCTTCAATAGGTGAAATAATTGTTTTGAAAGGTGTCTCTCCGGCTATTTTCGGTCCTAATGCGATTTCGGGTGTTATTAATATTAGTTCAAAAAAAGTTGATAGGGATAAAGGCGGAATTTCACTTCAATTAGGAGATAATAATAGAAAAAGTTTAACTGCCTCCTGGCAAAATGTACACAATGATTTATCATACTTTATTTCGGCCTCGTACAAAAAAGCTGATGGTTATGATCTTCCGGCAAGTTTTGATAATCCTTCAAATCCTCAACAGATTCGTTTGAATAGTTATGTTGAAGCAAAAAATGTGTTTGGAAAAATGAACTATATTTTTTCTGATTCTTACCAAAGCGGTTTTCTAATCTCGTTTATAGATTCTAAAAAGGGAGTTCCGCCGGAAATTGGTGTTGAAAATCCGCGTTACTGGAAATACCCGGTATGGCAAAATTTAATTATAGCAACTAACGGCAATATTAAAATTAATCAAGCACAAGAAACTCTCTATTATGCATTTTCATATACTAAATTCAAATTACAAATTGACCAATTTTTAGATCCGTCCTTTTTAACAATTGATGACATTGAAAAAAATTATGATAATATCTTACGAGGCAGAGTTTTATATACTAATATTTTAAACTCCGCTTCATTAATTAAAGTTACACTTAGCGGACAATTCTCAAATCATAATGAGGAGTTCCTTACTTCAGGCTTTACATCTCAAACATATTCCGAAAATATTATTAGTACCGGTGCTGAATATGAGTACGTACAAGACAAATATATTTTATCATTAGGAGGTGGATTTGATTGGATTTCAACACCTCAAACCGGCGACAAGGAACCGAAGGAAGGCAATTCAGATTATTCAATTAATGCTGCATTTGTTTACAAAATTATGAATGATTTTTCCGTAAGATTCAATATTGGTAGAAAAACACGCTTCCCATCATTACGCGAAACTTTTTCTGGTGCACTCGGTCGGTTTATTCCAAATCCAAATTTAAAAGCAGAGATTGCATTATCGGGAGAAATAAGTTTTAATTATAGAAATCCATCGTACTCCGGTGATGTTTCTTTTTTCCTTTCATATCTGTCGGATGGAATTGTAAGAACTTCGCTACCCGAAAATAAATTCCAAAGAATTAATAAAGATCAAGTTAGAAACTACGGTATTGAACTGGCTGGAACATTTAAGCCAAACGACAACATTAGGGTTAATTTTGATTTCACTTACCTTAATTCATTTGCAAAAAATATTAATGGTAATTATTCGGATACATTAGAATACAAACCCAAATATATTTCTTCAGTTTCAATTGACTACTGGACCAGTAATGGTTTTAATTTAAGAGCTGAGTTAGATTACCTTGGCAAAGAATTTGGTTTGAAAGAAGGAAGTGTAGGATTCCAAAAAATAGCTGATTATTTATTGATCAATCTAAGAGCAGCATATAGTTTTAATTTTGAAAATGATTACGACTTTGAATTTTATCTCCGCGCAAACAACATTTTTGATCGGCTCTATTATACACAATTCGGTCTGCCCGAAGCCGGACGTCAATTTCTTATCGGATTAAATTTAATATTTTAATAATATCTTTGTACTGATTTCCCTTTTTTATAATTTCGAATCACACAAAATAAATCCTCGATGAATAAAATTGATGTAATCTTACCCGATATTAACAATCATTTTTTACTTGATTTTATTAAAGACTTACGAAAGTGCAAATTAATTTCTAAGATATTTAGTGTTACTGATTCAATTTCCACAAATACTGATGGAATTGAATTAATAAAAAATAATCAATATCACAGCTCCAATGTTTTCAAACAGTTAGCTGATAAATCGCAATCGGATTATATTTTATTTTTAATTAAGCCGTTAAAAATAAATATAGATACTTCTTCAATCGAAAGATTATACCATATTGCCACCGCAGTAAATGCCGGAATAATATTTTCTGATTACTATGAAAAAAAAATGAGTGCTCTTTCAAATCATCCCCTTATAGATTACCAAATGGGAAGTATAAGAGACGATTTCGATTTTGGACCTTTAGTTCTAATTAAGTTGGAACCACTAAAAAATAGTGTGAGGTTGTTTACAAATAATTACAAATATGCCGGATGGTACAATGCGAGATTATTAATCTCTACTCGATATTCTATTCACAGAATACCTGAGTATTTATATACAGCAGAAGAAATTGATTCCCGTAGTTCTGCAGAAAAACAATTTGATTATGTTAATCCTAAGAATAGAGATGTGCAGATTGAAATGGAACTTGCTGCAACTGATTATTTAAAAAGAATAGATGCATTGGTAAATCCGCCATTTAAGGAAATTAATTTTAGCGAGAATAAATTTGAAATTGAGGCATCGATAATTATACCGGTTAAAAACAGATCTATTACTATTAAAGACGCTGTTAGCTCTGCCTTGAGTCAAAAAACCAATTTCAAATACAATATAATCGTTGTTGATAATCATTCAACAGATGGAACAACAACAATTCTTCGTTCCCTTTTAGATAAGAATAAAAATTTAATTCATCTCATTCCTTCAAAAAAAGATCTACTTATAGGGGGTTGCTGGAATGAAGCGATTCATCATGTTGAATGTGGTAAATTTTCTGTTCAACTGGATAGCGACGATATTTACAAAGATGAACATACACTCCAAAAAATTATTGATAAGTTTTATTCTGAAAAGTGTGCAATGGTTATCGGTTCATATATACTCACCGATTTCGATCTTAACGAAATACCGCCGGGTTTGATTGACCACAAAGAATGGACAGATAATAATGGTGCAAATAATGCTTTGCGTATAAACGGACTTGGTGCACCAAGAGCTTTTTACACACCTCTACTACGCAGAATAAATATACCAAATGTAAGTTATGGGGAAGATTATTTTCTCGGTATTACTATCTCTAGAGAATATAAAATTGGAAGAATTTACGAACCGGTTTATTACTGCAGAAGATGGGAAGGAAACACAGATGCTTCTCTAGATATTAATAAACTAAACAAAAATAATTTTTATAAAGACAGTCTTCGTACTTTTGAAATAATTGCACGTCAAAATAAACATAGAATTTAGAATTAATATTTTATGATACTTAATAATCGTACATCAAAAAATACAAATGGTGCTTCTTTAGCAAAAGAAGCAAGATTACTGTTAGAAGAACAAAAATTGAATTGGCCTTTGTTAAATGAAAATTATCAAAAACTAAATTTTACTAGAATAAAAAATTTCTCGTTTGATAATTATGAAATTAAAGTACAATTTAATCCGGAAAGACTAATTTCAACCGGTGCAGATGTCTCTCATGAAGCAATAAATAAACGTCCATGTTTTCTGTGCCGGGAAAACTTACCTAAAGAGCAAAAAGAATTAGTTTATGATAAAAATTATATAATACTTTGTAATCCGTATCCAATCTTTGAAGAGCATTTCACAATTGCAAGAACAAAACATATACCGCAAACAATTATCAATAATTTTGATCATCTTCTCGATATATGCGAAGATCTCGGTGAATATTATTCTTTAATATATAATGGCCCAAAGTGTGGAGCTTCTGCACCAGATCATTTACATTTTCAGGCAGTGCCGAATAATATAATTCCAATTGACTCAGATTTTGAAATTTTTAAACAAAATGATGAGTTAAAATTAGTCTCTGAACAAAAAATAAACATTTATACAATAGAAAATTTATTAAGATTTGTTATTGTTTTTGAATCTAATAACAAGGGGGAATTATTATATGCTTTCAAAATTTTATTGAGGGCAATGAAAAATGTTTTTAATAATGACGATGAACCTATGATTAATTTAATTACTTCACATATTCAGAATAAATGGAATGTTTTTATCTTCCCAAGACAGAAACACAGACCTGATCAATTCTTCTTAAATGATGGAAATAAATTTACAATAAGTCCGGCAGCTATTGATATGGGCGGATTAATTATTTCACCGGAGGAGAATGATTTTAATAAAATAAGAAAGGAAGATATTATTGATATTTATAGACAGATAACTATCACAAAAGAGTATATGGAATATTTCAAAAAGAAATTAATTGAAGCATACTGACAAAATAATCTTACAATACTTTTACGGCAATAACGCTAACATCATCTTCAAGCTCTCCGCCAGTGTAATCAAAAATTTCTTTTTTTATCTGCTCTAATGAATCTTCTTCGGGTTTAATATTATTGAAGAATTCCAGTAATTTTTCTTGTCCATACAAGTCGCCGGCTTTATTCCGTGATTCGGTAATACCGTCAGTTACTAGAAAAATTTCATCTCCACTTTTTAATTTAATTTCATGATCTTCATACTCACCTGATTTACTGAACCCTAAAAGTAATCCTTTAGAATTTATAAATTCTGTTTTATTGGATTTATAAATAATTGGAAGATCACCGGCGCCAGAGTATTTTGCAACTTTTTCTTTTTTGTTCAGAACGATAACAGACAGAGTAATAAAAACTTCAGCAATTCTCTCATCTTTATAAACAGATTCATTCACTTTGTGCAGAATATCACTGGGACTGTAACCTTGAGCAGTTTCAAGAACAAATCTGGTTGCACTTCTAACATAACCGGCATAAGCGACTGCAAAATACCAGGCACCCCACCGTTTTCCCATAACATCACCAAAGACAATTACCAGATTGTCTTCATCAATCTTAAAATAATCTATAAAATCTCCGCCGGGAACGTTCTTAAAAGGTAAATGCCAATGCTTTATTTTAAAACCTTCAAAAGAAGGAGCTTCATCAGGGACAACTTTTGCACCCATCGTATCGGCTGCTTTCTGTACTTCATCAACAACTTTAACTCTTTCTTTTTCCAAACTTTTTAAAATTGCAGAAACTTTTGCTATAACAATTTTGGGGCTCGAAGTTTTTATTATGTAATCTTCAACTTCAAGATCAAATCCTTGAAGAACATCATCTTCGGAACCTTTTGCGGTAAGAAAAACAAATGGGATTGCTTTAAGTTCGGGATCAAGCAGAAGCTGTTTCCGGAATTCAAAACCGTCCATTTCCGGCATCATAACATCGCTGATAATCAATTCTGGTTTTATTTTACGAGCTAATTCCAATCCTTCACGTCCGTTTAATGCATGTTCACAAGAAAAACCAGCTTTACCTAAGTTGAACATAAACAATTTTGCTATGTTCGGTTCATCTTCGACTAGCAGAATCAGATTTGCATTTTTATTATCACTTGTTGCCACATTATTTCCATTGGTTAATTTTTACTAAAACTTTTAATTGCATCTTGAAGATCTCCGTATGATTCAAATACTCTAAAGAGTCGAGTCAATTCGAACATAGATCGAACGCCGGGACGGAAGCCGACAAGTTTTAAATCACCATTTAATGCAGCTACTTTTTTTAATGTGTTAACAATAACACCAAGAAAAGTAGAATCAATAAAATCGACAGATGTAAGATCAATAATTACTTTTCTATAACCCAAATCGATCTTATCGTTAATCAAACTTTTCAATTGGTCTGCTTCTTTTAATGTAGCTCTTTCAATATTAACTATCTCTACAACAATATCATCAATTACTTCTTCTATAATTCCCATTTTTTGTTCTCCGTTAAATTCACAACAGATTATTTTTTATCAGATTCGATTTTATATTTATCCATTAAACGGTAAAGTGTGGCGCGACCAATTTTTAATTTTCGGGCTGCTTCAACAATATTCCCTTCAGTAGATCTTAATGCATGTTTAATTGCTTCTTCTTTCAATTTTTCGAAAGGAATTATCGGGGAATCTTCACCAAATAACTGTCCGTGGATTCCTACACTTGGATTATTATACTGAGTATTGATATTTGCCGGCAGAACATCAACTTCGATATAATCACCATCGGAAAGTATTACACATCTTTCCAAAGTGTTTTCTAATTCACGAACATTTCCCGGCCAATCATAATCATAAATTACCTTCAGTGCTTGTTTTGATAAGCCCTTTATATTTTTCCCAAGTTTGCTATTAAATACTTTAAGAAAATGATCTATCAGAACTATTATATCACCTTTTCTTTCACGTAAAGAAGGAATATAAATAGGAAAGGAACTTAACCTATAATAAAGATCTTCTCTAAATTGTTTATTTTCTACTGCAATTTTAAGATCGCGATTAGTTGCCGAAATAATTCTTACATCACTTTTAATTACTTCATTTCCGCCGATCCGTTCAAATTCTTTAGATTGAATTACTCTCAAAATTTTTGCTTGCAAAGCCATTTCCATTTCGCCGATTTCATCTAAAAATATTGTTCCTCCTTTTGCAAGTTCAAACTTTCCAATTTTTCTCTGGTGTGCACCGGTAAAGGATCCTTTTTCATGACCAAATAATTCGCTTTCTAATAGTTCTCTTGGTATAGAAGCACAATTAACAACAACAAATTGGGCATTTTTTCTTTTACCGTTATAATGAATGGCTCTTGCCACTAATTCTTTTCCGGTTCCGCTTTCGCCATGTATCAGTACTGTTATATCATTATCTAAAACTTTTGAAATCATTTTAAATGCATCTTGCATTTTTTTATCTGCAGATATAATATTTTCAAAACTAAATTCTTTCTGCAGATTTTCTTTTAACTTTTCCAGTTCTCTTTCTAGATCATAATTTTTAATTGCATTTCTAATCGCCGGTTCAAGTCTGTTTTTATCGATCGGTTTTGGAAAATAATCAAAGGCACCAAGCCTTATTGATTCTAGCGCTACTTCAACACTACCTTGTGCAGAAAGCATTATAACCGGAATCTGAGAATTCTTCATTTTTATAGATTTCAGAACATCATTTCCATTAATATCGGGAAGCATTATATCAAGAAGAATAAGATCCGGATTTTCGGATAATGAATTTAGAGCATCATTCCCTTTCGTAAATGTTTTTACATTATAATTCCACTGATTACGGCACCAGTGTGTAAGCATTTTAAGGATCGACTCTTCATCATCAACAATAAATAGTGTTTTTTCCAATGCACCCTCTTTTAATTCTTATTTTGGTAAACGAACAATAAAAGTTGAACCTTTGTCAACTTCACTTTTAACACGAACAACACCTTTATGCAATTCTACAATTTGTTTAACTCGTGCTAAACCTAAACCGGCTCCGGTTATTGCGGTACCGGGTCTGTATATTTTGCTGAATTTTTGAAACAGCTTCGGCAGTTCTTTTTCTGGTATCCCAATTCCGGTATCTGTAACTGCAATTTCAATTTCCTTTCCATAATCATGAACAATTACAGAAATTCTTCCTCCGTTATTTGTGAATTTTACTGCATTCGATATCAAATTATTAAGTACCTGACCGAGACGTTCTCTATCGCCAATAATTGGAATTTCTATTTCCGGCAATTCTCTTGAAATATGAAGCTGCTTTTCCGCTAACTGATGTGTAAATGATTCTATAACTTCGTTAATCAGATGGATTATGTTAACATTTTCTTTCTTCAGTTCTTCTTCGCCGGATTCTAATTTTGAAAATTCAAGAATATCATTTATAAGTTTGGCAAGTCTTTTCCCTTCACTTAAAATAATTTCACTGAACTCTTTAAGTGTATCTTTCGGCAAATCAGGATCTGATGCAATTGTTTCTGCAAATCCAACAACAGAAGCAAGCGGTGTTCTAAGTTCGTGGGAAATATTTGATATGAAATCATTCTTTAATTTATTCAGTTCTTCAAGCATATTAATCTTATGTCTTGCGCGTTCGCGTTCAATGGAGATAATTCTATTTGCTTCAACTAGTTTAGCATTAAGATCACGTATCTTCTGCTCATCGATTTTTCTGTAAGTAATGTTTCTACCAATACTGATCATACCGGAAACTTCACCATCACTTACAAGCGGTTTGGCATGGATTTCGAAAGTTACACCCTTGTCAAATCGATCTAAAAATAAAGCTTCAAAAGTAGTTATTTGATTGGAGCTTAAAATTTTACTGAATGCTTCCGCAATTTTTGGTTCGTCTTCTTTATCTATAAATTCAAGAAAATGTTTGCCAAGCATTTCATCGGGTGTAAAACCCAAAGCTTTTGCCCCGTTTTCATTCACAAGACTGAAATAACCGAATCCATTCAAAATAAAAATCAGATCATCTGCAGTATCAATCAACATTCTAAATCTTTCTTCTGATGTCTGTAATTTTAGTTGAATAATTTTCTCATCTGTAATTTCATTAATCATTCCAACAATTCTAACAACTTTGCCGTTTCTAATAATTGGGATTCCGGTATGACGCACCCAATGTTCTTTACCATAACGATCCCGCATTTTATAATCTACGTTAGATGATTCTCCTTCGCGCAGCTTGTTAATAAAATCGCGGAACCTTTTAAAATCAGTATTTTCTATTGTACGTAATAAAATAAATTTGTTTTTATAAACATCCTCGGGTGAATAACCGAATAAATTTCTTACTGGGTCAGTTATAAAATAAAATTCTGAACCATCAGTGTTTGTAGAATATAAAATTGTAGAAATACTGCTAATGGTTTCCTTAAATGTTAATTCGGATTCAATCTCTCTGGTTATATCCGAAAAAAGATTCATTGAAAATTCACTTTCAGAATCTTTAAGAGGAATTGAATTTACATTAAACCACTTTTCGTAATCATTTCTTACTACTTTAAGATGAAAATTATTAAAGCTTTCCTTATTAAACGCCGATAAAATGAAAGGAGTATTTTCAATTTTTAGTTGATTATTCTGTTTATCAAAATATTTAAAACTCTTTAAGGAATCGTATGTAAGTTCTTTAGCATCAAGTTTAAATAGTTCTGCAAACTTTTCATTTGATTTTATATAGCTCAATGATTTATTCAGAATTAAAATCGGTTGATCTAATTTTAGTAAATATTCGGTTATATTTGACGGTATATCTGAAGTTACTGCTTTCTTAACTTTCGCTTCGTTTTCCATTAATGAGTGAATTTTAGCATCCAATAATTTTTCATCCGGTAGTTTACCTTTGGAAAAAAGAACAATATAATATTTTAATTTTTTTTCGTTTTGAATTTCACGGCGATAAAAAGATTTAAATCCAATATCTTTTGTCAAATTTTTGAATTCTTTTGATTCTTTAATTTCTTTAATAGTCCTTTGGGGTGATGTGATTTGTTTATTAATTGATATAATGTCTTTAGATGCGGTATCTATTTTACCGCATTTGGTAAGAATAACTAATTCTTTACCGTTTTTAAGTAAAAGATACCCGGCCTCACTTTTGCTGTAAGTGCGGATGCTATTAAATAATTTTTCAAATCGGTTATTCATAAATTGGAATCATTACTCATAAGAATACTATTATTAAAATAAGAAATTCAATCGAGTAAATATATAACTAGTATTACTTACCTCTGATTTTTATTCCACATAAATACAAGAAAAAAAAGTACAGAAAGAGATGCAACCGCAAACCAGTAGCCCATTTGCTTATCAACCTCAATCAAAAAAGAACCGGCTATTGGACCAATTAAAGTTCCGGCACCATACATCATTAAATAGTAGCCATTTGCTTGTGCCATAAATTGCTTATCAACTTTTTCTACTGTATAGTTTAATCCAACAGTATAAAATGCCGGTACAATACCGCCAATTAAAAAGAAGACAATTATTAAAATATCCAATCTAATTACCATTGCTGGAATTATAAGCATAACAGCTAAGATAACCGAATTAACCAACAATAGGTTATAACGATTATATCTATCGGAAATTGTTCCGATTATATATAAAAGAACTATCCCGCCGATAACAAATGAAGCAAGCATAAATGATACTTCATTTGAAGTAAATCCGTTACGCAATCCATAAAGAGGTAAAGCAACAACCACTGAGGATTCTAATAATCCATAAAAAGAAGCTGCTAATAAACTGATCAGCGGCATTTTATTTATAGGCATTTTTGCTGGAATTGTGTTGTTATTAGAAATTTGAATTTCTTCAAGAAAAAAAGTTTGTATTAGAAGTACAACAAACATTATCGATCCACCTATTACGAACGGAATCCATTCGGTAATTTCTATAGTCCATATCAATAAAGAGCCGATTGCAATGCCAACTGAAAGCAGAACTACATATAAACCTATATTTTTTCCACGATTAGTTTCGTTGCTGTAATAATTAATCATAACTTCGGTTGATACAAAAACAAATGTTCCGCCAATTCCCATAATAAATTTAATAGGAAATAGTAGCCAATAGTTATACCAGTAAATATGACCAAAAGCCCCGAGCATCCAGATGAATAAACCTATGATCAATATTTTTTTAATATTGTATTTATCTATTAATCTGCCGGAGAATCTTGAGAATATGAAAATGCTTAGACAATTTGAAAATGTAAGTGAGCCATTTATAAAACTTGATACATTATTCTGTTCTAATAATAGTACTGTTACTGGTGTTATTAATCCAAACCCTATCCCTCCGATGCTTATTCCAACTAATGCCAAATAAAAATTTCTATGCATAATATTCCAGAATTCCTTTGTAAAAATACCTTACATAATTACAATCTTACAAATTATTTAGATTGGGGCAATACTTTAATTAATAATAATCAATAATTTTGCATTACAATTGTAAACAACAGACATGTTAATAATGAAAAAACCAGAACTATTAGCTCCCGCCGGCGATTGGAGTATGCTTAACTCAGCAATAAATGCCGGTGCAGATGCAGTTTATTTAGGTGTTGAGAAACTGAACATGCGTGCTATGGCAAATAATTTCAGCATTAATGAATTAAATGAAATTGTATCCTACTGCAAAAATAAAAACGTTAAAGTGCATCTAACTCTTAACACAATTGTATTTGAAAATGAACTTGATGATTTGGACCAAATAATTAGATTAGCAAAATATGCCGGTGTTGATATGATAATTTGCTGGGATTTTTCAGTAATTAATAAATGTAAAGAATATTCTGTACCTTTCTGCATTAGTACGCAAGCATCTATTTCAAATTCGGGTTCTGTAAAGTTCTTCGAAAATCTTGGGGCAAAAAGAATAGTACTGGCACGCGAATGCACTTTAGATAAAATCCGTGAGATTAGAAATAAAACAACAATAGAAATTGAAACATTTGTTCATGGAGCGATGTGTATAGCGGTTAGTGGAAGATGTTTTATGAGTCATGAAATTTTTGGCAAGAGTGCTAATAGGGGCGAATGTTTACAACCGTGCAGAAGAGAATATGAGATAATTGATAAAGAAGAAAATTATTCTCTTGTTCTTGGTGAAGATTATGTTATGTCGCCAAAAGATCTTTGTACAATTCCTTTTATAGAAAAATTAATTGAATCTGGTATTGATTCATTTAAAATTGAAGGAAGAAAAAGGAGTCCAGAATATATAGCCAAAGTTGTAAACACATACAGAAAAGCTATTGATTATTATTTTGAAAATAGATTAACGGATGATATAAAAACTGAATTTATTAATGAGCTAGGCAAAGTGTACAACCGTGGTTTTTCCCCTGGTTTTTATTTGGGCGAACCGGGCAGTGAAAGTTATTCAAAAATTTACGGTAGTATTGCAACTACCCGAAAAGTTTATGTGGGAAAAGTTCTGAATTATTATCAGAAGAATAAAATTGCTTATATAGAAATTATGGCTGGCACTATTAGTCTTGGTGATTCAATCTATATTATTGGTAACACAACTGGGACTGTTGAAATTCAAATCAAAAAAATTATTAGCGAGACTGAGGAGATTACCGCAGCACATAAAGGCACAAAAATAACTATTGAGTGTAATGAACGTGTACGTGAATATGATAAAGTTTATAAAATTATTGAGGTAGATGAATAACTATTTCCATTGAAGTGTTGGTTTCTGACCGGAGACATTAAAACTCGTTAGCGCTTCATCTAACTGATTAAAAATCTTGAATACCTTATCCATTCTGGTTATTACAAAAACTAATGATGGCATATCTTTGTTATAAACCAACCGCAGATCACCGTTCATTGAATTTACTTTTTTTAATAATGCTACCATTGCGCCAAGAAAGGTTGAGTCCAGATATTCGCAAATACCTAAATCTATAATCAGCTTGTTTGTACCGCTGTTTATAATATCTGTGACAAACTCTTTGAATTTTACTGCTTTGGCAAGTGTGGCTCTATTTAAAAATACATGTATTACTGCTACGTCCTCATATTTTTCTAATTTAAATTCCATAAATCTCTATTAGATTCAGTATTCTGTTTTTTGAGGAACCAATATATAAATTATTGCAATAATTAGAAACTTAAGAATTATTAATACTATACCTTAATAATGGCAAGTTTAAATTAAAGTTTCGTATGTATGATTTAAGGTTCAAATGAATTGTTTAAAAAAAGAAGGCGAAGGTACATTAATAAAACTTTTTCCCCTTCGCCAATCTTAAGGACGGAGTCCATGTGTGTGTGTGTAACAATTTATGCAAATGATATGCCACATTAATCTTTAATCATCAAGACTAACTAATATCTTTTCGATTAAAAATGAAAGGAAGTGCTAACTATTGAAAGGGATAAACAAAGCGATAGCGAATTATTTTCGTATAGTATGAAAATTGTGCCCTATTTTAGAAACAGATTTTATAACCCAACCACACATCATTTCCGCTTGAGTTCATTAAAAAATTATCGTTTGTAGCTGTGTCAATATCGGTTAATGTATTTTTAAATAGAAGCAAATCGAGTTGGCTGTAAATCCAAATAATTGCATACGATGCTATTAAGAGATTTCTTATTTTATAAGAGGAATTATAATCATTATATTTTTCCTGAATTAAATCTTTGTTTGTTTCGTTCAGGTATAAATTCGATTTATTATTTGCATCAAATATGAAATAGATCATAGCAGCTAAATTTATTCCCGAAGCAGCTGTAAGTAAATATCCTTTTGGTAAATCTTCTTTGTGAATTTGTCCGAGCCCCGGCAGAGCAATGTTTTTCATAATTGAAATTTTCATTTGTTGACGAATATATTCTGGAGAGTTTTGAATCTGTTTTAAGGAATCAGAGATAACCGATGGCGGTTCTATACTTTTTAGATAATCACTTTTTACCTTATCATATAGTGTAATTATTTTCGGGGAAATATTTTGGGGATCGGGTATGTAATTTTTATTGATTTTTAATATGCTTAAAAAATTTGAAATGGCCGAATCTTCAACTGCTATTGAATAGAATGAGATTGCTCTCATAAAATGAACATCTATTTTAATAGTATCTTCTATGCCAGATTGCTTAAGAAAATTTCCTGAAAGTTGAATCACTCTTTCGTATTCGAAAGAAAGATATTCGTTTTTGATTTTTTCGTATGTAACTTCTTGCGCGGAAAGCACAGAAGTAAATAATAAAAAGGTGTATGTTAAGAAAAGTAGTCTCTTAATCATTTAATAAGCAGCATCTTTTTTGTTTGAACATAATTACCAGCGCTTAACCGGTAAAAGAAAACTCCGCTTGAAACATCATTATTGTTTTTATCCTTACCGTTCCAAACTGTTGAATAACTGCCTGGCATAAACTCCCCTTTTTGCAGAGTAACAATATGTTCTCCTAATGCAGAGTAAATATCAAGAGAAATATATAAGGTTTTTTTAAGATCAAACGTGATTTTTGTAGTCGGGTTAAAAGGATTCGGATAGTTCTGATACAATTTTATTTCAGTCGGCATTATGTTATCATCAACACTTGTGGTGGTATCTATATATATTTCAACATCACGAACAACATTGCCATCTAAATCTCTGCCTCCAAAAACTACGATAGTACTTAAATAATTTACAACAACCGGGCTAGATCTTTCAAAATTAAGTTGAGGAAAATTTTTAATGTTCAGAGCACCGGTATTTGTATTTAGGGTAATCTCCTCGACTGTTTTTAAGGAACGATTTTCTTCATTATAACCACCAATTATGTATCCGCGTTTTTTTATAGTATTGTAAACGGCGGCTCCGCCGGCACGTGGGGTTATTAGTTTCTCGTTCATTAAAACATATTCTTTAGTATTAACATTAAATTTCCGGATATTATTTCTAATATAATTATAGTATCCGCCAAAGATATAAATGTTGTCCCCAAGTAAAAACGTCATATGCTGTTGAGGTGCTTCTGATGATTCGTATGAGAATGTGAAATTCTTCTCTATTAAATCATATTCAGTAATAAATGGTAAAGTACTATTTGCATCAATAGGATTACCGCCTATAATATATAACTTATTATCTTTGATATGACCGGTAGATAGTGAACGACCGAAATTATCTTTTGTGTCAAATGTATTCGGATTTTCAAATTCAACAAAATTCCAGAACTCTAAATTATTTCTGTCTGCTGAGGTGTAATCAACGCCACCAAAAAACATTACATAAGAATTCCAGACCTCTGCAACAACCTGATTGCGCGGCTGATTAATATTTCCAACTATCTTCCAAGAATTAACTGCAACGTTTGGATCAAATTCCTGAATCCAATCGACAGCGCTTTGTAATGAGTCTGAATAACCGCCGATGATATAAATTTTATTATCGTATAATACTACTCCTCCACCCGAGACTGGGTGTGGCATTTTACCAATTACTTTCCAAAATCCTTGAGAAAAATTTTCGGATGCTGTTAAGAGTAATATTATAATTAAAAGTTTTTTCATGATTTGTATCATTCTTTATTCTTTGGTGGTCAATTTTTGTACCACAACATTTCTATTTCTTTAATGTAAATCTAAAATTCAGCGTGTCTCCTTTATTAATATTAAATAGAGTGTCTATTTCTTTAAAATTAGGATTTTTTATTGTCAATCTAGTTGGACCAGGTTTAACTCTAATTAATTTTAATGGAGGCGGTGTTTCTCCTTTATAATCATTGTTAACATAAATTGATCCGAATGGTCTTACATCGCAATTTATATAACCGAGTAATGAATCAAATAACAAATTAAACCGTGTAATTTCATTCCTTTTTATGTTAATAATTGAAGTGTAAATTGGATAATCTTTATTTAAGCTTACAAGTTTTAAAGTGTGGTCTCCTTCTGTAAGCGAAATTGGTCTGCTCATAGGTGTCGTTTCGATTTTCTCACCATCAACATAAATTTCTGCACTCGGTATTGTAGCAACATAAAAACTTCCGTATCTAATAACTGCTGGTGTTTCTTGATTGTTAACACTTGTATCGTTATTAATTTGTGTAGTATCTGTTAGTAATGGCTCTCCAATATTATCATTATTAATTTGATCTTCAAGCGGCAACTGATTATCTGAATTTAATGGTTTAGTGCCATTACCGTTTTGCAATTCGCTTTTTTGAGTAGCCGGGTCTACTGATTGATTGTCTCGATTTACAATTCCGTTATCACTTTGTAAATAAATAATTATCAGTACTACGATTATTATTGATATCAATCCCAAAATCCATTTTCGTTTATCATTACCATTCTGATTTTGAACATCATTTAGTGTAATCTGGTTTTGTTCGATATCATCTTTCAGATCTGCTAAAACTTCTTTTGCCGAATTATATCTGTTGTTAATATTCTTCTTGAGCAAATGAGTAAGTATATCTTTAATGTGCTGTGGCAGAGTTTCAAATTTTGAGTTTATTGTGGTTTCATCAAATCCCATTATTTCATTTAAAGTTAAACTTACATTTTCTTTTAAAAAGGGATTTGAGCCGGTGAATAATTCAGATAAAACAACTCCGGCGGAAAAAAGATCGCTTTGGGGTGTCAGTTTTGCACCGCGCACTTGTTCTGGTGACATATAGCTTGGAGTACCCACAATTGAATAAGGATTGGTTACAAAATTATCTTCGGAGGATAATGCCAACCCAAAATCACCGAGTTTTACATTTAGATTATTATCAATAAAAATGTTTTCTGGTTTTATATCTCTGTGTATGATCTGATTGCTGTGAGCAAAATGGAGTGCTCTCATCAACTGGATCATCATTTTTTCTTTTTGTTCGAGTGTTAATTCTTTTGTCTTCAGCAGATTACGTAAACTCATTCCTTCTATATATTCGAACGAAATGTAGAAGTATTCTTTATGCATTCCGAAATCTAAAACTTTAATAATGTTTGGATGATCTAATTTGGCAAGCAGTTTTGCTTCCCTCTTGAATCTTTCAACCAGAGCGTGGTCAGAAATTTTTTGAGTGTTGAGTACTTTAAGAATAATTTTCTTTGATAAGTAAACATGATTTGCTAAAAAAACAGCAGCATGCTCATCTTTCTTGAGTACTTCAATAATCTCAAATTTATCAAACAATATTTCGGTTGTTATCCCAAGCACTTTTTATTGCTCGCCCATTTCTTTTAGTTTAAGCTGTATCCATCTGACGGAAACATCAAGTGATTTAGCGGTTGATGTACGGTTTCCATTGAATTCTTCCAAACGTTTTTTAAGAAGCAGCATTTCAAACTCCTGAAGAGTTCCCTTAAATGTTGATACATCCTGATTATCTTCAAGAATGATATGCTCGGATTGTATTTTATTATTATCACACAATATTATTGCTCTCTGAACAACATTAATAAGCTGGCGTACGTTTCCGGGCCAATAATAGTTTTCTAATTTCTTGATAGCTGACGGATCTATTGCAATTTCTTTCTTAGCAATCTTTTTAATAAAATAATAGACTAACAATGGAATATCACTTCTTCTTTCACGTAACGGTGGAATCCTAATCGGGAAAACATTTAACCGGTAAAAAAGATCTTCTCTAAAAGTTCCTTCTTTAACTAATGTCTGCAGATCTTTGTTTGTTGCTGTAATAATTCTAACATCTACTTTTTTGATTTTTGTATCGCCCAAACGTATAATTTCTTGATTTTCTAAAACACGTAATAATTTTGCTTGAAGAGCAACAGATATATCAGCGATTTCATCGAGTAGAAATGTTCCTTCGTTTGCTGCTTCTAATAAACCTTGTTTATCTGTGTTGGCACCAGTGAATGCTCCTTTTTTATAACCAAATAATTCGCTCTCTAAAAGACTATCCGGAATAGATCCGCAAAATTGAGCAAGAAACGGTTTGTCTTTTCTCTTACTTAAATTATGAATTGCTTTGGCGGCAATTTCTTTTCCAGTTCCGCTTTCACCAACTATAAGAACGGTAGCATCTGTTAGTGCTACTTTGTAAAGCAGATTAGAAAGCTGCTTCATAACCGGACTGTCGCCAATCATTTCCGGGATTTGAAAATATGATTGAAGTTTATTAGTGAGAATTTGGTTCTCTTTTTCTAATTCCTCAAGCTTTAATATTCTATCAAGTGCAAGAGAAACCAGATTGGAAAAGAAACTTAAGAACATCAGATTTTCTTCTGTGAATTCCCTTCTATCCAGAGTGCTGTCTGCTATTATCACACCCCATATTTTGTTATCACGAATAATCGGAACACCAATTACAGATTTAATTTTGTGAATCTGGACGCTTTCAAACTGAGAAAGATTCGGGTCGCTCATTACATCGTGGTAGAGAAGCGGTTTCTTTTCTTTGATTACCTTTTGAAGAATCCCCGATGAAAATTCTGTAAGATCAGTAATGCTCTCGCTTGAAATTTTTCTTGCCGTTATAATCGAAAATTTATCGGTTGTTTCATCATATCTTACAAATAAACCTCTTTCTGCATTTATAATTTTAATTACCACATCAATTGTATCTTCTATAAGAGAATCCTGATGCTCGGCAGAATTTAAGATCTGACTGAATTGATATAATGCTTCAAATTCTTCTTTTGAAAGATTCTTTATATGATTAATATTTTCCGGAATGAAGTTATTCATATAATCCTTATCGAACTACAAATGATGCTTCTTTTGAACGTGATTGATTACCATATTCATCTATACACCAGATTACCCAATAATATTCACCAGCCGGTAATGTTACCTCCGGTGTTAATCTAACATCTCCGCTTGAAATATTATCATTTGACCAGAACAATTCGGACGGGATAGTTCCGGTATAAATTTCAACCTTATAATGAAAACTAAAACCAGGTGAAAAGCGATCCCAGACTAAAGTTGGCTGTGAATTTACTACTGCGCTATTGATCGGTTCTTTTGGCGTAACCTCTTTATCAATAACACGTGATATTCTTGCAGTACCAATTGAATATGTATAATTATCATTATCTCTTGCTGTAACTATAAAATCTTTACCGAGTCCGCTGCTGAGATTCTGCTGACCGAAATCAAAATTAATTTCGTAAAATCCGGTGGATGGATTATAAATTAACGGTTGATCAAAATTAAGTGCTGTGCATTTTAACCTTACTAAATTTATGTCCCCCTCAGCATCAATAATTGATGCAGTAGCAGCTAGCCGGTAACGCGTTTCTGTATATCTATGTATTACAGTTGTTGATATATTAATAGTATCTAAAAAAGGAGTTGAATTCAGAAACACATCATCAATATGTGTGTTGTAAGTTCCTCCAAATTGAACAAATACAGAATCGCTTCTGTATCCTTCTTTATCAAACTTTAACCAACCCTCTTGATAAAAAATGTTATTCAGTACATAATTTCCATTTGCGTCTGAATTAACAAGCGTGTTTTGATTTTTCCAAGATACATTAACATTTGGGATTCCGACACGTGGAATTGTAACAGTTTTTACCGAACCGGAAATTTGTCCAATATTAAAACTTAAAATTTTATTACTCACCCGTAAAGTGTTCTGGGTTCCCCACTGAACAAATTGAGAATCTTTTTTTAATCCGTCTTTTTCAAAATAGAGCATACCGTTTTTCATCTCTACATTTTCAATTTTATAATATCCTTCCGTATTTGTTACACTCAATTTATTATCATTTTTCCATATTACATTTACTCCGCTTACCGGCAAAACGGGCGGAGTGAAAACAAATCCGTCAAGTGTTCCAATTGTGTAACTTAAAATTTTCTCGTCTATCCTCAAAGATTCCGCTCCGTTCCACTCTACAAATATTGAATCTTTTTTAAGACCAATTTTTTCGAATATTAAATAACCATCATTTGTTTGAACGTTTTCAAATTTATAATAACCGCTGCTGTTTGATGATATAACAATATTTTGATTCTTCCATTTTACACTAACTCCCGATACAGCAACGCGGGGCGGGGTAAAAACAAAACCATCGAATGAACCAATTGTATACCCGAGAAATTTATCATCCAATCTTCTATTTCTCTGATTATTCCAATTAACATAAAGAGAATCTTTTGTATAACCGGATTTTTCATAATAAATCCAACCATCATCACGCAAAATACCTTCTACTTTATAGTAGCCGCTAGTATCAGTTGTAGCAACAACATTTTGATTTTTCCATGTAACTTTTGCACCGATAATCGGTGAGCGTGTTGGTGTTAACAAATATCCATCGATCAATCCATATCTAGAATCTGGATTAGAAGGATCAAGTGGATTAAGATGCGGTGCATCGCATGATAACACTACAATAATAATTGGCACTATGTATAAAAGTATTTTCAGGTTTTTCATAAAAACTTTAAAAAACGTACAATAAGATAGGTTATTTGTGCAAATTTTTCGCACTACGCAAAATTTTAGGGTATAATATGCAGATAAATTTTGGAATTATAAATTCAAATATATGGTGCCCGTGAGATAGATCGCAGTCCGTCCAGAAATCTTGACACGAGCTCCGAGATTTTCACAATATAACTCTCCCAACCGCTTTGATACTTGTAATGCCGTTAATTTATTTTTTCCAAGCTTTTCTGACCAATATGGTGTTAAAACAGTATGGGCAGAACCGGTTACTGGATCTTCGTCAATACCAACATTTGGTGCAAACATTCTGGAAACAAAATCAACATTATTTCCTTTGGCAGTTATAATAACAGCGTGTTGATGAATTGTTTTTATCAATTCTATTTTGGGTGTGTAATCACGAATAAAATTTTCTGATTCGAATACAAGAAACAAATACTCTCCACCTTCTAAAATTTCTATTGGCTCTTTTCCAAAGCATTCATTTAATTTTTCCGGAATATTTGTAGGGAGAGGTATATTTGTTGGAAAATTTAATGAGAGCAAATCTCCATCCCTATCCACAAATAGTTCACCGCTACATGATGTAAATTTTATCTTATTTGCATTTTTCTCTATGTAATTAAAAATTACATACGCACTTGCAAGAGTTGCGTGTCCGCATAAATTAACTTCTGTTGTCGGTGTCATCCATCTTATATGGTAATGATCTTTTTCTTTAACAATGAATGCTGTTTCCGAAAGATTATTTTCTGCAGCTATCTTTTGCATTGTTTCATCATCAAGCCATTTTTCCAGTGGAATTACTGCTGCTGGATTTCCGCCAAATTGTTTTGATGTAAATGCATCCACTTGATAGATTGGTAAAGTCATTTTGTCTCCATTACAATTTTGCTCGTACTCTTTTTACAATAATATAATATTTATCTGATAGCGTATGATTTATTAAAGAAAAATTTCTTGTGTAAAAATGGTATAACTGCAACTTTGAGTCCTTCTATATAAAGTTCTTTTCTATTCATCACGCCATTAGTAAAATAACCGATAGCACCGTTTTTCTGTTTTGAATTTTTTTCATTTAATATTTCATCCATAATATCTCCAAGCTCAATACCTTGTAATAATTTTTCAATAACATTTTCCGGCAATTCAAAATGGGGCGATGTTCCGAATCCCTCGAAACCGTCCTTGTCAATTATACATATGCATCCGAAAGCAAACCATCTATCGAATAGTTTAGCAATTCCGCCTTCTATTCCAACATAATAATCAGCATTTATCTTTTCGCATTTATCAATATTATATAAATTCATAGAGCGGTTTCTTGCGCCTAAAAATGTTTCGTCATTCACTGGTTGAATTGAAACTCCAGATTCAACTTCACGGCTTATTACTTCAACATTTTCAAAGTATAGCAAGAAAGCATCTTTTACTGATTCAACTTTAACTGGATTGGTGGAACCTACAAGTATTTTCATATTATTCACCTCCGAAAAAAAGTTTCAACGGTCGCCACATTCTTTTAGCCCACGCAGCTTCGTTGTGGTCTGCATCTTTATCAATGGTAACATAAAAATCTTTTTCGGGTATATAATCTTTTTCTTTAAGAGCTTCAATCATTTCATCAATTCCGGGCTGTAGACGGATTTCTAAATTTATTCCACCGTTATCAATATAAAACAAAAGATTTCTTTTCTTGCCTTTATAATTCTTAACAACATCAACATAATTAATATTCAAATTCTCAAACTTGAATGCTGGCGAAAAACATGCTGCTTTTGAAAACACTTCAGGGTATTCCCATGCAAGCATAAACGAAATCAATCCACCCATTGATGAACCGGCTACTGCTGTATTTAATCGATCTGGTTTTGTTCTATACTTTGAATCAATAAAAGGTTTTAATTTATCAACAACAAACTTCATGTAAAGTTTGCCAAGTGGAGTGTTATTATATTCTGCACCTCTATCATCCGTGTTGTAAATACCCACAATAATAATCGGTTCTATTAAATTATTTCGAATTAAACTATCGGTGGTTTCATCAACTTGCCAATCGATGAACATACTTGATGTACGAGGGTCAACAATATTCTGTCCATCGTGCATGTAAAGAACCGGGTAATGAATGTCTTTATTTTTTTCGTAATCTGGTGGAAGCCATACTATTATATCTCGTGTTTTCAAACTATCAAAGGTAAAGTTTTTATGATATTCTACTTTACCGGTTATTTGTCCATTAATTTTAAAATTAAATCCCTCTCTCCAATTTCTGATAGTATACGTAACAACGGTATCATTATTAACAACTAAACTTTTATTTTGACCGATAGTTTTATCATCATTCAATGCTTCTTTTTCCCAGCTTCCTATTGTGAATTTGAATTCAATTGTTATCCCTTTTTCAAATTGAATAGTTTTACTCCACAAATCATTGTTTATCTTTTCAAGCTGAATTTTTCCGGCGTTCCAATTTCCTAGTGCTTCGTTGTTTCCGGCAATAAAGACTTTTGAAGTGTCATCTAATCCGGGTGTAACAATTTTGAATGTAACATTTACTTTGTTCCCTTGAGCAGATAAGAGATTAAAGCTTAAAAATAAGAACGCGAAATACTTAGAAAATATTTTCATTCAACTATCTCCATTTCTTACGGTTAAAAATAATAAAGGATGGAATTAAAAACGTTTAAAAATAAAAAGCGGTTTTATAAACCGCTTTATCTTTCTACTTCCCCTATATATTATTTCATTAAAATCATTTTCTTAGTTTCCGAGTAATTACCAGCTGTAAATTTGTAAAAATACACTCCGCTTGGTAGAGACGGGCCATGGTGCGTTTCTATATTGAGCACTACACTATATTCCCCCGGTGGTTGATATTCATTTACAAGCGTTGCAATTTCTCTTCCAAGAATATCATAAATTTTCAAAGTTACATAGCTTGCTGCTTGAAGATTGTAGCTAATATTTGTACTTGGATTAAACGGATTGGGATAATTCTGGTGCAGTACAAAAGATTTTGGAATTATTGAATCTTCCGACACTCCAACTATAACAGCAGAACGTTTCCTAAAATATACCCGTACCGAAGTATTCGGATCACCAATATTATCTTGTGATATAACCTCATAATTTACTGTGTATTCACCGCTTGGCATAAGAGCCCCAGCTTTAAATCCAACGGTTGAATCATGTTTGTCTGTTATAAATTCCGGTGCCGACCAAGTTAATCCTCTATCAGTTGAAAAAGCTAACATTATATCCCCTTCAACAGCGCCGGTAGTATGATCAAAGTCTCTTTCGTCTTTCCATGTAACATATAAAATATTTCTTTCTTCGTCATATCTGGTTCCTTCAATCAATTGTGAACGGGTTAAATCAGAAATAATACCATCACTTGGATTTGTAGGATAATTCCATGATGTACCAACATCATCTGAATATTGATAATAATTTCTTGCACCATCAAAAGGATTATTACGCGGATATTTGGTGTAAAATAAATGAATACGGTTTAACGGATCTATCAGCAGATCAGGATCCCAATCTGCATCAATACCGGTAATAACGGGAACCGGTGAACTGCTCCAAGTCACTCCACCGTTAGTACTGAAAACCATATAAACATCCCATTGATTAGATATTCCAACAGAATCTCGCCAAGCAATAGCCAGAGTATCACCGGCATTATCAAATTGTGCGTGAGGAAACGCTGAATGATGACCATCATTAGTGCTGATTGGAGTAACCATATCCCATGTTAATCCTCCGTTTGTAGAACGTGTATAAAACGATTCGGTAATGTTTGATGTATTTGTGCTGCCTTCATGCCACATTACATGAATTCTATTTTTCTTATCAATAGAAAAGTGAGTTGCAAATCCCCCATATAACATTTTTGAAGTAACTCTTATAGAATCTTTAACAATATTTAAATCTTTATCAAGCTTCGAAATAAAAATTGCAGAAGGATTAACTGAATTCCACAATACATACAATGTGTCGTCGCTATCCATAGCAAGTTTAACCGAAGAACCGCCAATCACTAAATCAAGTGGAGAAAAAGTTTTAGGATCTTCCCAATTATTTCCGCCATCATCAGAATACGTTAAATAATATCCATATACTTGATTCAAATTTGATGGATTCATTTCAGATGTTGATATTATAATTCTTCCGGTGCTTGTAACAACCATATTGTTATAAAGTACACCGCGTTGTTTAGAATTCAGAGATTCATTAAATCTGGGTATTATGGATTCTTCGCCCCATGCGGCGCCAACATCGTGCTGGGCGAATGTAATTAGATTTGATAATACAAAAATTGATATGAAAAATATATTTGCAATGAATCTATTCATTTTCCTTCTCCATTTATTTTGGGGATTTAGAATTTGAATCATAGACACGATATCCTTAATAATTAGTTTAAATAATTTTTATAAAACTAAAAACCGTGTGATAAAAATCAATTTATTATTTTTTGATTAGCAAATCGGAGTTTACAATTATGACACTTAAAAAAGTTATCCTCCTATTAATTATTTCTTTTACATTTACAAACGGACAGACAAATCATCGAAACACAATAAACATTCCGGATATACTTGGATACAAAACATTAAAGTGCGATTTTCATATGCACACAGTTTTTTCAGATGGTGAAGTTTGGCCAACGATAAGAGTTGAAGAAGCATGGCATGATGGGTTAGATGCAATTGCAATTACAGATCATATAGAATACACACCTCACAAAAATGATATTCCGGTTAATTACAACCGTTCATACGAAATTGCTAAAAAATCCGGTAACTATTTAGGAATAACTGTAATAAAAGGAGCAGAGATCACCCGCGATATGCCTCCAGGACATATGAATGCTCTATTCCTAAAAGATGTTAATCCATTAGTAAAAGATGATTGGAAAGAAGTTGTGGCAGAAGCAAAAAAACAAGGTGCATTTATATTCTGGAATCATCCAGGCTGGGTAAGCCAATTGAAAGACAGAAAAACACTCTGGTATGATGAACATACGCAAATGGTGAATGATAAAATCTTGAATGGTGCTGAAATTATTAACGGTCACGACTATTACCCAGAAATTAACGACTGGTGTTTGCAAAACAATTTAACCATGTTCGGTAATTCTGATGTTCATTCACCAATAACATTTGAATTCCCCGATGAAAGAAGAATAGTTACTTTAGTTTTCGCTAATGATAATTCTGAAGAATCGATTAAAGATGCATTATTTAATCAGAGAACAGCAGTGTTGTTTAATAACGAGCTTTATGGAAATGAAAAATACCTCCGGGAAATTTTTTATGACTCAATATTATTTAATCAAACTGAAGTTGAGCTATACGGGAAAAACTGGTTCAGTCTGCAAGTAACCAATAACTCGGGTGTTAGTTATGAATTAGAATTAGCTGGTGTAGATGAACAGATCCAATTTCCTAAATCAATAAAATTGTTAGCCGGTAAAACAGTTCTTTTCCCTATTTATGCAAAGAGCGATAAATTATCATTACAAAAATTATTTACTGTTTTATATAAGATAAATAATTTGAAAATATCATCTAAAGATGTTTTAACAGTTTCATTTAATTTTAATATAAAGACCGAACCAAAAAATTAAGTTTGGAGTGATTATGCCGTTTACCCGTAGAGAAGTTTTAAAAGCATTAGGTATTTCAGCCGGTGGATTAATCTTAAATCCTTTCGATTTGAATGCAGATACAAGAATTCCACTATCCGGTTATGATGATAATACCTTATTTAAAAAACCGGGAAAGCCGGTTACGGCAATAACACTCGGTGCCGGCGCAAGAGGAAATACTTACGGAAACTATGCAATTGAGTTTCCCGATGAACTTGATATTGTGGGTGTTGCAGAACCGATTCCAATCCGTAATGAACGCTACGTAAAAAAACATAATATTAAAGATGAAAACCGATTTGTTACATGGGAACATGTTTTTGAAAAACCAAAATTTGCAGATGCTGTTATAATTAGCACGCCGGATAATCTTCATTATGGTCCTTGCATTGCAGCACTCGAAAAAGGTTATGACGTGTTACTCGAAAAACCAATTTCTCCATCAGAAAAAGAATGCAAGGAAATTCTTGCGCTAACTAAAAAGACCGGAAGAATTGTAGCCGTATGCCACGTTCTTCGTTATGCACCTTACTTTATTAAACTCAGAGAGTTGATTCAATCGGGTGCTGTCGGTGAATTGATCAGCATTCAGCATATGGAACCGATCGAGCATATTCATATGTCGCACTCATACGTGCGCGGTAACTGGCACAATAAATATGAAAGCACTCCTATTATTCTTGCAAAGAGCTGTCACGATTTAGATATACTTAGGTGGATTATCGGCAAATCATGTAATCAAATTGTTGCGATGGGAAACTTAAAATGGTTTAAAAAAGAAAACGCTCCAGAAGGAAGTACTGAAAGGTGTATGGACGGGTGCGCTGTGGAAAGTACTTGTCCCTATTCAGCTATGAAAATTTATTACCGCGAACGAGGATGGACTTACGTATTCGATCTGCCGGATGAAAAAGAGAAACATGGCGATGCGATTCTTGAATACCTCCGTACTACAAACTACGGCAGATGTGTTTACAAAATGGATAACAATCAGGAAGATCATTATGTAAGCTCTATGGAATTCGTAAATGGGGTAACCGCGAACTTTTCAATGGAAGCATTTACACCATACGGCGGAAGGCGTACACATATAATGGGAAGTATGGGACATATTTACGGTGATATGAATTCTTTCACAATTACAGATTTCAGGACTAGAGAATCAAAAACTTATGATACAAAAACAATCGAAATAGAAAATTATAAGCACAGCGGTCACGGCGGCGGTGATTGGCGCTTAGTACGCGATTGGATTCAAGCTATTACACAACATAATCCCGATTTACTTTCTTCTACAATCGATGTTTCAATTGAAAGTCATGTTATGGGTTTTGCTGCTGAAAAAAGTAGGGTAACAAAAAAAATCGAGAAGGTTATAGTCTAATATTTTTTTTCTTATTTAATTTATGAAATTTTTCTAGAGTTTAATTTGAAAGTTTTCAATAAGTAGTTTGTCAAATATATTTTCATTATCAATTTCTATCTTCTTTTTAACTCCATTCTCTGTAATTGTAAGAGAATTATCACTAAGGGTAATTCTTCCGGTAGGTGTGGCTTTTGTGCATTTCATTCTCGTGCGGAAATGAGATGTTTGGCTGTCTTGCTGAAAATTGCACATCTCATTATAGTCTGAAAGTTTTCTCGGAATTGTTGTAAATGAATATTGAAGTTTCCACTCATCTTCTTCAAATCTTTGCAGTTCAAAATTGTTGTTATCTATATTATATACTTTGTAATACCCGCTTACATCTTTACATTCTCCATTGGGCATTTCAATCGGATGCCGGAATGAATCGCCAAATCCGACATCAACTAAATAATCTTTTTCAAGATGTACAAGAAGAGTCATATGATCAAATTCTGGACCGAGTTCTTGATTCTGTGCATTATAAACACGTGCCGAGAGCATATCTACATTAAAACCAAGTTGTGTTAGTAACCAATGAAACAGACCATTCAGCTCGTAACAGAACCCGCCCCGTTTGGTTGTAATAATTTTTTTGTAGATCCGCTCAACATTTAAAATTATTCTTGCTCTGTCCGGTATATCCAAATCCTCAAATGGAATTGAATAGAGATGTGCTAATTGCAGTTTTGATAAAAACGCAACGGATGGTTTTTCTGTATCATCAATTCCGATCCGTGATAAATATTCTTCAACTTTCATATCAGTACAACACCGCCGGATAACCGAGATATTTTCTTATAAATGCAAGCTGTCCAACATGATACGCCTCATGCTCGGCGAGAAATGATATCATATTAATTACCGGTTTGCCATTACCGGGAAAATCCACATCAAATTTTTTGTTAAGCTCCCTTGCGGTAACACTGCTCAACTTTTTTATGAATTTCTTATCAAGTTTTTTCCAATCATTTAATACTGATTTGAGTTTGGGATATTTCTTAATTTCATCAATACTGTTTGCCCAATCGATCCATTTTGCAAAAGGATTTTTAATTCTTACACCAAGATTATTAAGCAGATAGTATCGCGCATCTAACGTATGAAGTGCTAAAAATATCATCGAGTTTGTGCTGCCGCTGATTCGTTTGTTTGCATCTGACTCTTTAACATTTTTGAATGAATTTATAAACAGTGTTGAGTTAACATTATAAATTGAAATCAAGGTTTTAATTATTGTGTTCATTTTATGCTTCCTTTTAATAATGCAATTCCAAATGGAAATACTTCTACATTCATAATTTTATTTTTAACTGCGGGATCGCTTTCGGCAATTAATTTTGCTTCTTCTAAACTCACGGCTTCAAAAACAACAATACCGAAAGTTTTATCTAAATCTGTTTCGGTTCTTCCGGCTAAAACCAAAATTCCATCTGAATGAAGCTTCTGTAAATAAGCAAAATGTTCTTGAACAATTTTACTTTTCTCCGGTGTCCAAGCAGCGGAATCGTACATTGATTTTTCTAGACGAAGTACATAAATAAATTGTTTAGGATTTACATTCTCTTCTGCCGAAACAATATTGAATGTACAGATCATCACTATAAAAAGAAGTGTTATTTTTTTCATAAATCCTCCTGATTAATATCTAAATAATAAGCTTGATCGCATCTGCCGGATAGATGTTTCGGGTAATATCTTTTAAATCCATTTTTTTCATATAGCGTAATTGCTTCTTTTAAAACAGTTGCAGTTTCAAGAATAATTTTTTTATAACCTAATTCTACCGCTTTAGTTAATGCATGATTAAGAAGCATTTTTCCGTTACCTTTCCCACGTTCGGATTTCAGCAGATACATTTTGCGTAATTCGCATGTGTTACTATCTATATTATATAGCCCAACCGTGGCAATTATTTTGCCCTCTGCGTTAAGCAGAAGATCAAATATCCCATTTCTATTACTATAGCTTGCTTCTATGTCATTCAAATCGGAGTCGGTAGTAACCGGATCGGTTTTTAATCCGTACTCGTTTAAAATATTAAAGATTAGTTCTTTTATTCTTTCACTATCACTATTAGAGGCTGAACGAAAAATTGGAAATGTTTGTTTCAGATTTATCCCCCTAATTATTGTTCTTAGTAAAAAATTCTCTTAAAATTATAAAAGAAAAATATTCAAACAAAGCAACAAAGGTTGAAAAATGAAAATTACGCGAAAAGAATTTTTAAGAGCCGGCGTTCTCATTACCGGCGGATTTTTAACTCACGGCTATCGTTTCTTTAATTCCGCTTTGGATGAAATTCCCGGCTTTAAAGTGATACGTGATAAAATTGGAATTTACATAGAGCGCGGTGGTACTATTGCATGGTTTGTTGATAAAAATGGAATTGCTACAATTGATTCGCAATATCCGGAAACAGCAAAAAAATTTATTGAGGGTTTAAAAACAAAAACCGATAGAAGAATAGATCTTCACTACAATACACATCATCACGGTGACCATACATCCGGCAATATTGTTATTAAAGAATATGCAAATAAAATCATTGCACATGAAAATTGCAGAAAGCTACAAGAATTAAATTACGGGGGTAATCCTGATAAACCGCAAGTGTATGCAGATGCAACTTTCAAGAATACTTGGGGAGAAGAATTAGGAAATGAGAGAATCACTGCAAAGTATTTCGGTCCGGCTCATACCGGCGGTGATGCTGTAATCCATTTTCAAGAAACAAATATTGCTCACTTAGGCGATCTCGTTTTCAACAAAGCTTTTCCATATATCGATAACAAAGGCGGCGGATCAATTAAAGAATGGATTACTGCTTTAGAAAGAGTTTATAAATTTTACGACAGCGATACGATTTTCATTTGCGGTCATGCAATATCAGATGAATTGGTAGTGCATAAAAGAAATAATATCAACGAAATGAAAAATTATTTTGAAGCATTAATCGATTTTGTTTCCAAAGGAATAAGCGACGGAAAATCAAAAGAAGAAATTACAGCAGCGTCTGCAATTCCGGGTTTTGAATCGCTGAAAGAGAGATGGGAAGGCGCCCGTAAGTTAAATCTTGATCGTGCTTACGATGAGTTAATCGCCAAGTAACAGTAGAATAAAATTAAGGTTTGTTCTTATTGCTTATTTATTCTTAATATATCCAAAGAAGCCGAAAAATCCGAATAGACCGAACAAACCGTAAAGGTATTCCATTCCTTCATTCATTCCAAAGAAACCAAGAAAACCAAGAAATCCGAGAAAACCTAAGTATCTAATATTCACCTCTTGTTTGTGTAACTTTGCTGCAATACAAGCACTGCATGATACCTTCTGGTGTGCTTAAAAAGTAACATTTTATTTAGTCTTACTCTTCAACTTTTTAACGGATGCAGTCACCAGTTCTTTCAAAACTTTTTTATCCACATCATCCAACTTTTTTATATATAAACAGCCGACGCTGGTTTTAAATTTTCCAAGTTTATCGAGTAAATTTTTTTCTGAATCAAAGCCGCCCATTAAATATAAAGTTAAATTCTGTTTACGTGGTGAAAAACCCGTTAACATCCAATCACCTTCGCGTCCGCTTTTGCCTTTGTAGTGATAACTTCCAAATCCGATTATACTCGTACCCCACATTTTCGGTTTGGCTTTTGTAACACTCTCCATCATTTTAGAGATCTCAAAACAATCTTTTCTTCTCCCCACATCTTCGACTGAATTGAGAAAGTCTTTCACACTTGCATTATTGACTTTTGTTTTTAGTTCAGACATTTACCCTCCAATAAAAACTTATTTATTAAAATTTATGATTATTAAAATTTAACTTCTATTTTATTCCCGAATTACTTGTTTAATCATTATATCAACCGATCTTTTTGCACCCGGTGATAATGATTTTAAATATTGATCTTGTGTTAAGAACAATATTTCTTTTACTAATTCTGGATACTTTTTTACAATTTTGATTATCAATTTCAACGCATTTATCCTAACCGAAGGATCTTTATCAATCTGTTCCCAAAGATTTATGCAAATATTAAAAAGTTGTCCCTCGTATTTCTCATTGATTTTCATCTTATAAAGAATTTTTAACAATTCTCTTTGATGACCATCCTCCTTTCCTTGAATACAATCTACAATTGATTTAATATTCTTGCGAATCCGTTTGTCATTTTCTTCTATACTGCCCCACAATAAATATGCAGCCCTCCAAGAATATGGTTGTTTATCGGAAATTGCTAATTGAACAGCTTCTCCAAAATATTCCGGATGAGATTTTAAAAATAATATCATCTCATTTTTATAAGAAGTAATTAATTTTTTTTCTAAAACAGTTTCCATTTTATATGTTTTGTACTATCCATCTATTAATTATTTGTACTACCTTTGAAATGCCGGCGCTATACAAGCTGCATGACTTGAACCGCATATTACAAAAACTCTTTCTCCTTTTTGAAGAAGATCATGTATTACATTTACAAGGTGATGGTTCCTTAAATCATTTGTTATGGTTGCAATTTCGGCTAAAAATCCCGGCAGTCCATATTGATCATCAACATTTCGCCAATCAATTTCTGATTGAAAATATTTTTTCCATATTCTATCAACATCTTCAGCTGTTTGTATATTTTTTTCTTCACCAACATATTCCGCTCTATCAATATATTCTTCAATAAATTTTTCCGGATCGGATGGACGGCTATGCCGCAATTCACCAAAGTACGGACTCAAAATTTGAGCGATCGCTATTTGTTCCGGTTCAAAATATTTAACTAATCTTTTTGCAAGATCTTCCTTTGATAAATCCCAATTGTAAATAGGGATACCGGCTTTGGATGACAACTCTTTAACTTTACCGCCTTCACCTAAATTCTCCACCGGATTCATAATTAGAGGGAGGTGAAAATCCAATCGTCCTTCCACTAACGCTACTGTTGGTTTGAGTTTATTCCATTCCTCTTCAATAAGCGGAATTTCAATATGATTCGGATCGCGTGTATGTTCTGCCCCAAAAACAGTTAACACATTTTTGTAATTAATAATGTAGGGTCTCGGATGATCAATAATATTCGAGTAATCTTTAAATGGAATTATTGAATCACTTGCTGCAATATTTCCGGTTGAAACAACATAATAGACTGGAGACTTCCATGCAATTATATATATTAGAACTAAAAGAAGTAAGATTGACACCGCAATCCAAAGGATGATTTTTTTCATATTTGTTACTTTCTTTTTTTGTGAATTAATTTATCAATTGAATAAGATTTAATTATGTTGAATTAAGTGAAGTTCTACTTTTTGTTTAAAGTATATTTGGAACGGTTAAAAAAACCGTTTCCTACAAATAACTTAAATCATTCATCTTCTTTGGATGAATCGGATGCGTTGAAGCTTAGGAATTTCGGTTCAAAATCTTTTAATAATTCTTTTACATCATCCAATTGATCTTCCCGAACATTAAGGATGGCGGAATCAATCACTCCAAGAACATATAACATGTTCTCGCCCTGAATGTAATACTCGATCCCTTGTTCATCTAAAATGCTTTTTATTATTGCTATATCTCCCATATTGTTCGTTTTCAAAACTGGTTTGAATGTAAATTTTATATCGTGGTTTTCTTCGGGCGGTAATTTTTCTACAAGTTCAACGCCGCAATCGGCACATACAGTAATTCCTTCAACATACTCGGCTTTGCAGTTTGGGCAAAACATGGCTGCCTCCTTTTTTTAATTGGCAACATGAAAAAAGATAAGAACCTCATTCATTTTAATTAATAATTTTATCTATTACAAGAATAAAAAGCTTTCACATCCATATCATAAAAAATGAACAATACAATATGTGTTATTATCTCAATAGTCCTTTAAATTCCGTTAAAATTGATTAACAAGTATCTTAAAAACATTGCATTTGTGTTAATAGTTTGACAGATTAAACAGTAGAATTAGGTGATTATTAACAACTCCAATGATCAATCCGCTAACATCTTTCTTTTACCTATCATTAAAATTTATAAGGCAATCATTAACAAGTAATTATAGATCTTCTTTTGCTGTCTGTATTTGAGTTGTTCATTATTTCAAAAAAAATAGATTGAACAAACAGTAGCGGAGATTGCCATGAAAAAAAATCTATCATTTTTATATCCACTCCTAATTATATTTTTCTGCTTCAGTAATTCCTATTCACAGTATCAGTACAACTACGCCGCCAGTTTCAATGGAACAACAAGTTATGTTGATATTCCCGATAACGCTGAGTTGAATCCAACTGCTGCAATAACAATTGAAGCATGGGTTTATCCGAAAGTTAATAACGGATGCAACTGTATAGTCGGAAAAAACTGGAATTCATCATATTGGTTCGGCTTGAATTGCGGAGAAGGAAAGCTTCGTTTTTATCCGAAAGGTGCTGCATCTCGTGTTGATGGCAATACGGTTATACCGCTTGATACGTGGACTCATGTTGCCGCAACATACGACGGGACAACAACCCGGTTATATATCAACGGTCAATTAGATGCCTCTGCAAATCTTGCATCCGGTGCATTAGCTGTAAATGCTGATCCACTATACATCGGCTGTGATAGAGACGGAACCACCAAAACTTATTTTTGGAACGGATATATTGATAATGTAAGAATATGGAGTGTAGCCAGAACAGAAACTCAAATTTTAGAAAATATGTACATCCCATTACAATACCGGGGTGATGACGGTACTTACGGAGGATTAGCTGCATCTTATTTATTAGACTGGTCCGGAGAAGATTGGAGCGGTCTTGTAAATAATACCGGGACTATACAAAATGTTAATATGGTAAGTTATAATACTAAACCCGGTAATTATTTTGATTTTAATAATTCCCTTTATCTAGATGGAAACTCTCACTGTGTCGCTCCCAATAGCGGCGACTTCAACTCAACAACTGCAATAACTGTAGAAGCATGGATACGCCGGGATCTTACTCCTCCCGTTAGTGAATTCCAATTCATTGTAAGTAAAGCAAGTTCAATCAGCGGCGGGCGGATGGATTATCACTTGAAACTTATGAATAGTACTTTGGCTTTTGATATCGGGTCCGGCGGAACGGTAGAATTTGCAAATGCAATTACAGATGATAAATGGTATCATGTTGCCGGTACTTATAATTCTGCTGACGGTATTTCCAAATTATATATTAATGCAAAAGAGGTTGCTGAAATTGTAACTCTTTCAAAACCATTAATAGAGAGCAATGATGATAGTTTGTACATCGGCCGTGCCGGAATTGGTGATACAGATCTTAGTTCAAGATTCAAAGGTTTTATAGATGAGGTTCGGATTTGGAAAAATACTGCACGGACTGAAGAGGAAATACAATCAACAATGTATTCAACCCGTGCTGTTACAAACGGTTTTTCCGGAAGCTGTACTTATGCTTTCGATCATTTAACAAATCTGCTGACTGCAGCCAACAGCGGAATAGAAACGACTTCTTCTCTTAGATTCAGAGGCAATGCAAAAATTAACTCTGCAAAAACTCAAAACACTCACAGCTCGCCGGTATTATTTCCGGTTGCACAATACGATCAGAATGATTTTTTTCTTAGTTCTGAAAAAACAGTAATTAATCCCGGAGTTACAGTATATGATTCAATTTTTGTTCCCGGTACAAGTTTATCTGTAGAAAATTTAGAAGCAGCTTTAATGATCAATCATGGATCTGTCGGCGGATTAGATATTACATTATACGGTCCCGGCGGATTTTCAACCAAGCTTTCACCTGATCCCAATACAAATTATACAAGCAATGATTTAATCGCTTTAATAGTGCACGGTGCAGATTCAAACTTTACATATAATAATCTTCAGCTTGCACCTTTCAGTCCGATGATTAAACCGGCTGGAAGTCTGTGGGATGCATATGGAGCTAAAGCCGACGGCTGGTGGAAAATAAAAGTTACAGATGCATCAACCGGAAATATGTTAAGAGTAATAAACTGCTGGGGATTAAAACTTGAAACATCAACACAAGTTCAGTACACAGTTACAGCAAGCAGTAATCCTCCTAATTATGGAACAACAAGCGGAGTAGGAACTTACTCGGCCGGGACACAAATTACCGTTTCAGCTCAACCTATTATGGGTTATAGTTTCGTTAATTGGACTGAAAATTCAAATGAAGTATCAACTAATATCAATTATACTTTTAAATTGAATGGAGATAGAAATCTTGTTGCAAATTTTGCAATTACTCCAACACTTGCTGTGGGTCCGGATTTTATCGATGTTCCGGCTGCTTCCGGTAACGGCATATTTACAGTAACCAACACAACCGGCGGAACAATGAATTGGACAGCATCTTCAAACGCTTTATGGTTAACAATTAATTCGGGCACTTCCGGAACAAACAACGGAACAATTTCATTTGCTTATGAAACAAATACCGGGGCCGCAAGAATTGGCACTATAACAATTACAGCAGCTAATACGCTGGGCAGTCCTAAAAATGTAGAGGTACGCCAGGACGTTGGCGTTAGTGTAGATGATTTGTTTTCAGGCATGCCGGAGAAATATGTTCTTGCATAGAATTATCCCAACCCGTTCAATCCATCTACAATTATCAGATACGGATTGCCGGAATCTGGTCATGTAACAATTTCTATTTATGATGTTATTGGAAATGAATTAATTAAACTTGTCGATAAGTATCAAAGTGCCGGTTATCATGAGGCGGTTTTTAATTTGAATTCTGAAAGCACAATTCTGCCAACCGGAGTTTATTTCTATAAATTAGTTTCGGGTAATTTTACACAAGTAAAGAAGATGATGGTAATAAAATAGTTTGAATAAATAAAAATTCCATCCCGGTAAATCGGGATGGAATTTTTTAAATCATATTTATTTCTGCTTCAGCATACTTTCATCTACATTAACACCAAGTCCTTGAGCAACAGCCATACCGAGTTCAACATTAGCACGGAAGAAATGGCAAAGCTGACGGTTAATAATCTCATCGCGTTTCGGTCCGGTAATTCCGCTCATTGCACCGACAATATTATTAATAGTATTTTTTCTCTCTTGTTCGTTCATTGCTTTTGTAAATAACAATCCAGGCTGGGTATAGTGATCATCTTCTCCCGGAGCGTTGCGGTCATACCAGTCTGCAATATTCGAATCAAGTATCATTGCCGGTTCTTTATATGATTCATCTGCATAAATATCATCAAAACTATTCGGGAAATAATTCGGATCGCTGCCGCCATTTCCATCTACACGCATTGCACCATCGCGCTGATAATTATTAACCGCATACGGACATTTATTAACCGGTATCTGCTCGTAATTAACACCAAGTCTGTAACGGTGTGCATCGGGATAAGAAAGGATTCTTCCTTGCAGCATTTTATCCGGCGACCAGCCTATTCCGTCTATTGTATGAGCCGGTGCAAATGCCGCTTGTTCAACATCTGCAAAATAATTTTGGGGAGTTTCATTTAATTCCAGAATGCCAACATCTATAAGCGGATACTCTGCATGGGGCCATACTTTTGTAAGATCAAACGGATTCCATTTGAAATTTTTAGCTTGCACGTCTGTCATTACTTGAATTTTAAGTGTCCATTTCGGAAAATCTTTTTTCTCTATTGCTTCAATTAAATCTCGCTGAGCATAATCTGGATCTTTGCCGCGCATTTCATCTGCTTCCTTTCCAGTGAAGTTTTTTATTCCTTGCTGAGTTTTGAAATGGAATTTTACCCAGACTCTTTCGTTTTTATTGTTAAACATTGAAAATGTATGACTGCCATATCCATTCATATGACGGTAACCATCCGGTGTTCCTCTGTCGCTCATCAGAATCATAACTTGATGCAGACTTTCAGGATTAAGTGACCAATAGTCCCACATCATAGTTGGACTTTTCAAATTTGTTTTCGGATCGCGTTTTTGTGTGTGAATAAAATCATCAAATTTTTTCGGATCTTTAATGAAAAATACCGGAGTGTTATTGCCGACTAAATCCCAATTGCCGTCTTCTGTATAAAATTTAATTGCAAATCCTCTCGGGTCTCTTTCGGTATCGGCACTTCCTTTTTCGCCTCCTACTGTAGAGAATCTTAAAAAGACTCTACATTTATTTCCAATCTTTGAAAAAAGTTTTGCGCGTGTGTATTTGGTAATATCATTCGTAACTGTGAATGTACCGAACGCACCGCTTCCTTTTGCATGAACAACACGTTCGGGAATTCTCTCGCGGTTGAAGTGTGCCATCTTTTCGTGATAAAAATAATCTTGCAGAAGTACCGGTCCGCGCGGTCCAACAGTCATTGTATTTTCATGCTCGGCATACGGACGGCCTGATGCTGTGGTAAGCTTTCTTTTTTTCTCTTTCATTTAAGCTCCTTTCATAATTGGTTTTTAATAGATAATAAAATGAATCAGTTTTATATCAACAAAATTTGATTCACAGAAAAACTGAGATATGATATGTTATGCGAGAGAAAAAGAATAAATAAAGCTTAATTAATAGGGTGATCAATAAAGACCACCCTATTTTATAATTAATTACTTTTTCAACACAGTTTTAAATACTGTTTCCTTTTTTAGTTCTTTTGTACAGAAGAACCAATCGTAACATTTCATATCTTCTTTACCTTCCATTCTATCCTTTGCCGTACCGCAAGATCCGGCCGGCGGAATTATAACATCATCACCCGGTCTCCAATCTGCCGGTGTCGCAATTGAAAATGCGTCAGCTGTCTGCAATGCAATTAAAACACGATAAAGTTCATCAAAATTTCTACCCAGACTTAACGGATAATAAATTATTGTTCTGATTATTCCTTTGGGATCAATAAAAAATACTGCGCGTACAGCTTTGGTGTTGCTTTCACCGGGTTGGATCATTCCATATTTCTTTGCAACTTCCATTGTAATATCTTCTATCAATGGAAATTTCACTTCGATGTTTTTCATCCCTTTGTATTCAATTTTTTCTTTGATAGTACGAAGCCACGCAATATGACTGTAAAGTCCGTCAACTGATAAGCCGACTAGTTTGCAGTTAGCTTCTTCAAATTGTTTTTCCATATTTGCAAAGGTCATAAACTCCGAAGTGCACACGGGTGTAAAATCTGCCGGATGGCTGAAAAGTATAACCCAGCTTCCTTTGTAATCAGTCGGAAAATTAATTTCTCCTTGTGTTGTAACTGCTTTAAATTCAGGCGCTTTATCACCTATTCTCGGCATTGATACTGCTTGATTTTGTTCCATTTTACTGCTCCTTTTATATTATATGGTTTTCTATATATATATATGATGAAACTGATATTATTCCGTTTCATCGATTAAGCGCATGAACTTTGTTCAACGTTTCGTCTTTAATTGGTTTTGATTTTCTTAAACTTTCCGATTATCTGTACTTTAACATCTTCAATAACAAAGTTTGGTATTTTTTTCTTTTTAAAATATTTATCAATCATTGCGTCCAGTTCGTTATCAAAATAATCCTCTATATGTTCTGTATCCGAAGCGTAAAGATGGTGATGATTATCGAGAATCGAGTCATATCTCATAACATCTTTTTCTGTTTTCACTTTTTTAATTAAACCCACCTCAACAAATGTCTCAAGCGTTTTATAGATTGTTCCAACGGCAATGTTCGGGTGATTAGATTTAATGAATTCGATAATATTATCTGCGGTCGGATGATTTTTCAGATGAGACAGAGCTTCCAGCACCGCCATTCTTTGCGGAGTAACCTTCAGTTTTTTATCTATTATGATGTTTCTGTGGTTTTCTTTATTCATAAGTAATATTTCCTAAATAGGAATTATTCTTAGCAAAGATAATTTATTATTGAGCAGAATGCAATTAATTTTTTAATTGCAAATAGGCTGTGGGGTGTGATTAAAAATACTCGCTTATAATCTACTTTTTTAAGGCGGTCCTCTCCGGGTAAGATAAAGTATAATTTCAACTTTCCGTTATTTTCTGCCGTTGTAAATAGATCCCCGTTGTTATTAAATTTTACAAAATATGGACAGAATAATTTTTTAATAAAATTCGGAAGTTTAAAGGAGTTAGAGGTTGTATATGAGTCAAATATTTCAAATTTTTGAGTCATAATAAAAATGGGTATTAAAAATGAAAAAAGTAGTAATAACCCACGCAAAAAGAACCGCAATAGGTGCATTCAACGGATCATTAAGCAGTTTATCTGCAACTCAACTCGGAAGTATTGTAATTAAATCATTATTGGAAGAATCAAAAATTAATCCCGGTGCAGTTGATGAAGTAATAATGGGAAATATTTTAACCGCCGGATTGGGACAAGCTGCTGCACGCCAGGCAGCAATTTATGCCGGTCTTCCGGATAAGACTGAGTGTTTAACAATAAACAAAATGTGCGGAAGCGGATTGAAAGCAATTATGCTTGCTCATCAAGCAATACAACTTGGCGATGCAGATGTTATAATTGCCGGCGGACAAGAAAGTATGAGCAATGCACCGTATCTTTTAAAAAATGCAAGAAGCGGCTACCGGCTTGGTCACGGTGAAATTATTGATTCTATGATTTCAGATGGTTTGTGGGATGTTTACAATAATATCCACATGGGTAATTGTGCGGAAGCTTGTGCAAAAGAGATGAACTTCACGAGAAAAGAATTAGATGATTTTGCAGTTGTTTCATACCAACGAGCACTTGCTGCACAGAAAGATGGAAAATTTAATGATGAGATTGTTCCGGTAACAATTAAAGGAAGAAACGGTGATACAATTGTTACAAAAGATGATGAACCGGAAAAAGTTAACTTCGAAAAAATTCCAACTCTTAAACCGGCATTTGATAAGAATGGCGTTGTTACAGCTGCAAATGCATCTAAAATAAATGACGGCGCTGCGGCGGTTTTAGTTATGAGCGAAGAGAAAGCGAAAGAATTTGGATTAAAACCATTAGTAGAAATTGTTGCACAAAGTTCTGCTGCAAAAGCGCCGATACAATTTACAACAGCTCCGGCTGATGCTATCAATAAAGTTCTTGCAAAAGCAAAAATGAAGTTGAGTGATATCGATTTATTCGAAATCAACGAAGCATTTGCAGTTGTATCGCTTGCAGTGAATAAAATATTAGGACTTACTACTGATAATGTAAATGTTAACGGCGGTGCTATAGCGCTCGGTCATCCCATTGGTGCAAGCGGCGCAAGAATTATGGCAACATTGTTGCATGAAATGAAAAGAAGAAATTCGAACTATGGATTAGCATCACTTTGTATTGGCGGCGGTGAAGCATCAGCAGTTATCGTAAAACTTTACAAATAAATTATTAAAAAGTAATTAATCCTTGAAGGAATAATTCTTTCAAGGATTTTTATAGTTAACTTTTCCATATCAATTATTATGCTTCTCATAATTAGTGCAAGTAAATGTTTTCAAACCTGATATAATTTATAATTCAATCCCTAAAAATTTTGTTGTGTAATTAATCGGCAACACCAAATTTTAACCCTTTTTAAGGAATTATAATTAATTAATTTAATAAAGAGAATTAGGAAGTTAAACAATGAATCTGATAAGTAAGCTGTTGTTTGTAACTTTGATAATTTCGGTTTCTCAATGCACAAAAACCACAGAGCCCACATCACCCGCTGATAACTCGCTTACGTTAAATAAATTTTTCGATTCTGTTACTGTTAACATTAAAAGCGGTGAGTCAATTAGTATAAACCAACTGGTTACAATTAAATTTAATAGAGTGGTAAGTGATTCACGCTGTCCGATGGATGCAATTTGTGTCTGGGCCGGCAATGGTGAAGTTGAGTTAACTTTAATTAATGATAGAAAGATAGAGACTAAAATATTAAACACAATGCTTGAGCCAAGATATGTAATATTCGGCGATTACATATTTGAATTAAAAGGACTCAATCCCTATCCACGAAGTGATCAGCAAATAGATCCGGCTGATTACAATATTGATCTAATTATAAAACCAATGAATAACAGCGATGATGAAATAAAATCTGTGCGGTTGATTAACGGATCCGATACATCTATAATTGAAAAAGATCTGCTAAATGTTAATGGTGTAGAAATAGATAGTGATTTACTAGCTTTTAATATTTCTTACAGCGGCGGATGTAGAGAACATAAAATTGAATTATATGGTTTAAAAGAGATTGCCGAATCCAATCCGGCACAAGTTACTTTAATGCTTTCTCACAATGCCGATAATGATATGTGTGAAGCTTACTTAACTCAAAAAATTTTATTTGATCTGACAGCACTAAAAAATTATTTAAGAGATGATCATAATATTAATGATAAAGTTCTGTTGATAATTCATGATACCTCAGGCAAGCCGATTAATAATCCGGTTGTGGAATACACGTTTTAACCACACTAAATAAAATTAACTACTCCATATCCTATTCCAAATTGTCCGCCATTTTATTGGGCGAAAAAAGGGGGAACGAAAGTAATGGTCAAAAATGAAAAGTTACCAACTTAATTTTTTTCCCTTCAGCAAGGTGCTGCTTTTCGTATTTGGTTAGAATACTTTCCTCGGCAGTAATTTCTTTGTTTGAATATAAATCTTTAGTTTCTTTTACCAGATGCAAATTGTTCTTTTGAATTTGTTCCAAAGTATATTCATAAAGAAGATCGTCATCTGTTTTAAGATTTACAATTCCATTTTTTACTAATATCTTTTTATAAATCTCTAAAAATCTAGGATGTGTTAAACGTTTTTTAATACTTCCGTGGCGCGGATAAGGATCAGGGAAAGTAATCCAGATTCCATCAACAATAGAATTGGAAAAAACATTATCGAGTTTTTCAATGTAAGCAATTAAAAACGCAGCATTTTTAATGTTAAGTTCATCAGCATTTTTTGATGCGTTCCAAATCCGGTTCGGTTTTCTGTCAATCCCGATAAAATTCCGGTTTGGATATGATCGAGCTAAATTAATTGTGTAATCTGCTTGTCCGCAACCTAGTTCTATTGTAAATAAATTTTTATTTCCGAAGTAATTATGTAATTCCCCCTCAACATTTTCATTTTTATAATCAAAAACATTACCGAATGTTCTTACCTCTGTAATCTTCTTATATTTTTTACGGGGCATAAAATTTGTTTTTTCCTTGAATTTACGCAGCAAAAAATAATAATCTTTTTTCAGTCATTAATATTCTAAAGAGAAATATTTATAGACTTTTATAATATAACACTAACCGTTACTTTGCCGTCTAATAGTTGCATAAAAAGAATAATTAACAGAAAGTAAACTATTAGACGGGAATAAAACAATTGTAAAGCTTGATAACTTTAAAACTAAGTTTGCCGTCGATTCTCAATTTTAAAACAATTTTGTTCATTTATTACGCTAAGGTCCGGTAATAACAACAGCATATAATGAAACACTTAAAAAGGATAATAATATGAATCGTTTAAATAAACTATTTCTAATTAATTTTTTATTTGCATCAATACTTATAGCGCAAAATACAACTCTAAATCAGCCAGTTCCTCTTCCGGCGGAATCAAGACAATTTGATTTCTGGGTTGGAGAATGGGAAGTGTTCAATCATCAAAACAAAAAAGCCGGAGAGAGTATAATTGAAAAAATACTCCGCCATGCTGTAATACTTGAAAACTGGACCGGCGCCAGCGGTTATGTCGGAAAAAGTTTTAATCATTTTAATAAAGAAAAAGGTAAATGGATTCAATATTGGGTAGATCAGAATTCAGATCCGATCTTATTCGAAGGCAATTATGATGAAACCCAAAAAGCGATGATTTTTTTCAGCTACGATCACGCTAAAGACAAAGAGAATCCATACATACGCAAATTAACTTTCTATAATTTGGATCCAAATACAGTAAGACAGTTTTCACAACAGAGCAGTGATGAAGGGAAAACGTGGAATGTTGAATATGATTTTACTTATAAACGTAAATAGCTGACTAAGAATTGTGAGGCTCTATTCAAGTAACACCGGGTTACACAGAGAAGTCACGGAGAAAATTATATGCATATTTATAAATATTTATTTCCATTCAATATTTTGAAATTCATCACCCACTTGTACAATGCCAGATCCATTATGAAGTAAATTTTGACCGAACATAACTTTGTTATTTACTTTTCTGTAAGTTGATAAAGTTGCTAATGGTTCTTCGTTTCTCTCTCCCGAATTTTGATCGGTGGTTGTAATTACACAGCGTGCGCATGGTTTTACCGGATAGAATGTAATGCCATTAATCATAAAACTTTTCATTTTATCTTCATCAAAAGAAGCGCCGCCGGTAAAAACAAAATTTGGTCTAAACCGGTTCATCGGTAATTTCTCTTTCAATCTAGAATTTAAATCATTAAGAGATTCCTGACCAATAATCAAAAATGGATAGCCGTCAGTTAGATTTGTCAATTCATCGTTGTGCGCAAAAGTTTTATCCACATACCTTTTCGATTGATCCGGCATATAAACCAGTTTGCATTTGATACCAAAAATTATTTCAAACCATTCATCAGCAAAAGTGCTGACGTGCAGAGTTTCAACGGTATCATTCCAAATTACCGTGTTTAATTTATTACCCGTTGTTTCGTTAAGCCCTACTTCTATTTGTTCTGAAGTTTTTTTATGTCTTAAAATTAATTTATCATTTGAAATATCGACTGCAATCAATGACATCTTGGGATAAATACGTTGCGTAATAAATTTGCCGGTAGAGTCTACAAGCATCCATCGTCTGTCATATTTTAATCCGCGTTCTGTAACCTCAGCTTCTTTCAAACTTATTCCGCCAAGTGATTTAACCGGATAAATAAATATTTCACTCAAATTATACTTCATATAGTTACAAGTTCTGAATGTTAAGTTATGAGTTAAAATTAATAACTAATAATTATTAATTAATTATGTTCATTTTCTTTAGAATATCACGCGAAGTTTTATTTCTTAAAGAAGAAGTTTCATCAAATTTTTTCCCTTCTATGTTAAATGCAAAAAAATAAACATCTTTTCCTTTTTCAACATAACCGACAAGCCAGCATAGCCATGTTCCATCTTCTTTTTGTCCGGAGCCGGTTTTAAATTTTAGTTTGCTCACCGGATAAATTTCTTCGCTCATAATTTCTTTAACTATGTCAATAGACTTCTTGGAAAAAGGTAAATTATAATCATAAAACCTTTTTAAAAATTCTATTTGTTCATCAGCAGAAATTTTAATGGAATTATCAAGCCAGAACGTATCAATCTTTTCACCAATTTTTCCGTTACCATAACTTAATGCATCGATATATTTAAACATTCTTTCTCTTCCTACTCTTCTCGCAAGTTCTTGATAATACGGAACACATGAAGATTGTATTGCAGAGCGCAAATTATGATCTTTGTTCCAATCAGCATTCCAGCGTTTAATTCCATCCCATTTGATTACAAAATCGGCATCTTTTATTACTCCAGTTTCCAATCCAATCAACGAATTCGGAATTTTAAAAGTTGATGCCGGAAGAAATCTTTCACTGCATCTTTTTTCATCATAACGGAAATATAATTCCCACGTTTTATCATAAATAACAATACACCCTTCGTGATTATCAAAATATTCTGAAATATCAACAGAATCGATTTGAGCGTTAATATTAGAAAGTTGTGAAAAGAAAAATCCGATGAGCAGAATTGTAAAAAATGTCTTCAATTTTTCCCCCCGGCAAAATAAGTTGATTATTTTTCTTTGAATGATTTTATATATTTTTTTGTGAATTCGCTTAACACCAATCTACCGCTTATTTCTGCGCGCTCTTCTAAAAGTTTATCCCAATTTTCAGTTCCCTCCCAAAAAACTTTTTTCATTTCCTTAATTGCTTCGGGATTGCAAGCGGCAATTTTTTTTGCGAGAGCAGAAACAGCTTCATCAAGATCGTGATTGGTTGCAAATACTTTTGTAAACAAGCCATTCTGTTTAGCCCAAAAGGAATCGTGCCAATCGCCATCAACAGCCATAGTTACAAAAGCGGTTTTGCCGACTTTTCTTTCAATAGCCGGACCAACAACAAAAGGACCAATGCCGAGAAGAAGTTCGCTTAACCGTACTGAGGCATCATTGGATGCAAGTGTATAATCTGCAGCTGCGGCAATACCAACACCTCCGCCTACACATTTTCCGTGTACACGTGCAATAATTATTTTTTCACACTTACGCATTGCATTAATCAATTGACCGAACATCATAAAAAAAGCTTTACCCGTTTTTAAATCTTTAATCGCGGCAAGTTCATCGAATGATGCACCAGCACAGAATGTTTTTTCTCCTTCACTTCTAATAACTATCACTCTTACATTATTATCATTAGATAATTTTTCGATTTGGTGTGTAATTTCCTTAATCATTTTAGAAGGTAGCGAGTTACTTTTGGGATGATGAAAACTTAATGATGCTATTCCATTGATAATATTTACATTTACTTTTCCGGTATCCATACAACCTCCTAAAAACAAAAATTATCCACTAATTATTTTTTCTAAATCAGAAATTGTGTCAATAATAAAATCGGGTGATGATTTTCCGAGCATTTCTCTATCGCGGTAACCATAACTTACCGCACACGTTGCAGCGCCGGCATTTTTACCGCATTCAATATCAATTTCAGAATCACCAATCATCATTGTATTTTTAATATCAGCATTTACTTCGCTACAAAGTTTTAAGAGCGGTTCGGGTGAGGGTTTATGAGCTATTCCCGGGCGTCTTCCCATTATCCCGTCAAATTTATCATATAAATTAAAATACTTGAGAATTAAATCTGCTTGATCTTGAGCTTTTGTTGTTAACAGTCCGATTTTAATTTTTTTCTGCTCTAATTTATCAATTATTTCTTCAACGTAGGGATAAATATTTGATGAGCCGATGTAATTGAAATAAATTGATTTATAAATCTTTATGAAATGTTCAAAATCAGGTACACGAAATCCAAATTCACGAAAAATATCTTCGAAGTGCATTCCAATCATATACATAAATTTATCTTTTTCAAGTTTATGTAAAATATTTACTTCTTTCAGCGCATGTAACGTTGCTTTATAAATTGTTTCGTGTGAACTAATCAATGTCCCGTCAAGATCAAAAACAACAAAGTTTATCTTCATTATTGTTCCGTATAAAATTTAAGTATTATTATAGTTCTAATGCCAAAGACCTAAAATCATTCCGTAAAGAATAATAACTAAGAAGTGATAACCGCTATCGACTAAAAACTGCTTAAAGTTTTTCCCTTCGAATAACATGTTAACTGTCATTGTTGTGGCGGTAAATCCAATCCAAACCATAAATGCAATACGTATCCCTTCTTCCAGAGTTGTTGCATTCACATAGGAAAGAATTCTTGCTAATACATATGCCATTACAATCTGTGCAATAAATGAAATTGTGTAAGCTTTAACCGGTTTAAAATCTTTTTTTAATTCTTCTTCGGATTTATCTAATGAATCGACCCATACTTTACCAAGCAGCATGGGGCTGTACCATAGTGCTCCAATTCCAATTGCAATAACCGCACAAGTTAATACTGCCAAATAATTAATCGGTTGAAATAATTCCATTATACCTCCTAAAAAATTACGAGTTACTAATTACAAATTACTAATAAAATCAAAACCACTTATTTGAAAACAGATTTAATAAACATCATAAATCTAAAATCGTAATTCGTAAATCAAACTCATTCTTTATAAATTTTAATTACCGGCTCGCTTCCGCTAATGTGATAACCACGATACATTCCGGAAGTATTGAAAGGCATTGCAACATTACCGTATTTATCAATAGCAATTATTCCGCCGGTACCGCCAAACTTAGTTAATTTACTTATTACTTCATCCGAAGCTTGCTGCAAAGTATAACCTTTATATTCCATTAATGCAGAAACATCTTTGGCAATCCCGAGCCGGATAAAATATTCACCGTGACCAGTACCCGATACACCGCAAGTATTGTTATCAGCATAATTACCGGCACCGATTATAGGCGTGTCTCCTATTCGTCCCCATAATTTATTTATCATTCCTCCGGTTGAAGTACCGGCTGCAATGTTACCGTTTTTATCAAGCGCTACAGCACCAACAGTTCCATGTTTCTCTTTTAATTTTAATTCATTCTCTTTGAGGCGTTGTAACGATTCCCATCTTTCTTTTGTAAAAAAATATTCCTGATCAACTATTTCTAGATTATGTTCCTTTGCAAATTTTTCTGCACCTTCACCTATCAGCATAACGTGGGGAGATTTTTCCATAATTTTGCGTGCAAGTGAAATTGGATTTTTAACATGTTTCAATCCGGCAGCCGCACCGGCTGATAAATTTTTTCCGTCCATTATTGAAACATCAAGTTCAATTGTACCTTCAGCAGTAAAGACCGCCCCTTTGCCGGCATTAAACAATGGAGAATCTTCCATTAATTTTATAACCGCTTCAACTGCGTCCAGACTGCTTCCGCCTTTTTCTAAAATTTTATAACCGGCTGATAACACTTCATCAAGCTTTGCTAGATATTCTTTTTCTCTTTCCGGACTCATATATTCTTTTTTAATTGTACCAGCACCTCCGTGTATGACTAATCCGAATTTATTTTGTGAATATGATGCTGGTGCAACAATTATCAATAGGAATAACAATGCAATTAAAAACTTGTTTAAAAATATGTAATTGTTCATAATGACTTTTTTCTTTTTGTGGGCAATTTGAAATTAGTTTTAGGGGAGATTAAAATCAATCTTAACTTAAACTATTTTAAAAACTTAATACCATTTATTAATTCTACTTCCAATTATGCCGGTTATATTTTAATTTTATGATTAAGATGTACAATTAATAATATTGTGAAGATTACTCATGAAATTGAATCCATATTTCAAAATAATTCTTGCAGTTTTATTCATTCCATTTATTCTCTCTGCACAAGGAAAGAAAAAGAAAGAAGCTTACGAATTTGAGATGATTTACGAACTAAAAACTACACCGGTTAAAAACCAGGCAAAGACTGGAACTGGCTGGTCTTTTGCAACAACATCATTTATTGAAACCGAATTGATTAGAATGGGAAAGGGTGAGCATATCCTCTCTCCAATGTTCAATGTGCGTTATACTTATCCCGATAAAGCTGTTAACTATGTACGTTATCACGGCGAAACAAATTTCGGGATGGGCGGACAAGCACATGATGTAATGCGTGTAATTAAAAATTATGGTCTTGTACCCGACGAAGTTTACAACGGCAAGAATATAAATGAAGATGAACATAACCATGGTGAAATGGATGCGATGCTGAAAAGCATAGTTGATGTTGTAACTAAAAACAAAGGTGGTAAAGTTACTCCGCGCTGGAAAGAAGTTTTTGAATCAACGCTCGATATTTATCTCGGCGTTCCGCCAACTGAATTTAATTACCAAGGGAAAGCCTACACACCAAAAAGTTTTGTTCAATCGCTCGGGTTTAATCCCGATGATTATATTGAACTTACTTCATACACGCATCATCCATTCTATACACAGTTTGAACTTGAGATACCGGACAATTGGACTGAAGACTTATATTATAATCTACCCATTGATGAATTAATAAAAATAATTGATTACGCACTTGAGAACGGTTACTCGGTTGCCTGGGATGGTGATGTTTCCGAAAAAGAATTTGAGAAGAAGAAAGCTTATGCAATTGTCCCGGCAGATGAAATTATTGACGAATCTCAAAAAGAAGATGATGACGAAGAGAAAGAAGAAGGACCGATAAGAGAAAAAATTATTTCTCAAGAGATGCGTCAAGAGTCTTTCGATAACTACACAACGACTGATGATCACTTAATGCATATTACCGGACTTGCAAAAGATCAAACCGGTGTAAAGTTCTATTACACAAAAAATTCGTGGGGGACAAAAGATAGAAAATATAACGGCTATTGGTATATGAGTGAGCCGTACGTACGCTTAAAGACAATTGCAATCATGGTTCATAAAGATGCAGTGCCGGCAGAGATAAAAAGTAAATTGGGAATGTAGAGAGCAGAGTGAAGAACGAAGAGTGGAGAATGCAAAGTGTAATTTAAATTACGATTTACAAATTTGTTCTGTCATTTAGGAATAAGGGTTTGTCCGAATGTGTCATTTCGGAATCTTTTATTTTAATATAAATTAATACTGAGACTCTGTAACATGACTTGCCTAACGGCAGTCAGGTTCAGAGTGACAAACACTAGTTAATATTGCTATCAAGGAATAATCTTTGACAGCAAGATAAAAAATCTAACTAACCACCCACGGCGGCTAACTTTTTATCTTTTATAAATAATGAGTAAATCGTTTCAACTGCAAGTGTGAGTGCGAGAACAAATAACACAAGTGATGCATACGGAACCGGATCGGATGTAAAAATTAAATTACCGGTTTTAAACCAGGAATCCCTCATCAAAATAATTAATGCCCAGTTGGACATTAAGAACATCCAGACTGCCGGAATAAATGCAACAAGCCATGCATATTTAAATTTTGCCGTTTTGTAGAGCCAAACTGTAATGCCGATTAGTGCAAGAGCGGCAAGCAATTGATTCGATGCACCGAACAGACTCCAGAAAACTCTCCATGCCGGCACCGGGTTACCGCTGGCATCCGATAAAGTTAATGTTACAAAATAAAATGGCACACCAACCATTAACAGTGTTGCAAAAATTCTTCCGCTCAATTTTTTCCAGCCGGTTAACTCTTGAATGATATAACGTCCTAAACGAGTGCAGACATCGAGTGTATCGTATACGAATGTAGTGAAAGCCATCAATCCGAATGAAATTCCGAAAACAGCCGGTATGCCGATCAATTCCATAAATCTGCCAATACCGGAAGCATAAATAAAATTAGGAGAACTTTTAACGAGCGGATCATTTTGTGTTAGAATCATTACACAAGCAAGAGAAATAATTGCAACCATTCCTTCAAGAAGCATCATTCCATAGCCGATAACTTTTGAATCACTTTCACATGCAAGCTGTTTTGAAGTGGTACCTGATCCAACGAGCGAATGAAAACCCGAACAAGCACCGCAAGCAATTGTAACAAACAAGATCGGGAACATCGGGAACCAGAATCCGCCTCCTTGCATTTCAAGTTTTGTAAATGCCGGATAATTAATTTCAAATCCTCCGAACATCAAACCAATAGCTGCGGTAAAAAGTGCGGCATAAAGAAAATATCCGCCTATATGTCCGCGCGGCTGAAGCAGCAGCCAAACCGGAATTATTGATGCAATAAAACAATAGACAAGTATAAAAACATTCCAAAGTTTTTGTGTCTGCTGAGGATCTATTCCCAAAATTGAGCCGAGTTCAAGCGGCATGTAAGGTCCGTACCAAATTGCTATTCCAACCAGAGGAAGAAAAATTACTGTTGCCCATGTTAAACTTAATTTTGTGTATTTAAGCAAAAGTCCCATTATAACCGGTAGAATAAGATACATTAGAGAAGAAGTTGCGATAGCGCCTCCGCCAACTTTCTGTCCATTCTCCAAAGTTATTGTCCCGACAAATGAGCTTGAAGTTACATCTGTAAAAGCAACAACGATGTAAACCAAAGTAATCCAGATAAAAATCATAAAGAGCAGCCAGGCGCGGTGCGAAACTGTTTCTTTAACAACTTCCGTTATTGAGCGAGCTTTGTGGCGAATCGATGCAACAATAGAACCCATATCGTGTACACCGCCGATAAATATTGAGCCGATTACAATCCAGATGAGTGCCGGCACCCAACCAAAAATTATTCCGGCAATAATTGGTCCCGTAATTGGTCCGGCTGCTGCTATTGCTGAGAAATGCTGACCCGATAAAAATTTTGCACTCGTCGGTACAAAATCCAATCCATCGTTATTTAATTGTGCCGGTGTTTTGCGTTCATTATCAAGCGCATAAACTTTCTTTGCAAGAAACTTTCCGTAAGTTCTATATGCAATTATATAAATAACAACAGCGCCAATTATAAGCAGTGGAATACTCATCATGAATCTCCGTTGTAGATTTTTTCTTTGAGTTTAAAATGAAATGTTTAATCACAAATATCAAGAAATAATTAATTAGTTAGTTTAAAAATTAACAATTTCCTCTGAATATAAATTTAACTTTTTGCTATCAACAAAAAAGTAAATAGAATGACGACAGTCCATTTAAGATAGATTTTTCCACCCACATTTAATACTTCATAAAGTCTTAATATCTATTAAATCTGAAGTCTTGTTATAAAACTATGTTTATAGTATCAATTTATAATTCAGCATTTACAATTTTACCTTCTCCACTTGTCAACTCGTAATTCTCTTTGTAGTTTTACTGTATAATATTCAGGATAAAATGCATTTCAAAACATTTTTATTTTTTAGCATACTTTGTTTATCAAATGTTTTTCCGCAAAGCGGTGCAGATTCCATTCTATCAAATATTTCTGCACTGGATGATACAGCCAAGATAAAAATATTACTTGATGAAACATGGAATAGAAGAAGCAACGATCCTCTTACAGCAATTCAATTAGGAAAAGAAGCATTAACACTTACAAGAAAAACCGGTAATAAAATTCTTGAGGCAAAGACCAATAATTTCCTCGGTGTAACATATACAAATATCGGAGCTCTTGAGATTGCGCTTGAGTATCATTATTCAGCTTTAAAGGTAGCACAAGAATCCGGCGATCCAACTCAAACAGCATATTCACACAATAACATCGGCGGAATTTATAGAATAAGAAACAATATTGAAAAAGCAACCGAGCATATACAAGCGGCAATAAAAATATTTGAGAAGATAAACGATGAAGAAGGCGCCGCTTACTGTTATATGAACATCGGCAGATTATATTCTGCACAAGATGATTTCACCAATGCGCTTGTTTATTTTGAACTTGTCAATCGTATTGCAACAGAAATTAATAATGAAGGATTGCTTGCAAGGGCACTTTTAGAAATTGCAAAACTTTCCCAGCGTAAAGGTGATTATTCCCGTGCCGAAAGTTCATACCATGAATTACAAAATTTATATAAAAAAATAAATTATCTTAAAGGATTTGCGGAGGTATGGCAAGGATTGAGCGATATGGCTTATGCAAAAGGGAATATGCCCGAAGCATTAAAATATTCTATGCAAGCGCTTGAATTGAACCGTAAAATTATTAATCCCGAAGGTGAAGTAAACAATTTAAATGGTATCGCGTTGATCTATGTTTCTCTAAACGACAGCAAATCTGGCGAAAATTATCTTTATGATGCATTAAAGCTTACAACTAAAATTAATGAACCATCTCTTATTGCCGCCACGTATAAAACATTCTACACGCTTTACAAAAAAACCGGAAACAACGACAGCGCATTATATTATTTTGAAAAATATCATGGTCTTTCAGATTCAATTATTACTAAAAAAGAAATACTTAAACTAGGTGAGCTTGAATCCTTAGTTAAAATTGAAAGAGCGGAGAGAGAAAAAGAGGTTTTACAAAAAGATCTTGAAGGACAAATAGAACAGCGCAATTACTTAATAATCATTGTTTTACTTTTTGTAATTATAGTTATCATCTTAACTTTCCGTTATTTCGAAAAGAAAAAAGTTACTGACAAACTGAATCAATTAAATGTTGTTAAAGATAAATTCTTCCGGATTATTGCTCATGATCTACGCGAACCCTTCAACGCAATCTTTACAGCTGTGGGTCTGCTTAGGGATCAATACGACCTTTTGAGCGAGAAAGAAAAAAAAGAAACTATCAGTATGATTGGAGATTCGATTAAAAAAGATTTTGATTTACTGGAAAATTTATTGATATGGGCAAAAAACCAAAGACAAGAAATTAAATTCGAACCCAAGAAACTGGAATTAAAATCGGTCATTCAGAAAATAGTGGATCTTATCAAAACAAATCTTAACAATAAAAATATAACCTTAACTATAAACTGTCCCAGTGATATTGCAGTCTTTGCAGATGAGCAGATGCTGAATACTATCCTCAGAAATATCATTTTCAATTCTGTAAAATTCACGCACTTGGGAGGAGAAATTACTATTACCGCCGAAAGAGTTGAAGGTAAAGTTAATCTTCTTGTAAAAGATACCGGACTTGGAATGAACAAGGATACATTAGAGAACATATTTGCGTTAGACAAAAAAACCACAACCAAAGGTACTGCCGGAGAAACCGGTTCGGGATTGGGAATGATCCTTTCAAAAGATTTTATTGAAGCTAACAAAGGAACCATTAAAGTAGAAAGTGAAATCGGAAAAGGTTCTGTAATTACTATCAGCTTACCAGCTGCATAATATTTATTAATACCAGTTTAGATTAAGTGACAAATCACGCTCTGTTTACGTCTAAATTCACAATCAAACTAAGATTCTTTGTCCTATGAATATTATTGTAACCTCATTTCTACAGTTACAGTCAATAGATATGAAAATTTATCTCTACCGGAGTTTCAATGAAAAATTATTCTAAGATTGTTCTTCTCTCCATTTTATTTTTACCGGTTCTGTTCAACACAACAATTAATTCCCAGCAAGAAAATCAAAAACCGAGAACCGATGCAGTAAGAATTGATAAACCAATCGAACTGACCGGTAAATTAGATAATCCGGCTTGGTTTAAAGCAAATCCGGTTGAACTCAATATTGAATTTAAACCGGCAGATAATGTTTCGGCACAGCAGAGAACTCTTGTATATATATTATACGATGATGATAATATTTATTTTGGTTTTAAATGTTACGATCCCGATCCGAAACAAATACGCGCTAATATATCGGATAGAGACAGACTTTGGCAAGATGATTACATCGGCGTTTTGATCGATACTTACGGTGATTATCAAAAAGCGTATGAACTGTTTGTCAATCCATTCGGTATTCAAGGAGATGGAATTGCAACATTGAACAATGAAGATATGTCGGTAGATCTAATCTGGTATTCTGCCGCTTGTATAAATGATGAGGGCTGGACAGCTGAATTCAAAATTCCATTTAAGAGTTTATCGCTGCCGGATAAAGAAGAGCATATCTGGCCGCTTCATCTTATAAGAAACTTACCGCGCGATAGCAGAATAATGACTTCTTGGGTGAGGATTGATAGAAATATTCCTTCAATGTTTCCACAAGCCGGTTTATTATACGGATTAAAAAATATTAAAGGTGGTGGAACCATTGAACTTCTTCCGTATGCAATAAGTGAGTTTGCCGGCAGAAGAGAAAACTTTGATGATCCGAATTCAAAATTCAATTATGATCCGTTAGTTGGAAGAGTTGGTGGCGGAATAAAATATACTCCGAGTCCGAACGTTTCTTTGGAAGCAGTAATCAATCCAGATTTCAGTCAAATTGAATCCGATGCAGATCAAATTGATGTTAACACAACATTTGCGCTCGATTATCAGGAGAAGCGCCCTTTCTTTCTTGCCGGAAACGATCTGCTTGAAACACCAATGTATTACTCACGTTCCATTAATAATCCGTTAGCGGCTGCTAGAATTATTGGTAAAGCCGGTAATCTTTCATTTCTATATTTATCAGCTTACGATAGAAACACAATACTTGTTGTACCTGGCGAAGAAAGAAGCAACACTGTTTCAACAAACATGAATTCTTTAGCGAACATCGGAAGACTCCGTTATGATTTCGGTGATGAAATTTATATTGGCGCATTACTTCTTGGAAGAAATTTTGAAGGTGCTCATAATTACGCAATCGGTTTTGATTGGAATTATAAATTCTTAAGCAACTGGTATTTTGGGGGCGAAGCACATTTTACTCATACAAAAGAATTGAACGACATTACTCTTTTCGGTAATACGAGAGAATTCGCGAAGACCGGGCATACAGCAGCATTCGATAATGAGGAATACAGCGGCAACGGAATTGGAATAGAGCTTTCTCACAGCCAGCGCTCTTACGAATTTGATATCGAACTAGTTTCTATTTCTCCAACTTTTCAAACTTATAACGGGCTTGTAAGCCAGGTAAATTATAAAGAAATCAGCACTGCCCATGAATTTAATTTTTATCCGGATAGCTCATTCATTGATAATTGGGAAATTGGATTTCATGGAGGTGCAAAGTTCAATGACGCTGGAATTAGAAAAGACTTCTATGCTGTTCCCTATTTATATTTCTTAATGAAAGGACAAACTGAATTTAATTTATCTTATATGCTTATAAATAACGAATGGTTTAATAATAAATATTTTGAAAACATAAATCGGATTCAGTTTTATGCAAGCACACGTCCGATAAGCGAATTATCTTTTTACGTTGAAGGAAGCATCGGAAAATTTATCTTCAGAACATCGGATCCTAAAATGGGTTACGGTCATAATTTCTTCGCCGGCTTTACTTTAAAACCTTCATCACAAATAAATATTTCTTTTGATTACTCACGCGCACGCTTGGCAGACGAGAACACAAAAGAACTTTTTTATGACGGCAACATCTACCGGCTTGTTGGTATCTATCAGTTCTCGCCGGAAATGTTTGTCCGCTTGATAACACAGTACAATTCATTCGATAGAGCTTTCAATATTTATCCGTTATTCAGTTATAAGTTGAGTGCGTTCACAACTTTTTATCTAGGCGCTACTGCAGATTATCTTGATTACAACTCTGAAATCGGAATCAGAAATATTCAGCAGCAGTACTTTTTGAAAGTGCAGTATTTGTTTGGAATTTAGAAATTAGAAAGGAAATTAATTTGCTGTCAAGAAGTGGTTCTTGACAGCCAAAAAATGTTTACGGGTAAAAACTTTAGCTGTTATTCGGGACGAATGAGTAACCTTGTGAACGAGAGAGCGCCTAACTTCCACGTTCCATTTTCTTTCACATAGACTTCCGTAACCTCAAATGGATTGGTTACATCATTTCCGCCGACAACAGCCAATAAAGTTATTCTATTTAAAAGGATAGCAGTATTATCAATAATATTCACCGATACTTCATGGATGTCTGCTTTCTTATACCAAATTCCACCGCTTTTAATGATATCGATTTCTTGCGCTTTTCCCCAGGATCCTCCCATGTGAACAAAAACAGCTTTTTCGTGAAAGAGACTGTCGAGTGTATCAACATTTTTGTCTGACATCCATTGCCACTTTTCTTTGGAGAGATTAATAATTTCTTGTTCGACTGTAGAGTTTTGCGCAGATAATAATTGTACACTCATAATTAATAAAAGAAATCCAAGAATTGATGCTTTCATAATAGTACCTATTTATAAGTTTAATAATTAAAATGCTATCAAGAAATGTTTCTTGGCAGCCGAGGAACAAGGATTTTCTATTTCTGATAACTCACATAAATCGTCCCACAAAATATCCCATTCTTTTTTATCCCAACTGTAACTTCTTTGGAACAATGGTAGAATATATTGCTTGGTTACTTCTATTATATCTTGAAGTTTTGTCTCTTTTGCTTGCATATACTCTCACATTTATATTAAACAGCTAACTTATTATTAACAATGTATAATTTATATATGTATGAGAAACAATAAATTTTCATTTCAGAAAAAGGGATCAGCCCTTTGTAAGCGTGGTTCTTGCAAGGAGAGCAGAAGTTTTAACTTCATAGATACTCACGAAAAAACTTGGTTGAATTTAACTTGTACGGGATTTTTTGTCAACAGAATTTTTTAGTGAGAGGCGAGAAGATAGATGTGAGAAGTCCCTCGGCAATCCAGACTTCGTCAGACAAGCGTGAGAGGTAATAGGCGTTGGGTGAAAGCGGAGATCCTTTCGCTACGCTCAGGATGACTTAGAGATGAGAAGTCCACCGACAAGCCCAGGAAGAAATGATGAATTGAAAATTAGGAATGTTGAATTGCAAATGATGAAACAGTCTTAGGCTGACAAGTTGTAAATCTGCTAAAATAACAGCATACAAGTGTTGAATGCTAAATACTAAGAAACTAAAAACTAATCACTAAGAACTCTTTCAAAGCTGTACCGAGAATGTAGTTCCATCCTTCTTCAAAATTCTTTTTTGCAAAGTCGGGATTATCTGCCGGAAAAGTTTCTAAATCTTTGTGTGTCAATTTCAGTTTTGTGTTATCACCTTCAGCGGTTAATTCAAAAGTAACAAAAGATTTTCCTTCATAGCCATCGTACCGCCAACTGTAGGAAAGTTTACTCTCTTTTACTGCTTCCGTGATCTTGCAGAGATGGAGATAGCTTTTCTCCGGTGTTCCGCCGATGAATTGAAATTCAAATCCAACTTCCGGTTTGAAATCCGCAATATCGAAATACCATTTCTTCATTTCATTTTTATCTGTAATAGCATTCCATACTTTTTCTTTAGATGCTTTATATATTGTTTCAACTACAACCGGTTTGTTATCCACTTTACATCTCCTTTGAGCTTAATGCATAATCTATAACTCATAATTCAACACTTATAACTTCTTTCACATTTTCCGTTTTAAGTCTCGCATTTTACTTCTCGCGTTTCGCAATACACTTCTCTCATTACTTCACTAGTTTTTTCATCTTCTCAATTTCATCACGCAGAAAAGCCGCTCTTTCAAATTCCAGATCTTTTGCCGCCGTTAACATTTCTTCGGTCATCTGTTCGATCAATTCTAATTTCTGTTCTTTGCTCATGTAGCGTACAACCGGTTCTGCAACTTTAAGGAATTGTGCTTCCTCCTTTTCATAATCTTTTTTACGCACATCTGCAATTGATGTTGATGATAGAATTTCTTCAACGCTTTTGTAAATAGTTTTTGGAGTGATATTGTTTTCTTTGTTGTATTCCTCTTGTAATTTTCTGCGGCGTGTTGTTTCGTTAATAGTCTTCCGCATCGATTCGGTTATCATATCAGCATACATCAAAACCTTTCCGTTCACATTTCTTGCAGTGCGTCCGGCTGTCTGCATTAATGATCTTTCGCTTCTCAAAAATCCTTCTTTATCAGCATCAAGAATAGCGACTAGAGAAACTTCCGGCAGATCCAATCCTTCGCGTAGTAAATTAACACCTACCAGTACATCAAAATCACCAATGCGCAGATCGCGTATTATCTCAACACGTTCAAGCGCATCAATATCACTGTGTATGTAACGGACTTTAATTTTCAATTTATCCAGATAGTCTGTTAAATCTTCCGCCATTTTTTTTGTAAGTGTTGTTACAAGAACTCTTTCTTTTTTTTCAACACGCATTCTAATTTCGCCAATCAGATCATCAATCTGTCCTTTAATAGGGCGCACTTCAATACTTGGATCGAGCAGACCTGTAGGACGGATAACTTGCTCTACAAAAACACCGCCGCTTTTTGCAAGTTCATAATCGGCTGGCGTAGCACTGACATAAACAACTTGATTTGTCATTGCTTCAAACTCTTCAAACTTTAGCGGACGGTTATCGAGGGCACTCGGCAGACGGAAACCATATTCAACCAAAACCTCTTTACGGGAGCGGTCACCATTATACATTCCGCGAATCTGCGGAACCGTAACATGAGATTCATCGATTATTAATAGATAGTCTTTGGGGAAGTAATCGAATAAGCAATACGGACGCGAGCCGGGCGGGCGGTTATCCATATGACGTGAATAATTTTCAATTCCCGAACAGTAACCGATCTCTCTCATCATTTCGATATCGAATTTTGTGCGCTGTTCAAGACGCTGTGCTTCTACATATTTTTCCTGAGACCAAAAATATTTTAAGCGCTCCTTTAATTCCTCTTCAATTGTAATTATTGCACGGTTAACCTGATCTTTTGTAGTAACAAAATATTTTGCCGGATAGATAGGAACGGATTCAACTTCATTTATTACATTACCGGTAATCGAATCAATGATAGATATTTTTTCAATCTCGTCTCCCCAGAATTCAATACGAACAGCTTCTTCGTATTGATATGCCGGAATTATTTCTACAACATCTCCACGAGCACGGAATGTACCGCGTGAAAAATCGGCATCGTTGCGCACATAATAAATATCAATAAGTTTACGCAGAAGTTTTTTCCGTTCTATTGTTTGACCTTTTCGTAAAAACAAAATCTGCCGTGCATATTCATCCGGTGCGCCGATACCGTAAATACATGAAACGCTTGCAACAATTATTACATCACGCCTTCCTTCAATTAACGAAGTTGTTGCTTTTAAACGAAGTCTGTCAATTTCTTCGTTTACTGAAAAATCTTTTTCGATGTAGAGATCGCGTTTTACAACATATGCTTCCGGCTGGTAGTAATCATAATAACTGATAAAAAATTCTACTGCATTGTTCGGAAAGAAGGATTTGAATTCCGAATAGAGCTGCGCCGCTAAAGTTTTATTGTGAGAAATTATAAGTGTGGGTCTATTAAATTGTTGAATTACATTCGACATTGTATAAGTTTTGCCACTGCCCGTAACACCGAGCAGCGTTTGATGCTTAACACCTTTGTTCAGTCCATCAACTAATTCCTTAATTGCCTTCGGCTGGTCTCCGGCCGGCTGGTAGTTCGATATGAGTTCAAAGTTTGCCATATTATTTTATAGAGGTTGTCTCAAAAATAAATTTTTTAATATAATAGCACGCAGATAAAATCCGATTAAAACAGATTGAAGCAGATTTTTTATTTGAACTATTACTATTGAGACAACCTCATTTATAAAAAAATTAATTGCCAATACGCATATTGAAAATTTGCGTTCATTATTAATAATCAATTCCTTGGGGTCACTTCGCTGGCATGAAAATAATCACCGTGATAATGACCTCGCAGAGTTACACGGCTTGTTACATCCATTCCGGGTGGAAGCGATAACGGTCCGAGCACTTTAACTTGCACGCCGGCTCTATCTTCAACATAAAAAATTGTTCCGCCGCCAGCTGGATCTTGTACAAATCCTCTCTCCGATAGAACTTTAACCATAATATCTCTGTTCGTGTTGCTGTTCGTATCAAATTCAGAAAATAGCCCGAGATCATCTTTGGGACTGAAATATGAAAAATAGAGGAGTGCGATTATTCCGGCAGCCAGCAAAGGTAAAATCAGTTTTTGAATCTTCATTGCACTTATTTCCTTTCAATTTACAAAAGCGTAAATGTGAATATAAATATCGGCTGCTAACTAAACAAAATTAGATCAGGAAAAAATTGATGCATAAATCTTGATGCATCATCAAAAAACAAATTTTATCTTTGTATGCAGAAAATTCAAAATAAAGGTTCAATATGAAAAGAATAATTGTTGTTTTAATATTGATATTTTTCTCAACAGCACAAGCTCAAACTCCGGATTCAATTCACGGGAAATGGAATCCATCATTAACAACCGGATTAGGTATTAGCCAAATAGCATTTAGTAATTGGGTTAAGGGCGGTGAAAATTCGATTGCGTGGACTTTGTTAGGCGATTTTAATTTAAATCGTGTTGATAAACCGTGGGCTTTTAAAAATCAAATCAAGGCACAGTACGGAAGAGCAAAAATTGGCGATGGATTGTACCGAACAACTGTAAACGATCTTTACATTGAAAATCTTGCCAGTTACGATCTCGGCTGGGCTGTCAGTCCGTTTGTTTCAAATGCTATCAGAACACAGATTTCAAAAGGATATGATTATAAAGTGGAGGATTCTCCGAACATCTCCGATTTTTTTGATCCCGGTTATATTACCCAAACAATTGGTTTTACTTATGATAAATATTCAAACATTATAACACGTTTCGGTGTAGCATTTCAAGAAGTCATTACAAATAAATTCACGCAGTATTCTGATGACTCGGAGACATTAGATGAATTCGAAAATTTCAAATTTGAAACCGGTATTGAATCAGTAACTGATATAGATTATACAATAGATACCAATGTAATTTGGAAAACCAAACTCCGCTTATTTTCCCGTTTTGAAAGTTTAGATGTTTGGGATGTTCTCTGGGATAACACAATTACTGCAAAGGTTAATACATGGCTTGGGGTTAATTTCACATATATTTTACTATATGAAAAAGCACAAACTCCAAAAACACAAATGAAAGAAGGATTGCAGATCGGCATTACTTATTCGCTTTTATAACAGAGTTGATATAGTATTTTAATCAAAAAATAAAATAATTTTTATTTACACTGCATTTCGATTTTCTTAGTTTTCATTCAGTCATTTCCACCTTGAGAGGAAAGCGGATTATTGAATAATCCCTTTCCGCTATATCAGAGAAACTTCTCTCCCAAGGCGAGTTTCAATATTGCATTTTCACTGCTGATAATTCTTTTGATTTTAAATCATGATAATAAATTTCCGATCTTCTTCATTTATCAAATCAGGAGAATTTATATATGGTAAGAGTTGTCAATTTTCCAAAAGAAATTATCTGTCCTAATTGCAAAAAAGAATTAGAGGTTGAGGGGGAAGAGCGATTCAGCGAAAAAATAATTTGTCCGGTATGCAATACTGAAATAATTCCGGGAAAAATTAATTTACCCTCAACAGAACAGCCTCCGGAAACAATTCCAAAAGACCTTTCAAAAAGAGGCGGTTGTTTAACTGCTTTTTTAATCGGTATGATGGTCTGCAATCCGCTGCTCGGGATATATTATATCGCAATTGCAGATACTGTATATAAAAATATTACACATGATTCTGCTATCATAACACTTCTACTGATCGTACTGCCGTTTGCCAATCTTCTGTTCGCAATATTTTTATGGAACTGGAAAAAAGCTGGATTTATTGGTGTCTGGGTAAATTCAATTATTGCAACAATTATTAATGTAATTGTTGGTGTGCCGGGTTATTTAATTATTGCCGGTTTAGCCGGGCCTATTATCTTAACTATATTATACAATAAAGAGAAAGAAAAATTTAATTAATGTTCAATGAATTACTTATAATTTATCATTAATTATGAAAGGAATAATTATGAAAAAAATATTTTACTTATTTTTAACACTGTTTGTAATTATTGCGTCGTGTTTTTTATTTAGCTGTGATGAAGATAACCCGACTGAATCTTCGCAATTGTACGTAATCACCTGGAGCCGTGCTGAGCACTACTATGGAAGTTCAAATCATTATCTTACAATTACAGAACTTAAAGGGCCGAAAGGTGCTTCCGTAACAAACATTAAAGCCGGCAAATATGTTGCAAAAGGAAGTTATGATTTAACCGGAAGCGGTTATACTACGGGAGAAATTTCTCTCGGTTTTATCGGCAGTATAGTTACCGGGGAGGACGGCAAAACCGCCGAGTCGCAAACTTATACTATTCCAAGCGGACAGTTAACCGGAACCTATGAAGTGATTCAAGAAATTATAAGATTGGAATCGGGTCCGGGAAATCCATGTGTAAGTTTCGTAGTCGGTTCAACTATGCACGACCGGGTTACACTTTACTAATTATCTGTAAGTAAATTTTGATATGTAGTAATACTTTTACAATATTTCGTTCAAATAATTATTATCTTATTTATAATGACTATTCCCGAAATACAAAACGAAATTGTAAAAGAGTTTGAAGAGTACATCGATTGGGAAGAGCGGTACAAACGTATTATTGAATTGGGCAGAGAACTCCCGCCGATTGATGAATCTTTACGTACGGATAAATACAAACTTTCCGGCTGCCAATCCCAAGTGTGGATAAATGCAAAACTTTCCGATGGTAAAATTATTTTTGAAGCAGATAGTGACGCATCAATTGTAAAAGGATTGATTGCAATTTTAATCCGGGTTTATTCAGGGCACACACCGGATGAAATTATTTACAACCCTCCATATTTCTTAAGCAAGATTGGAATAGATAAACACCTTTCACCTACTCGCAAAAACGGTTTAGCCGCCATGATGAAGCAGATACAAATGTATGCGGTTGCGTTTAAAGCAATGAATGAGAAACAATCATAACCGTAGGGTCGAGGTATACCTCGACCTAAACAATCTTTCTTACAAATCCATTCTTATTGGTAAAATCATATTCGGCACACCATTCCAATGTAATATACGTTGAATTGCAAATGCTGTTTCGTTGTGCAGAAATTTATGATAGAACTTCTCGATACGGAATGCCAGCTTACCGGAAAACACCATTGATCTAGAAAATTCTTTATTTACTTTAACACATAAATCCGAGCCCGATTGAACAACATCGGTTCCAATTTCAATTCTATAATCCGCTTTCAATCCAAGTCTGCGTGCAAGATCAACATATTTTTCTAATGATACTTTAACAGATTCTTTATGATGATCCAATCCTTCTTCGCCTTTGAAAACACCTTGATCTACAACTACAACAGAAACAAAAATGAAATTTTTATAAAAATCCGGGAACTGTTTTACAATAGTTAAGAATGTATGGACTCCAAAACCATTGTAACCATTAACAAGTAAAATGGCAGTGTTCTCTTTAGAATTTACGGGTTCACTGTTATACTCTCCTATAGTGGGGATAGTCGTAAGTAGCTCATCGAATTTCTTTTTATCACTCTTAATTTTTAAATAATGTTTACGAATAAAATAACAAAGTGCTATAACCATAGAAGTAATTACGAGTGTAAGCCATCCGCCTTCTAAAAATTTTTCAAATACTGTAACAGAGAGAATTGTAAAACAGAGTATCAGTCCGGTTAGATGAACACTTAAATGTTTTTTCCAATATTTTTCATTTTTCCTATGCTTAATAAAAAATCTTGACATTCCAAATTCAGAGATAGTAAAAGTCAGAAATACATTGATAGAATACATAATAACTAAAGCTGTGATTGATCCTTGTGTATAAAATAGAAGTGCAAGTGCTGCAGTTCCAACAAGAACTACCCCGTTTTGCATAGTAAGTCTATCAGAGAATGCAGCAAAACGATGAGGCAGCCACGAATCAACTGCCATGTTAGCCATAACTCGCGGTGCATCTATAAAACCGGCTTGTGCCGCAACAAGTAATAACGCTCCTTCTGAAAAAATTGTAATTACCGCTAATGTATGACCAAAACTCCAGTCGCCAAACAAACTATCCGCAAGGACTGAGTTAAGTGTCTTGCCAATTGCTGGGCGAACTCCAACGAGCAGATAAAGAAGAGCTAAACCGGCAGCAGTTAATGCAAGAGAAGTTGCCATATAAAGCATTGTTCTCTTACCGGTTTTAACTTTAGGATCACGCATAATTTGTAAACCGTTTGAAACTGCTTCAATCCCAGTATAAGTACCGCCTCCCAGTGAATATGCTCTCAGTAAAATCATCAGAATTCCAAAAATTCCGATTGTTGATAAATCATTTTGCAAACCGGTACTAATTTGATTTGTAACATTTCCAAAGCTTCCTATTTGACTGATTAATCCGTAACCGAGCATAAAAGCATGAGTTAAAATAAAAGTTAAGAAGATGGGTGTTAGTCCGGTAATTGATTCTTTAACGCCTCTCATATTCATAATTATCATTAGAATGATAAGCGCCGCTGCGAAAATCATTTTATATTTTTGATATCCGATTGGTAAATAACTAAAAAGTGCATCCGAACAAGAAGCAATTGAAACAGTTATAGTTAAAATATAATCAACTATTAATGCTGATCCTGAAACAACACCGGCTTTTTCGCCAAGCATATGCGTAGCAACAATATAACCGCCGCCGCCATGTGGAAAATGTTCTATTATTCTTGAGTATGCATACGATATAACAAATACTGTTATAATAGTTGCAAGCGCAATAAATACTGCCAGGTATGTATGATTACCAAGTGTCCGGAATGCTTCTTCCGGTCCGTATGCAGAGGAAGACAATCCATCTGCCCCCAAACCTACCCATGCGAGAAAAGGGATTAATGATAATTTATGGAAAATCTTTGAGTCATTTAAATTACGCGGTGAACCAAAAATAAACCGTTTCAACTTTACTCTTTTAGATGAGTTTCCTGAATTATCCGACATACATCTACTCCTCAATATTACGGATGCAAAGATGAACTATGCATTTTCAATTGTAAAATATTTATCTATTTCTTTATGATTTCTTTATGCGTTTTCCTTTAGTATTTACAGAATCTTTATAGAGATAAGTAAGGTTTATGAATATTTTAGGCTTAGCATTTTTTTATTTACAGCGTATTTAAAAACAGTTGTTTAGTTTTCGTTTGGGATAAATGATGATTTTAAGTTTGAGTGATAAATGTTTTGTTATGAGGTTATTTTATGGAAATTAAAAAAAATAATTTAAGTCAGCCGGGAACACCTCCTGTAAATAATTTTAAAGCAATTGTAAAATCAATTTGGAACGCACCGGTAACTAAATATATTTTATCGGGATGCATAGTCACAATTGCCGGAATCATTTTATATTATTTACCGTACCTTATTGGCTATCAATCTATTTCATTAATATTCCTTTTTATAATATCACTACTTCCATTATTTAATTTTAAACCCGGTCCTATTTTTCTTGCTGCCGTAATGAGTTCATTCATATGGAATTATTATTTCATTCCTCCACGTTTTACATTTAGAATCGGCAAGGTTGAAGACGCATTAATGTACGGGTTATATTTCGTGATTGCCTCAGTATCGGGTTTATTAATTTCTCGTATACGAACTCAGCAGATCCAAATAAATCAGAAGGAAAAGAAAACTTCTGCACTATATAATCTTACGCGCGGACTTTCCTCTTCAAAAAGTTTGGATGATGTAACGGAGTGCTCGGTTAAAAACCTCAAGGATACATTTCGTGCAGAGGTTGCAATAATTTATTCCGAGAGTGATAAAAAATTACAAGCTGTTCCGCATCAATCCAGTACTTTTAAAATTGATGATGCGGAATGGAATATTGCACAGTTCGTTCACCTGAATTCGGAAAAAGCCGGTAGGTTTACACAAACAATTCAGTTTATTTCCCCGGCTACTTATTATCCGATTGTATCTAAAGAAGTCAAGCTTGGCGTTTTAGGTTTAGTGTTTCCTAATGATGCGGTGTTCAGTACAGAAATAGAGTCGCTTCTTAATACTTTTGTTTCTCAGATTACAATTGCGATTGAACGTGAATACTTGAAAGAATCGGCTAAGAGAAATCTTGTAATTCAGGAATCGGAAAAATTATATAAAACTCTATTTGATTCTGTCTCTCATGAATTAAAAACACCAATTACAACAATACTCGGCGCTGTAACTTCACTGAAAGACGAAAAAATAATTGCAAACAAATCCGCTCTAAACAGATTATTAAACGAAACAAAAATTGCGGCTGAACGACTGAAACGTCTCGTTGAAAACCTATTAGATATAACACGTCTTGAAAGCGGTAACTTGATTCTGAAAAAAGATTGGCATTCTATAAATGATCTTTTCAATCTGCTCTTAACCAAAATCAGAGCCGGCGGATGCAGCCAAAATATTTTTATCAACATTAATGAAGATGCTGGAATTTTATTTTTCGATTACACACTAATTGAACAAGCTCTAATTAACATTATCCACAATTCAATGGAATACACTCCACCGGAAAGCACAATAGAAATTAATGTAAAGAAAACAACGGAAGGTTTAGCAATTATAATTTCCGATAGCGGAAATGGATTTCCGGAAAACGAATTAAAAAACCTTTTTAAAAAATTCTACCGTCTGCCCGGTACAAAAGTCGGCGGTACCGGTTTGGGATTATCAATAGCCAAGGGATTTATAGAAGCTCACGGCGGTACTATCACCGCAAGGAACAGAAAGCCGAACGGTGCGGAATTTATTATTTTATTACCATACAAATAAAAACTAAAATGTCATTACAAAACACCATAATAATTATTGATGATGAATCTCAGATCAGAAAAATTCTTTCAATAACTCTTGAAGCTGATGGTTACAAAGTAATTGAAGCATCAAAAGGAAAAGATGGAATTATTGCTGCGGCTAATTATCACCCGCAGCTTGTTTTACTTGATCTCGGCTTACCAGATAAAGATGGATTTTCTGTTCTATCTGAAATAAGAACTTGGTCCAATGTTCCAATAATAATTCTTTCAGTTAGAAATTCTGAAGAGGATGTTGTAAGAGCATTGGATCTTGGCGCTGATGATTATATAACCAAACCATTTAATTCTTCAGAATTGCTCGCAAGAATAAGAGCTAACCTTCGTAGAAATCAGCAGCCGGATAATGAAGGAATTTTAGTAAATGGAAATCTTAAAATAGATTTTGTTAAAAGAATTGTGTACAAGAACAACAAAGAATTAAAATTAACTAATACGGAATATCTACTGCTGTTTATGTTCTTTAAAAATATAGACCGTGTTCTTACGCATAATTTATTATTAAAAGAAGTCTGGGGACCAACGCATACCGAAGATTCGCAATACCTCCGCGTGTTCATCGGTCAGATAAGAAAAAAAGTGGAAGATGATCCGTCTCATCCCAAATATATTGTTACTGATTCCGGTGTTGGATATAGAATGCTGGTGGTGGGTGAATAAAGTATGATATTTATTTAAATAAGTTTTAAGATTTTATAAATCAGTAATTTTTGAGAATAATACCGGCCAATTATTTTGTTTAATACGAAATTTAGTACCGTGATTATGACCAGTCCTAGCATCAAAATCCACCAATATTTTACCACTAATTAATCCTCTAAGGAAATTATTGAAAGCAAAATCTTCAAGTAATTGAATCTTTTCATATTTAAATTCTTCTTGTCCCATATTTATTCTACTGTCTGCTGTAACAAAAATAGTGTTTCGTATTTTGCCTATACATTTCTTCTGCAAGTCATCAAAACTCCAGGATGCAATAACTTTTTCATTTCTACCATGATATTCTACAACTTTCTTAAGCCATATATTATGACGTTTATCTGTTTTAGAAGGATTAAAAATAATATCCACGTTTCTTTTAATACTATTTACTTTTAATTTAATTCCACGATCTGTGTATGTAATACCATTTAATGTTGCTCTAAAGCTTTTTTCATTGAGCGCATATTTTTTCCCAGCTTCTTTATGTGCCCATCCATATTTGGGTAATATAATATTGGCAACAACACTTTTGGGTTTGCGTGGTTGTGGATCAATGTGAAATAGTGTTATAAGTGATGAGGTTTTTTTTCTTTGTGTCTTTAATTCCCAATCTACAGTATTAGCAATTGCTAAATTGTTCTCGGGTATTTCTAATAAATCTTCTAACGTATTTCCAACCGCTCCATCATTTTTTGTTCGATTTGTGTGTACCCAACCTTGTTTTCGAATTGCACTAAGACGACTTATCAATTCTTCTTTAGAAATATTTAATAATTCTATTTTCATTTCAATTTTTTAAAATGTAACAAATATTCAAACGTAGTTCCCATGGTGATATAATTTGATGGCCAACCAAAAATACCAATATTATTCACAATATTTCTTCGATCCCATATTATTGTATTTCTAAATTCGTAACCTCTTTTTCTTAATTCTGTAATTAGTGAAATGTGAATTGTTATTCTCTTATTTTCCCACCACATATCAGGAACATTTATTACGCAATGACCATCATCTCTTAATATTGTTAATAATGATTCATAAATATCTCCTATTTGCTTAGCATATTCCTCGAGTTCAAGAGTTCCTAAATCACGCTTATCTTGTGAATATTGTTCAACTTTACCTAATTGACCATTATCTCTATCACGGCGAGACTTATTCTTACGTTCTCTATTAAGCAAATTTGCATAAGGTGGTGATGTCCATATAAGTTTTACGCTATTTGGCTTAATATATTCAGTTATATTTCTTGCATCTTCTGTTAAGGCAATTTGTTGTGTATTATTAAACAAATGTTCATTATATAATCTCTCTTTACACAAGTCAATATATTTTTGTTGTAAATCAAATCCTACAGCATTTCTATTAGTATCTTGAGCAGCTACGAGTGTGGTACCACTACCAACAAAGGGATCAAGAACCAGTTCTCCCTCGTGTGTAAAAAGTTCAATTATTTTTCTAGCCATTGAAATTGGAAACGTTGCCGGATGAACATCTTTATCTCTTATATCTCTTTTTTCATAGAAGAACTCCCAGACACCAAGTTGATTTTTGAGCCATTCTTTTGCAGTTAAACAATTAATTTTATTCCCTTCGCATTTACATATCTTCTCATAATTTATTTCAATAAATTTTGTTTTTTCTAAAACATCATAATCAACTGCAATTTCTTTAACCATCGTTGTTTTTTTTCGTTTCCTCACACTTTTACTAGTTGGAGGATTAGAATGTTCTTTGTTACGTTTATTTTTGTTCTTTTTTATTGGCATGGGTTTAAATTTATTTTTCTGGACAAAAGTTGATAAATTTTTAGGCAAGTTACAAACTATATAAATTAAAGACGGTTCATAGATTAGTTATATTTTATTTTTTTGTCTTTTTATTAATCAAAGATTTTATTATAAAGTCAATCTCGTTCTGATTAATTGTGTGTCCCATCCCCTTATAAATTCTTTTCGTAACATTTGAGTTCATCAACTTAAAAGCGTTTTCCGTTTCATTAACTCTTTCAAGCGGAATGTGTGGATCGATATCGCTGCAGCCGAGAAAAATTTCTGTTCCGTTGAAATCACCATTGTAATTCCATTTTGTACCGGGAGGACCTATCAATCCGCCGCTTAAACCGAATATGCCGCCAAATTTTTTCGGGTTGTGTGCAGCATATTCTAAACTCAAACACGCCCCTTGCGAAAATCCTAAAAGAAATATTTTTTCACTTGAAAAACTTTTCTCTAATAGATCATTTACTATTATATCAATTTTATTTAAACCGGAAGTGATGCCCGGTTCATTTTTTTCAATTGGTGATAAAAAACTGTACGGATACCAAGTATAATTTTCAGCTTGCGGTGCAATGAATGCAATGCTGTTCACTTTAAATTCATTTGCGAGTGATAAAATACTTTGTGCTGTGGCGCCGCGTCCGTGAATCATAATCATCACGGTTTCTGTATCCTCGAGTTTAGCACCATAATGAAAAACGGGTTGGTCTCTGTGCGGATCGGTTATATTGATAGAATTGTTCATTCGAGAGTAATAAAAATTGATCTGCGGGGTTTACCGTCAATACTTTTTGTTTTGTGTCCATATCCGGTTGTATCTTCAACCAATAAAATATCACCGCTTTTAAATCTTCTTTTTTCACCGTGACCATTTTCAATCTCAATTTCCCCATCAAGCAAAATTATAAATTGCTTTTGCGGAGCCGGATGAAAATCATAATTATAATCACCATCGGTTTCTCTAAAGCTTAAATCTTTAACAGGAATTCTTTGAGAGAGCTTACCTATCATTCCATTATCAAATAATTCGTAATCTATGTCTTCAAAATAAGTCTCATTATCTCCGCCGGTAAATAAACGCGTTACTTTCATAATTAATTCGGTTTAATAAAAGTTTTTGTTTTTAGTGGAATAAGAATATTTTCTATCTGCTTTCGTTTTGGTTCATGCCACGGCGGAAGTTTAAGGTCTGTTCCAAGCGATTCAAAGTTTTCATCAATCATAAATCCGGGTTCATCGGTTGCTATTTCAAAAAGAATTCCGCCCGGTTCACGGAAATAAATTGAATGGAAATAATTTCTATCTACCATTTGTGTCGCGTAAAGTCCGTACTCAATGATTTTATTCCGCCAATTATTTTGCTCTACATCATTTGCGGTTCTCCATGCAATATGATGAACCGTTCCGGCTCCGCCAATTCCGTTAGATGTATTTTGATCTTCAACAATATCAATAAATGCCTCGCTATCATCAGCTCCTAAAGAAAATCGTTTTGTATTTCCTATTGAAGAAATAAATTGTGCACCCATTACAGTTTGCAGAAGTTCTTCTGTTTTGAATCCATTCTTCAAGTAAAAAGATGTTCCAAAAAATTTACGAATAGAATATTCGGGAGGTATATCACCATTAGACCAGCCCAAGATTCTATCTGCTGTCCGATCAGCAACAATTTCTATTTTCATACCATCGGGATCAATTAATCCGATATATTCATAACCGAATTTTTTTGAAGGACCATCGAAATCAATAGCTAATTCAGCAAACCGGTTAATCCAATAATTCAGAGAATTAGAAGGTACACTGAAAGCAACGGTTGTAATCTCGCTGGTTCCTCTTTTTCCTCTTCGAGCATCGGGAAAAGGAAAGAAAGTTAAAATTGTTCCCGGTCTTCCAATTTCATCTCCGTAATAAAGATGATAAACATCGGGTGCATCAAAATTCACGGTCTTTTTTATGAATCTCATACCGAGTATTTGTGTGTAAAAATCATAGTTGGTTTGCGGATCGCTTGCCATCACAGTAATGTGATGAATTCCATTTATTAAATTTTCCATTTTATTCCTTTCTAACCGCGCAATTTATCCAGAAGATCGTTAAGGGTTTTTGCTTCAGAAAGTTTTAATTCTTTAAATAGTTGATCAATCCCTTCTTCTAATTTGTCTGTATCTTGTAATAGTTTCAATCCTTTCTGAGTTATCTTCACTTCTACTTTACGCCTATCCTCTTTGCAGATTTCTCTTTCAACTAAACCTTTTTGTTTAAGTCTCTCAACAAGCCTCGAAGCATCCGGCATTTTATCGAGCATTCGTTCTTTTAATAAATTGATCGATGCCGGATTCGGATACTGTCCGCGTAATATCCTCAAGATATTATACTGCGCTCCGGTTATACCTATCTTTTTCAAAAAAGACGATTGATTATTGATAAGCCAGCCGTGAGTATAAATAATATTCACGGCTAACTTATGATATTCACTTTTAAATTTTTTATTCTGTTTAATTTCTTCTTCGAGTTTCATTATGATTTCTTTGCTAGTTGTAGATCTATGATTAATTCTACTTCTTTACCAACAACAAGTGAACCGGTTTCAATTGCTTTATCCCATTTTAGGTTGTAATCAAATCTGTTTATTTCTCCTGTTACTTTAAATCCGGCTTTTGTATTTCCCCAAGGATCTTTTACCATTCCATTATATTTTACATCAAGTTCTACTTGTTTTGTTACATCACGGATGGTTAAATCGCCGATAAGTTTATATTTGTTATCACTAATTTTCTTCAGCGATTTTCCTTTAAATTTCATTTGCGGATATTTTTCTGCGTTGAAGAAATCATCGGAACGTAAATGTTTGTCCCTTGCCTCGTTATCAGTGAATATACTATTTGTATTTACTGTAAAATCTATAATTGCTGTCGAAAAATCATCTCCTTTAGTAACAACCTTTGCATTATAATCTTTAAAATATCCGTCTACCTCCGTAATTACAAGGTGTGTAACGCTAAAACCGACTTTGGAATGTGATTTATCTAAAGACCACTCGGTTTGTGCAAATAAAGATGATGCAGTTAAAACTAACACCACTGCAAATAATTTGATTTTACGCATTGTTCTACTCCTTTTATTGGTTGATGTGAATTTTTTAATTACTTCTAACCCTATTATATGTTATAACAACTAATGTTACAACGTTTATTATTCATTTAAAGTTCCAAATTAAATGTGTTTTTTTATTGATTAATAGATAGACTACTCTGACTATTAATTACCAAATGTTGCTTACCAACTCTTGTTTCTATCAATTTTGATTATTATAATCATTTCAAAATTTTAGCTTTTAGATAAATTGAATTCAAAATCAAAATATGACTTCATTAAAATGATCTCTTCCAGAGGGATTACGGCATTTCTACCCGGCTGCACGCACACGTGTATGACGACGCATTAATATTTTGCACGTTTTTACTAGTACATTATTATTTCCAACATAAAAACAATTTAAGGCAGTAAATAAAATGAAAGTATTAAAATTCGGCGGTTCCAGTGTAGGCAGTGCAGATAGAATTGATCATGTCATTAATATTCTACAAGAGCGTTACATTTCAAAAAGAATAAATATTACAGTAGTATTTTCAGCGTTTCAAGGTGTAACAGATTCGTTGATTGAGATCGGCAAGCACGCATTCCAACGTAAACCGGTATATAAAGCAAAACTGGAAAATCTAATCGATCTGCATTACGAAATTGCTTTTAAACTCAATCCGGTTAATAAACATATTTTAATTGCAGAGCATTTAGAATATTTATTTGATGAACTGAAAGAAGTTATTCACGGGGTTAATCTTGTAAAAGAATTGTCACCCCGTACACTAGATTATATTTTAAGTTTTGGTGAAAAATTATCTTGTACAATTATTTCTGAAACAATGAAGTTCAGAAATATCAATTGTACATATCTTGATGCAAGCAAAATAATTAAGACAGACAATAACTTTAGCAATGCCACAGTAGAATTCAATCATACAAACAAAAACATTAAAAGATATTTTGCTAAGAATAAAAAACTGCAAATTGTAACCGGATTTATCGGATCAACAATTCACAATGAAATTACCACACTCGGCAGAGGGGGTTCCGATTATACAGCATCAATATTGGGCGCTGCTCTTAACGCTGAATCAATTGAAATATGGACAGATGTTAATGGAATTCTAACAGCAGATCCGCGGAAAGTTAAAAATTCTTTTTCTCTTCCTTCCGTTACTTATGAAGAAGCAATGGAGCTTTCACATTTCGGCGCCAAAGTTATTTATCCGCCAACAATGCTGCCGGCACTTCAGAAAAAAATCAAGATCATTATCAAAAACACTTTCAATCCGGATTTTGAAGGCACTTATATTTTAGAAAAAGAAAAATCCAGAGACTTTACTGTAAAAGGTATTTCTTCTATCGATGACATTTCTCTTATTCGTGTTCAAGGTGGCGGAATGGTTGGTGTAACCGGCATAGCTGCACGGTTGTTTGGTGCACTCGCAAAACATAACATCAATATTATATTGATTACGCAAGCTTCTTCAGAACATAGTATTTGTCTGGCTATTCCGCCAAAGATGGGTGCGCTATCAAAAAAATCGATTGAAGAAGAATTTAAATTGGAAATCTTTGAAGGGAAAATAGGTGAAGTAAAAGTTGAAGAGGGTCTTTCGATTATTGCTGTTGTTGGAGAGAATATGCGCCATACACCCGGGATATCGGGGAGCGTTTTCCAATCACTCGGAAGAAATAAAATTAACATCATTGCAATTGCGCAAGGTTCATCTGAGCTTAATATTTCTTTGGTGATAAATAAAAATGATTTATCCAAATCATTAAATGTGCTGCATGATGCACTTCTAAAATTTAAGAGGATAAAATGAACAACAAAAAAATTCCGGTTGCAATACTCGGTGCTACCGGCAGTGTTGGGCAGAGATTTATAGAACTACTTTCCGATCATCCATGGTTCGAGATTACAGAATTGGCAGCATCGGATCGTTCATCCGTAAAAAAATATTCTGAAGCTGTCAACTGGATAATGCAGTCTCCCCTTCCAGAAAAATTCGGTAATATGATTGTAAAAAAATGTGAACCAAATTTAGATACCAAAATTGTTTTTTCGGGATTGGATGCATCGGTTGCCGGTGAAATTGAATCCTCATTCGCACAAGCCGGATATTATGTAATTTCAAACGCACGCAACCACCGTTTTGATGATGATGTTCCGCTTATAATTCCGGAAGTTAATTATGATCACCTCGCACTATTAAAAAAGCAAAATTACAAAGGTGGGATAGTAACCAATCCAAATTGTTCAACTATCGGATTAGTCATCGCATTAAAACCACTGTACGATGCATTCGGACTTGAAGCGGTAAATGTTGTAACTATGCAAGCCGTATCCGGCGCTGGATACCCCGGCATTGCAAGTTTGGATATTATTGATAATGTAGTTCCTTTCATTGGCGGAGAAGAAAAGAAGATGGAAACCGAGCCGTTGAAAATTTTAGGGGTCTTAAATAAAAATAAAATTGAATTTGCTGATTTTAAAATCAGCGCACAGTGTAACCGGATTGCGGTTATAGACGGACATACAGAATGTGTTCAAGTAAAATTGAAAATAAAAACTTCTACTGATGAAATCATAAAAGTATGGCAGAATTACAAATCATTGCCACAACAATTAAATTTACCATCAGCGCCTCAACATCCTATTGTATATTTTTATGATGAGAAATATCCACAACCCAAAATTCATCGTAATATTGAAAAAGGTATGGCAACATCAATTGGCAGACTTCGTGAAGATTCTTTGTTCGATTACAAATTTGTCTTGATGTCGCACAACACAATACGCGGTGCAGCCGGAGGAACAATTTTGATTGCTGAGTTAATGAAAGCAGAGGGATATTTATAATGAGCAAAAAAATTAAAGTTTTTGCACCGGCATCTGTTTCAAATGTGGGTCCCGGTTTCGATTTGATGGGTTTTGCTTTGAATAAACCCGGTGATGAAATTGAAATTACGATTACGTCCAGTAATGAAATCAGAATAAAAAAAATTATTGGAGATGGCGGTACGCTACCCTATCACATAAACAAAAACACCGCCACCGCTGCAATTCAATCCTTACTGAAAAAGTATAAGATAACAATTGGGCTCAATGTTGTAATCAATAAAAAAATGGGAATTGGCAGCGGACTCGGTTCGAGTGCGGCAAGTGCCGTTGGCGGTGTTTTTGCTGTTAACAAACTACTCAATCTAAAGTTATCCAAATATGAATTGCTTGAACATGCTATTGCCGGCGAGTTTATTGCAAGTAAAGAAATTCATGCTGATAATGTTGCACCTTGTTTGTTCGGCGGATTTGTTTTAATCCGCTGCTACAACCCAATAGATATCGTACAAATTGATTACCCCAAAAATTTATTCTGTTCAATTGTATATCCAGATATTGAAATTAAAACTTGTGATGCCAGAAAAATGCTCGATAAAAATGTTCCGCTTAAAACTGCTATTGCACAAGCTGGTAATGCTTCGGGATTGATTGCCGGGTTGTTAACAAAAAATTATGATCTGATCGAACGGTCTATTGTAGACCATATTGCAGAGCCGAAACGTGCAAAACTAATTCCTTGTTATGATGTAATAAAAAATACCGCACTTTCAGCCGGAGCTTTGAATTGCAACATCTCCGGTTCGGGACCCTCGATGTTTGCTTTTTCCACTTCCCCGAAAGATGCAGATAAAATTGCTAAGGCAATGAAAAATGCGGCGCTGTCAAAGGGATTTAAAAGTAAAGTATATGTCTCACAGATTAACTTCAAAGGTCCGGTAGTTTTGAAATGAAATACTTCAGCACAAATAATAAAACAAATTCTGTTTCATTTGAAACTGCTGTTATGAGAGGACTTGCAAAAGACGGCGGTCTTTATATGCCGGAAATAATTCCAAAATTTGAAAAGGAATTTTTTAATTCGATCGGAAAACTTTCATTTAAGGAAATTGCTTTACGTATTACTGAAAAATTTATTGAAGGTGAAATTAATGAAAATGATTTAACAGATATCATTTCATCCGCTATAAATTTCCCGGCCCCTTTGATAAAACTTAACAATAATATTTCCATCCTCGAACTTTTCCACGGACCAACTTTAGCTTTCAAAGATTTCGGCGCACGGTTAATGGCAAAAGTCATGGGTCACTTTGTAAAGAACAGACAAACAGAATTAAATATTTTAGTTGCCACTTCCGGCGATACCGGTAGTGCTGTTGCATATGGATTTTATGATACACCCGGCATTAATGTTTATATTCTTTATCCAAAAGGAAAAGTAAGTTTTATCCAGGAGATGCAATTAACCACTCTCGATAAAAATATTACCGCACTCGAAATAGACGGAACATTTGATGATTGTCAGCATTTAGTTAAATCTGCATTTATTGATAAGGAACTTAATAGTAAAATAAATTTATCTTCAGCTAATTCAATAAACGTAGCACGTTTAATTCCGCAGACTTTTTATTACTTCGAAGCATTCAAACAGATCGAAAACAAAAATTTTGAGACAATATTTTCGGTGCCGTCCGGTAATCTCGGCAATTTAACAGCCGGACTGATAGCAAAAAAAATGGGATTGCCCGTTTCAAAATTTATTGGAGCTGCAAACAGAAATAAGGTATTTCCTCATTATATTAAAACCGGTGAATTCAAACTGCAGCCCTCAATCCAAACATTATCGAATGCAATGGATGTGGGTAACCCGAGTAATCTTGTGCGAATCAAAGAAATATATTCTGATTCAATTACAGATATTCAGCAAGATGTATACTCTGAATCGTTTGACGATGGCGCCACACGAATTGGAATTAAAGAAATGTATAGCAAATACAGTTATGTAATTGATCCGCACGGCTCCGTAGGATATCTTGCTTTAAAAAGTTTTACTGAAAAATTCGGAATTAATAATTTAAATGGAATTATTTTGGAAACAGCTCACCCGGCTAAATTCAAAGATGTAATAGAAGAGGAATTAAAAACTGAAATTGAAATACCCGACCGGCTGACAGTTTGTCTTACAAAACAGAAAAAATCAATACAATTATCTAATAAGTACGATGACTTTAGAGAATTTATTAGACAATATTAACGTTTTCTTTATAAATACACACCGATTCTAAAATCAAATGAACCGGATGTAATTTCAACATTTTCATTTTTATATAATTCTGAAAAGTCAATATCATAAACAAATTCTGCTAGGAATTTAAGACTAACAATTTTTACTTCTGTACCCAAACCAAGTTTAATGCCCGACCGGCTCTTCTTAAATTCATCATAAAACGATGCATCATCGTAGTCAACTGATTTATTCAATTCGTAATCCAGACGGGGACCAACCAATATATATGGCTCTACAATTCCTAAATTAAAAGATGGTTTTGCCAATAATGATAAGTTTAAATAATTGATACCCAATTTCCATGTTACCATTTCTCCGGTGCCATCGGGATATTCCCCGGTAGTTTTTTCAATTTCTTTTTGAATTCCTTTCTGCACATAATTCAGCTCCGCTACTAAAGTAATAAACGGGAATGCATTAAATTCTGTAAAGATACCGGCATTGAATCCAAGTTTATTATCGGGATTAAATCCTTTTACCGGGCTTATAGGAGTGTAATCATAATTTTGATAAGAAACAGTTCCGCCGATTTTAATTCCATAATCAATTGCGAATTGAGAATGAAGAATTGAGACAAAAAGAAAACATAATTACCAAAAATTTTTTCATATAATTTTCTGTTTAATTATTTACTAAATAAATTTTCTATATTCAATTTATTGATTCATCATTCAAATTATTTTTTGGTAACGTTAAATGAAGCCACAAATATCCGATCAGTCCGGCAGTAATAGAGCCAATCAACACAGAAATTTTTGAACTTACTACAATAGTGCTATCGCTGAATGCTAATAAAGTGATAAATATCGACATCGTAAAACCGATACCGGCAAGAATGCCTACACCAAACAAATGTTTGAATTTTATATCCGATGGAATTGTGCACAATCCTATAAGTACTCCGGCAATTGAAAAAATAAAAATCCCTAATGGTTTACCAAATAAAAGACCGAAAATGATTCCGTGACTGTTAGTACTGTTTATTATACCGGAAATAGAATCCGGAAAAACAATTGCCGTGTTTGCAAGTGCAAAGAGTGGAAGAATTGCGAACGCAACAATCTTATGCAGATAGTGCTGTAACTTGTACGAAGGAGAATCTTCATCCCCTTTTCCAAATGGAATTGCAAAAGCTAAAAGAACACCGGTGATAGTGGGATGAATCCCAGTACGGTACATAAAAAACCACATCACAGATCCAAGCAGCAGATAATACCAGATCTTATAAAATTTCATTCTGTTCATAACAATCATTACTGCAAAAATTAAAACTGAGAGTGCAAAAAATAAAAACGAAAAATCCGTTGAATAAAAAATTGCAATAATTATAATTGCACCAAGATCATCAATAATTGCCAGTGCAGTTAAAAATACTTTTAAAGAAGCCGGCACTCTATTGCCGAGCAATGAAAGGATTCCCAATGAAAATGCAATATCTGTAGCCATTGGAATTCCAAATCCTCTCTGATACTCTGTTCCGTTATTGAATAAGAAATGCATGAATCCCGGAATCATCATTCCGCCCAAAGCAGCAAAAATAGGAAGCATCGATTTCTTTATATCGGAAAGTTCACCGATGTAAATTTCTCTCTCTATTTCCAAACCAACTAACAAAAAGAAAACCGTCATCAAACCATCATTAATCCAAAACTCTACCGGTCTGTAAAATATCTCCGCATGCCAAAGATGTGAGTATGATTCTCCCAAAGGTGAATTAGTAATTATCAATGAAACAGCGCTGCATAATATTAGAATAAGTCCCGAAGCTTTTTCGCTGTTGAAAAATTCTATAAATAGTTTTGAAAGCTTCATTCTGAATTCCTTTTATTCTTATTCCGAAAAAAATTTGGTTTTATTGCTGATTTAATTTTGGGTTGGTCAAAGAAAAGAATTTATTACTTAAATAACAAATTGATTTGATTTAATTATTCCTTTGTACGGATTAATTAATTCTGCCTGACGCTGTTCGTAAGAATAGATTTCCGAGCGGTTCTCTTTTTTCACTTTAAATGCTTTAAGACCAGCTAGCTGCATCAATCCAAGTTTTTTCAATTCGCCAACACGTTTAATGTTGATAGTACTCCAGACGCTTTTTGCACGCCGCGGTGTGAATCGTATTTTGTAACTGATCCCATCAATACTTTTGCGTATTCCGTCAATCCATCCAAAGCAAAGCGCTTCATCTACCGATTGCGGCGATGTTATGCTCGGCTTACCGGAATCTTTTTTGTAATAGCCAACCCAAAGCTCATCTTTAACAGAATGATTTTGCTTAAACCATTTTCTTAATTCTGTGGGTGATTTGAAAAATTTTGGATCCATATACTTTTCAATCAATAGTAATAAAAGTGCTTCCGGTTTTCACCGGAAATACAACTATAATATTTTCCTTCACCTTTTGCTTCTTCCCTCTACCCTTTCACAAAGACCAAATTCCCGGCTCCCGGGTAACGCACAATTATTTTATCGCCGCTCTCGTATTTGTTCATTAATAATTCTGCAGAAAGAGGATTGATCAAATATCTTTGTATTGTACGTTTAAGTGGACGCGCACCAAAAGTTACATCGTATCCATGCTGCATCAGAAAATCTTTTACGCCCTCTTCAATTTCAAGCTGTAGACCTTTTTCGGCAAGCATTTTACCTACGCGCTGTAATTGCAGATCAATAATTTTTTCGATCTCATTTTTCAACAATGGTTTGAAGAAAACGATTTCGTCTATACGGTTTAGAAACTCCGGACGAATTGTTCTTCTTAGTAATTCCGAAAGTGCAAGCCGTAGTTCACCCATAGTGTTATCAAAATTATTTTCATTCATCTCGGATAGTTTTTCCTGGATTAAGTGCGAACCAAGGTTTGAAGTCATAATTATAATTGTATTTTTAAAATCAACAGTTCTTCCCTGATTGTCGGTTAATCTTCCATCATCTAAAACTTGAAGCAGAACATTAAAAACATCATGATGAGCTTTTTCAATTTCATCAAGCAATACAACTGAATAAGGTCTCCGCCGGACTGCTTCTGTTAATTGTCCGCCTTCATCGTAGCCAACATAACCGGGGGGTGCGCCGATCAATCGCGATACAGAAAACTTTTCCATATACTCGCTCATATCAATTCGTATCATAGCATGCTCATCATTAAAAAGAAATTCTGCAAGTGCGCGTGCAAGTTCGGTTTTCCCAACCCCCGTTGTACCGATGAAAATGAACGAACCGATCGGACGGTTTGCATCTTGCAGTCCAGCACGCGATCTTCTAATTGCATTTGCAACAGCGGCAACAGCATCATCTTGTCCCACAACCCTTTTATGAAGTTCCTCTTCCAATCTTAAAAGTTTACTCCGCTCGCTTTCAAGCATCCTACTTACCGGAATTCCAGTCCACTTTGCAACAACTTCGGCAACATCTTCAGCATCAACCTCTTCCTTAAGCATTTTACTGCTCTTTTGAATTACTGCAAGCTGCTCGGTTTCAATTTTCATTTTCCGTTCGAGTTCATTGATTACACCGTAGCGCAGTTCAGCAACTTTACCAAGGTTACCTTCGCGTTCGAATCGATCTGCATCGGCTTTAGCTTTTTCTATTTCACTTTTCATAGCCCGAATTTTTTGGATCTTCTCTTTTTCAAGCTGCCAATGCCCTTTTAATTGATTCCGTTCTTCTTGCAATTCGCTTAACTCTTTTTGAAGTTCATCAAGCCGTTGTGCCGATTCAGAATCTTTCTCGCGTTTCAAAGCTTCTCGTTCAATTTCAAGCTGTTTTACTTTTCTTTCGACTGCATCAAGCTCCTCCGGCATCGAATCTATTTCTATTCTTAATTTCGATGCAGACTCATCAATCAGATCGATAGCTTTGTCTGGAAGAAAACGATCTGTAATGTAACGATTCGAAAGTTGAACTGCTGCTACGATAGCACCATCGGTTATACGAACACCGTGATGAACTTCGTAACGCTCTTTCAATCCACGCAATATTGAAATTGAATCCTCTTCATTCGGTTCTGTAACAAGCACGGGTTGAAATCTTCTTTCGAGCGCGGCATCTTTCTCGATGTATTTTCTGTATTCATCAAGAGTTGTTGCGCCAATTGCATGAAGTTCACCGCGAGCAAGAGCCGGTTTCAAAATATTTGCCGCATCCATTGCGCCTTCAGTTTTTCCAGCACCTACAAGTAGATGAAGTTCATCAATAAATAAAATTATTTCTCCATCAGATTCTTGAACTTCTTTCACAACTGCTTTTACCCGCTCTTCAAATTGTCCGCGGAATTGAGTACCGGCAACAAGCGCACCCATATCGAGCGCGACAATTCTTTTTGTTTTAAGTGATTCGGGGACATCTCCGGCAACTATGCGGTGAGCGATACCTTCAGCGATTGCTGTTTTTCCAACACCGGGTTCGCCAATCAATACCGGGTTGTTTTTGGTTCTACGCGAAAGTACTTGTAATACTCTTCTTATTTCTTCATCGCGTCCAATAACCGGATCGAGTTTATTTGATCGGGCAAGTTCGTTTAAATCGCGTCCATATTTTTGTAATGATTGATATGTGTCTTCCGGATTCTGAGATGTAACGCGTTGATTACCACGAATATCTTTTAGAGCTGATAAAATTAAATTCTTATTTATGCCGTTATCATTTAAAAGTTTTCCGGCAGCAGTTTTATCTTCGCTCAAAGCAATTAAAATATGCTCGTTCGATACGTAATCATCTTTTAAATTTTTTGCTTCGTCAGCAGCAGCATCAAAAATTTTTGCTGTGTTGATTGATATCTGCTGGTTACCAATTCCCGAACCGATTACTTTGGGAAGTTTTTCGAGCAGTTCGCCAATTTTAATTTTCATCTGATTAAGATTACTGCCGGCTTTTTGTATAATTGTATAAGCTACATTTGATTGATCCTGAAGAATTGCCGCCAGCAGATGTTCCGGCTCAACAATTTGATTGTTGTAATTCTGTGCAATCTCAATTCCATTCTGAATTGTCTCTTGTGCTTTAACAGTAAACTTGTTGAAATTATAAGCCATTTTTCTTTACCAAATTTTTATAATGCTAATTTAACGTTCATACAAAAAAGTTTCAGTAAAAGTTTCAAAGTATTCAAAATAATTCGAAATAGAATAATACGAATTAGTAATATAATTGTTCGTTATATATTTATTTAACGGAAAAAAATAGTTTCTTGTTAGTGCTTATCAATTATCATAATTTTGCATCCTCCAAAAGAAATATATATGACACAATCAATATCACAAAATGAAGATACAATTGTTGCATTAGCTACTCCGCCGGGTATTGGTGCGATTTCTATCATTAGAATAAGCGGGCCAAAGAGTTTTACAGCAATTGATAAAATTTTTAAAGGGAAAAAACCAATTGCAGATTCACCGACTCATACAATCCATTACGGAAATATAATTAATCAGAATAATGAATTGATAGATGATGTTTTAGTTTCGGTTTTCCGTTTACCAAACTCGTACACCGGTGAAGACTCTGTAGAAATCAGTACGCATGGTAGCCCATTAATAGTTCAAAAAATTATTTTTTTACTGCTAGATAGTGATGTCCGGTTAGCAGAACCCGGGGAATTCACAAAGCGCGCTTTTTTGAATGGTAGAATGGATCTTGCACAAGCTGAAGCCGTTGCAGATGTAATCAATTCTAATACCGAGGCATCATTACGCGGCGCTAGAAATCAAATGGATGGATTGCTTTCAAATAAAGTTGATGAGCTAAGGAATCTTTTAATTAATACATCCTCACTCATAGAACTAGAATTAGATTTCGCAGAAGAAGATCTGGAATTTATGTCGCTAAAAGAAATAATATCTAATATAGATAGAATTGAATCTGAAATTGATCTGCTTCTCTCAAGCTATTCATTCGGAAGAATTATTAAAGATGGCGTAAATGTAGCGCTGGTAGGTAAGCCGAATGTTGGAAAATCATCACTTCTAAATTATTTATTGAAAGAAGCTCGAGCAATTGTGAGTGAAATTCCCGGAACCACACGTGATATTATCCGCGAAGAACTTAATCTAGATGGCATTTTGTTTAGATTGTTTGATACAGCCGGAATTAGAGCCAGTGCAGATGTAATTGAAATAGAGGGTGTAAACCGAAGTAGAGAAGCAGTACAAAATGCAGATATTGTTCTATTTTTAAATGATGCTACTTTAGGGTTCAATCAAGATTTATACGATGAACTTACTAAGATTACCGATGAAAAAAGAATCTTAACTGTAGTTAATAAAATTGATCTAAAAAAATGTAAAGACTCTCGATTTGAAGTTGGAATATCTGCTAAAACCGGAATTGGTATAAATGAGCTCTTTGAAAGGTTAAAAATTAAAGCAATAGGAACACAAAACTACTCGGAAAAATCAGCAATCGTTTCTAATCTACGTCATTATGATTCATTAAAAAAAGCTAAATATCACCTTATTGGAGCTAGAAATTCAATAAAAGAAAAATTGACTGGGGAATTTATATCAGTTGACCTTAGAAATGCAGAAAATTCACTTGGTGAAATAATTGGAAAAGTAACATCAGACGATATTCTGAACAATATTTTTGCAAAATTCTGCATTGGAAAATGAGACGTTTCATGTGGAACAAATTTTATTAAGAGTGTAGAAAGAATGGTTAAGCAAGCATAGTGATAAGGAAATAATTTAAATTTTTCCTCTACATTCTTCATTCTAAACTCGTCACTATCTTAATTTTGTTTCATGTGGAACACCTAAAAAATAGTGTTAAGAAAGGACTAAATGTATTATTTTGACGTAATAATTGTTGGTGGCGGACATGCCGGCATAGAAGCAGCAATTGCGTCAGCACGTATGGGGTGCTCTGTTGCTGTAGTAACTATGGACAAATCTGCATTCGGAAGAATGTCGTGCAACCCATCTATTGGCGGTAGTGCAAAGGGACATTTAGTTCATGAAATAGACGCTTTGGGCGGCGTAATGGGATTAATTGCCGATCAATCAGGAATTCAATTTCGTACGTTAAATAAATCAAAAGGCCCGGCTGTTTGGGCTGGTAGAAGTCAAAATGATAGAAAAATATATACAGATGTTGCCTCACGATTTGTTGGTTCTACAAGAAATATTGAAATTATTGAAGATTCTATTATTGAAGCCATTGAGGAGGGGAAAAAGATTTCCGGAGTTAGAACTGCTAAGGGTGTAGATATAAAATGCAAAGCATTAATCGTTTGTTCTGGTACTTTTTTAAATGGATTAATGCACACTGGATTAAAAGCCACACGGGGTGGAAGATATGGTGAAAAACCAGCTATCGGTTTAACTGAATCATTAATTAAACTTGGTTTTGAATCAGGACGATTAAAAACCGGTACTCCACCACGGCTGAAAAAAAATACAATAAATTGGGACGTAATAGAAGAACAGCCCGGCGATGTTCCGCCAATTCCATTTTCGCAAAGAACTCCGATTAATGAATTTCCATATCTTCCGCAAACGAGCTGCCATATAACATACACCGATACAACTGTTCATAAAATATTAGAGAAAGGATTTGACCGTTCGCCAATGTTTACTGGCTTAATCCATGGTGTTGGTCCACGTTATTGTCCTTCTATTGAAGATAAAATAAATCGCTTTGCTGATAAAAAACGGCATCAATTATTTCTTGAACCGGAAGGATTGGATTCCGATTTAATTTATATTAATGGTTTTTCTACTTCGCTGCCCGAAGAAATTCAGTTTGAGGCGCTCCGTAAAATTAAAGGTTTGGAAGAAGTAGAAATGGTCCGTCCCGGTTACGCTGTTGAGTATGATTATTTTCCTCCATATCAAATTGACCTTACTTTGGAAACAAAATTAATTCAAGGACTCTATTTTGCCGGACAAATAAACGGAACATCCGGATATGAAGAAGCTGCGGCTCAAGGTCTTGTTGCTGGAATTAATGCTGCTCTTAAAATTCAAAAACGGCCAGAATTTGTTTTGAAAAGAAGCGAAGCTTATATAGGTGTTTTAGTTGATGATCTTGTTGATAAATCTACAAATGAACCTTACAGAATGTTTACTTCGAGGGCAGAGCATCGTTTAATTTTAAGGCAAGATAATGCTGATAGACGATTAATGAAATATGGTTTTGAATTCGGTTTGATACCAAAAGAGATGTATGACGAAATGAAAGAAAGAGAAGTACTAATTGCATTATCAAAAAAAGTGTTGGGCGAGTTGAAAGTAGCACCAGATAAAATTAATCCTTTTTTAGAATTAATTAATTCATCAACAATCGATAATGCTGAGTCGATCGACCGTTTAACCAAACGTCCGGAACTATCTCTGGTTAATATTTTATCATTTATTCAAAATGAAAATGAAGTAGTTAATAAGTTGCTGCGTGATGGTAAATCGTTAGAACAAGTAGAAATAGAAATTAAATATGACGGATATATTCAACGACAGTTGGAATTGATAAAGAAAATGGAAAAATTAGAAGACGTATTAATTCCATTAAATTTTAATTATACTAACTTGAAATCTATATCAACTGAAGGACGCGAAAAACTAACTAAAGTAAAACCACGCTCTATTGGACAAGCTTCAAGAATCTCCGGAGTAACACCTTCAGATATTTCTGTTTTATTAGTATATTTGAAAAGTTAAATTTTCTATTTGAGGGCTTTTTGGATCTTCTAGAGCAGTATCTACGCGAATTGAAAATGCTCTTTTGGGAAAATTCTATTAATCCCGATGAATATCAGATTGAAAGACTTGCCAATTTTGCATCTCTGGTTACACACAAAAACAGTAAAGTTAACCTCATTTCCCGCCGTGATGTTCAAAAGATTATCGAAAACCACGTTTTTATCTCTTCGTTTTTAAGTGAGTTTTTACCTCAGAAAGTAACTAAATTTTTAGATATTGGTACTGGTGGTGGTTTTCCAGGTATTCCACTTGCAATAACACGTCCAATGCTTAAAGGTGTTCTCGCAGATTCAACAAGTAAAAAAATTGAAGCTGTTAAGGAATTTATTTCTAAACTTAAATTGAATAATGTTACTGCAGAAAATTGCCGGGTTGAAAGTGACGAGTTCAAAGAAAAATATGCTAATACATTCGATCTTATAATTAGCCGTGCAACTGTTCCTTTGATAATTTTATTTCGTTATGCGCTTCCATTAATTAAAGATAAAGCATATTTAGCCGCTGTAAAAGGTGGTGATATTAATGATGAATTTAAAACTGCTGAACTGAAATACAAATCAAACATAAAAAAATCTACTACTTTTGAACTCTCATACAAACCGACCAATTCACGAAATGAAAAAGGGAAGAAGCTGATTATTATAGAACTCATTAAATAATTCATTTCGATTTACCTTCACAGAACACACTTAAAATTAATTTTAAAATTATGCATTATTACTCATTTCAAAATATAGATTATACTTTACCTTTTTAATTTCTATTTTTGTGATTATTAATTTATTACGCAATTGAAAACATTAAAATTTTTACAGTACCCTTATAAACGCGATATTGTTTTTGTACTTGGTGCCGGTGCTTCACGTCCGGATGGAGTTCCGCTTCAGAGAGATATTCTACCGCAAATTTTATCCGGAGAAATAGGGGAGATTGAAAAATCCGATATCGGAAAAATAGTACTCAATTTCATAAGAGATAATTTTGAGTACAATATAAAATCCGGACACTACCCGCAGCTTGAAGCAGTATTCGGATTTCTCGATTATTTCATTCAACATAACGAAAGTCTCAACCAGAAATATACTATTGAAAAGATACGCGACATAAAAGAATACTTGATAAAACTGATCCACTTCATTGTAAATTTCCACACTAACAAAGAGAGCGGCTACTACGATATCTTCTGGGAAACATTAATTGAACGTGTTCCTAATTCCTCGGTTATTACTTTGAACTATGATACACTTCTTGAGCAAGCATTTGATTTTCACTTTAAAGATCATTGCTACATAGATTACTCTATCCCTTTAATGAACTATGAAAATCTGCCTGAATTAGCACAGTATAATTTTTGGGTTAATCCTCGGGCACCGGTTCTGGTTGAAGAATCTGTAACACCTATTCCAATAAAAATTATCAAACTACACGGAAGTTTGAATTGGAAATTTTGCAACTGCTGTAACCAAACTTTACTCACACCATGGGATAGAAAGATCGATCTTAACAAAGGGAAATTTCTCGGTTACACCTATCCCGATAATCAGGAATACGAATACAGATGTCCCATTGACGGAACAGATTTCAGCACATTAATAATTCCGCCTTCATACCTAAAAACTATTTATCATCCTATCATTTCGCAACTTCTTGTGGAAGCTTCCCGCGAAATACGTGTAACTAAAAAAATTGTGTTCATCGGCTACTCATTATCTGATGCCGATCTTCACATCAAAGCACTTTTTAAGAAACATATAAATCCCGATATAAACCTTCTTGTAATTAATCCCAAAAAGAAAGAGTCGCTCGATCTCAATTATAAATCTCTTTCGCGTAATTTAAAATTTATCTACTCATCTTTCGAAGAAATTCTGCTTGATAAAAATCTGCTATATGAAATTTTTTCTGTATAATTTCACATTTAATTTATATCATACCAACGGCACTCAATAAAATTCTTTCTTTACACGGAGAGCCGCGAATATTATAGCTCCTTTTTGTGTGGATAATAAATAGTTGCGTTGGGATGTATCCGATTTTGTCACTATGAATTTATTGCGGGGTTGTTTTAAATTTTATTGTCCGAATTCTTTCAAATAGCTTGACAAATCATCATTCATGCTCTATTTTGATACTACTTTATTTCAATAGCAGAATTATTTACAATGCTTTCAAAATTAGCAACTTTGATGTTAGGTATTCTTTCCGAAAGAGAACGTAATCCGTACGATATCACCAAAATGCTTAGCGAAATGCAGACGCGTAAATGGCTTCCTCTTGCAGATTCCACTGTTTACGCTACAATTAATAATTTAAAAAAGCGCGGACTGATTTCCGGAAGACAAGAGCGCTCCGGCAACCTTCCTGAAAAAACAATTTACAATATTACATCGGAAGGAGAATCAGAACTCCACAATTCTATAACTGCTTACCTTGAAGAAGATGCGTCAACTTCATCGGGATTTGATATAGGGATTCTACTTATGTATAACCTGAGTAAACCGGAAATTTTAATGAAGCTTAAAAAGAAACATGAACGGCTTGAAGCGAATGCTTATACGATTCGCAAACAAATTTTAAATCACGAAATTGATACCACACGGATTGCGTTTACAAGTTTAGCAATGCTTAAACACCGCCTCCATTTAATGGAAGCAGAAATAAAAACAATTAAAGAGTTGATCAAAGAACTTAACATCCGAACAAACATTTCCGAACTCTCTCCATTTGATATGAGAAACGTCTGAACTGCAATGTCTAATTTAGCGTTTAGCACGTAGTTTTTAACATTAACATTCAACATTTACAATTCATCACTTCATTTCTCTCCAGATAACCAACAACCGAGAACACCTTCCCGGGCATGCCTTAAGACCTCGCCTCTGTGATTAAATAGTATTTTCTTTCTAAGCTTTTCTCAGCATCTTAAATTATATTTATAGCGTAATTAAATTTCACTTATGCAAAAATTCGCTTCATACTGCACAATTATTTTTTACTTCTCTGTAATAAATATTTTTTCTTCACCAGATTCACTTAGTACAGATAAATACAAACTGGGTATCGAATCCCTCGCAAAGAAAGATACTACCGCTGCGATTCATTACTTCAATCAATCTATAATACTTTATAACGATGCACAGTCACACTTCGAGCTTGGTAAACTAACATACTCATACAAACCATCGGCAGATATTGGTACTGCATTCGATCACGTTTACGAAGCAGTCTATCTCGATCCGGCAAATATTGGATACCGACTCTGCCTTGCATTTCTGCGTGAGGAACGATACTACGAAAGCCGGCTTAATTTTTTACAACGCGGTTATGCAATTTCAGATTATCGGGATATTTTAAAAATCGACAGCACATGCGCCGAAGCCTGGGCGAATCTCGGTAGATTGAAAGCAGAGGATTTCTGGGAATTCCAAAAATCCGAAACGAAACTCGATACCAACAAAGCTGTTGATCCATCCGAGAGATATGCACACGGGGCAGATGTTGAGACTGAACAATTTAGAATTGAGTACGAATATAAAAAACAAGATTATGGACAGTTGAGCTATTCTAGTTTTGTACTCGAGGATTTCCGTCAAGCGGAAGACGCTCTTTTACATGCAATAAAATTTAATCCAAAACTTGTAGCGGCAAATCTCGAGCTAGCAAAACTTTATTACTCGGTGGAAAATTATAACTCTGCTATCTCCGTTTTGGAAAATGCCGTCATGTACGATTCAACAAATAAAGATTATCATTTGTATTTGGGTTTACTCTATTACTCGGCAAATCAAATCTTTAAAGCAGATAGGGAATTCTCAAAAGCTTTTTCTTTGATGAATAAAAGTGAACGGGAAGATTATATTTATTATTCTGTTTTGATGCTGATAGAACAAAGGTTTCCGTACAAACTTGAATCACTCCCAGGAGAACAGATAAGGGATATCATCAAACTTTTCTGGCAGATTTACGATCCTCTCTACATTACGGATTACAACGAAAGAATAATTGAGCATTATGCACGAATGGTTTATGCTAACGTTTTTCTTGGCTCGCGCAAACTAAAAATACCGGGATGGAAAACCAACCGCGGTGAAATTGTATTACGTTACGGCATTCCGCCCCGTGTTATTCGCTACCGTGATGATTTCCAGCTTGGTCCTAAAACGGAAGTGTGGGAATACGACAATAAATCTTTTGCATTTACTGATCAATTCAAAAATAATGAATATGAATTCGCACTTGAACACCGTTCGCAAGTTCCTATAAATACATTCGAAGAGATAATAAAATTACGCAGAGAAAATTTTCAAGATTATAATCCTAAGTTTGAAGGCCCGGCATTCTCTGCAACAAAAAACTTTTATCAGTTCCGCTCTTCTAAAAATAAAACTGTTGTTTATGTTAGTTACTCCATCAATAGCGCTGATTCAAATAAAATAAATAACTTATTTAATGATGGCTACCAAGCCGGTTTCTTCTTTTATGATAAAAATTATTACAAAATATTTGAGTGCAGAAAAAGTTATAATGCTGATTTAAAAGAAAAATCCGCAATAAATATTCTTCATTCAGAAAGTCTGCCCGATTCCGGTTTTGTTTCTTTTGAACTCCTTAGGAATAAAGATAAAGGTGTGCATACTTATAAAAATAAATTTACTGTTAGAAACTTTTATGGTACTTCAATTACATTAAGCGATATTGTTTTAGCAGAGCAAATTTCAGTAGATACTTTACAATCGTTTGGAATAACGAGAAATAACTTATCTCTTCTGCCAAATCCAGAAAACAGATTCAATTCGCAAAAGCTTCCTTATTTATATTACGAAGTTTACAACTTAACTAAGGATGAAAATAACCTTACCAATTTTGAACAAGAAATTTCGATTGAAAGTAGTGAGGAGAAGAGCGACTTTGAAAATTTTTTAAGTTCTATCGGCAGTTTATTCGGTTTGGGCGGTTCGGATAAAATAACACTCACTTCTAATTATAAAACACTTGAAACTGATCCACAAGTCTATCTTCAAATTGATATGAGCAAATATGATCCAGGCAATTATAAAATCACTCTGTTGGTAAAAGACAACTTAACAAGCAAAGAAGCAACCACATCAGTTTTATTTAATTGGGAAAAATAGATTGTGCCCTCTTCGTGGTTCTCGGTGTCTCTCTGTGTAACAAAAAAATTCCAGTGATTACCAGACACGATATATTCATTCCAATTTGGTATTTTTGAATAGAAGAATTTTTAATATCCTCAAAAGGAGAATAACTATGCACGAGAAAAGTCAGGTTCTATTGAACAAAGCTGTCGCAGATGAACTTCACGCAGTTCACCAGTATATGTATTTCCATTTTTTATGTGATGATCTTGGATATGATTTACTTGCTAATCTATTTAAAAGAACTGCAATCGAAGAAATGCTTCACATCGAAAAACTTGCCGAGAGAATTTTATTCCTGAAAGGTGAAGTTGAAATGGCTCCAGCTTACCCGGTAGAAAAAATTCACGATGTAAAAGGGATGCTCAAAAAAGCTGCACAGATGGAACACGAAAGTGCAAAAGAATATAATGTGTGGGCGAATGAATGTTCCGTTAATGCCGATTCCGTTTCAAAACAATTATTCGAAAGTTTGGTTGCAGATGAAGAGCGCCATTTTGATCAATACGATACCGAAACTGAAAATCTTGAAAAATTCGGCGACCGCTACCTTGCATTGCAGTCAATCGAAAGAAGTAAAACGCGCAACACCGGTGCCGGTGCGGTCGAGTAATAAGTTATGAAATTTTCTAGATGGGTCTTTATAATTGCCGGAGTGTACGGGATTATCGTTGTTACACCGCTCTATTTTTCCGAATATCAAATCGGTTTGGATTACCCTCCGGCTATTACCCATCCGGAATATTATTACGGATTCCTCGGCGTTGTCCTTGCATTTCAGATTTTATTTTTGATCATCGCTATCAATCCTATAAAATATAGATTGATAATTATCGCGGCAGTCATCGAAAAATTTTCCTATGCCGCAGCCGTATTCTTTCTTTTCTATCAGCAGAGAATCCTTGCAATGATGTTAAGTTCCGGAATAATAGATTTTATACTTGGTGTTTTTTTTATTATCTCGTTTTTCAAATCGAAAGAAATAAAAGAGTTCGAGTCTCTTCCTACAATCAATAAACAAGAGCCGATAACTGACAACGAAGAAAAAAGCACCAAGAATTAAAAACCCATTAAACTAACCGCTCATTAATTATTCTCCTTCATATCAAAATTAAAGTTATCTTTAAACCATAAATTTATAGGAAATACAAATAAATGGTCTCATTTGAAGAATTGGGTGTAGAAGAACCCATAATACGTGCTGTTAAAGAAATTGAATTTGAAATACCCATGCCGATTCAGGAAAAAGTAATTCCGCTGTTGATAAAAGAAAAAGCCCCTGATATAATTGGTTTAGCACAGACCGGAACCGGAAAAACTGCTGCTTTTGGTATTCCGCTCATTCAAAAAGTTGATGTTAATCAAAATAAAGTTCAATATTTAATATTAAGTCCAACCCGTGAACTCTGTTTACAGATTACAGACGACCTTGCAAGTTTTGCTAAATATAAACCCGATGTAAAAATTGCCGCTGTATTCGGCGGTGCAAGTATAGAAAGACAAATTCAGAAAATTCAAAAAGGTGTGCATATAATTTCTGCTACGCCGGGTAGATTGGTTGATCTTATTAACAGATTGATTGTTGATCTTTCAAAAGTAAAAACAGTTGTACTTGACGAGGCAGACGAAATGCTCAATATGGGATTCCGCGATGACCTCGAATCAATTCTGAAGGAAACACCAAAGCAGAAAAATACAATGCTATTTTCCGCTACTATGCCTAAAGAAGTTATGGCTATTGCAAATACTTACATGAATGATCCGGTTGAAATTACTATCGGTAAAAGAAATGCCGGTGCGGAAAATGTTGAACATATTGCTTATCTGGTTCACTCAAGAGATAGATACCTTGCACTTAAAAGAATTGTTGATTTCCATCCCGAGATTTATGGAATTGTTTTCTGCAGAACACGTGTTGAAACTCAAGAGGTTGCTGATCAATTAATGAAAGACGGCTACAATGCAGATGCTCTGCACGGGGAACTTTCCCAACAACAGAGAAATATTGTTATGAATAAATTCCGCAGCAAACATTTACAACTTCTTGTTGCAACAGATGTTGCCGCACGCGGATTGGATGTTGAAAATTTATCGCACATTATAAATTATAATCTTCCGGAAGAATTAGAAATCTACACACACCGGAGCGGAAGAACCGGCCGCGCCGGAAGAAAAGGTGTTTCTATTGCTATCGCTGGAATGAAAGACAAATCGCGCCTTCTACAGATCGAAAAAATAATAAACAAAAAATTTACATTTGCTTCAGTACCTTCCGGTAAAGACATTTGTGCAAAGCAGCTTTTCTATCTTATCGACCGCGTTGAAAAAGTTGAAGTCGATTATTCGCAGATTGATCCGATGCTGCCTGATATTTACAGAAAACTCGAATGGCTTGACCGCGAAGAACTGATTAAAAAATTTGTTTCGGTTGAGTTTAATCGATTTTTAGATTATTACAAGAATTCTGCCGATCTTAATATTCCAACGGAACACAAAAGTACCGGCAAATCAAGAAATGCCGTAAGCGGATTTACACGATTCTTTATAAATCTTGGCAGAATGGATGAGCTGAGACCAAATACATTAATGGGATTGATAAATGAATTTACCGGAATAAATGATATTGAAATTGGAAAGATAGAGCTGCTTAAGAATTTTTCTTTCTTTGAAGTTGATTCCGAATTTGCTCAAACTGTAATTAATGCATTCAAAGATAAGAGTTATAAGAAAAGAAAAATCACTCTCGAAATTGCAGAATCTAAAGGAAGAGAAAGAGGAGACCGCCCGGATAGAGACCGATCCGAACGGAGCGGCGCACGTTTTAGTAAAAGTGACAGGGGCGTTTCTGGATTCAGTGAAAGAAGAAGGGAGCCGCAATATGAATCTAAAGGCAGCGGATGGAAAGAGAGAAATACAAAAGAAAAAAGCTGGAAAGATAAAGATTCAAAAACCCGGGATTGGAAACGTGATAGACCGGAACGAAAAAGGGATGAAAGTTCCTCTGATAAGAAAAAAAGCTTTAGAAAAAAACCTTGGGAATACGAAAGAGCCGGTAAAGATAAAAAAAGAAAAGAGCGTTAAGTTCTAAATATTTTTAAAGCAGCATTTAATAAAATTTTTTTCCCTAATCGTTAAACTATTTGCGTCTATAAGTTGTGAATTAATAATAAAAAACGTTTTTCTTATTGTTACTTTCAAATATTTCAAATTCTTTTTTTCGAAATAACCCTATAATAATATGGGTCTGAAGCAAAAAAATTTTCTTATCAACCTATCATTAAGTTTAATCTCAATTATAGTCTTTTTAATATTGTGTGAATTAGTAACTAGACTTTTTTGGGATCCTGAAATTCAAAATAGAAAATCAATAATTATTAAAGAGAAAAACCGGACAGTTAATTATGAAAATATAGAATATAAAACTAATTCATATGGAATTAGAGAAGAAGAAATTAGTATCGATAAAGCTAAAAACGAATATAGAATTCTTGCCCTTGGGGATTCATTCATATGGGGAGATGGTTTAACTTATGATCAATTGGTCACAAGCAAAATTGAAAAATTGTTAAATCAACGTGATAAATCTAAAGTTTATCAAGTAATTAATACTGGAATTGGCGGTTTTAATACAAAAAATGAATATGATCAATTAGTTAGACTTACACCAATTTATAAGCCTGATATGGCAATTCTATTCTTTTTTACTAATGATCTTTTAGAAACAGACAGTTTGGGTAATACGATCAGTTCAATACAGAATATAAAAGAATATTTGAGAGCACATTCAAAATTTTTTGCCTATCTATACTATTTATATAGAACAAAAATAATTTATACTATCGGAACGCCAAGTGAAATACTTCCAAGAGAATATTTTGATTTTTCTAATCAGAACAAAGGATGGATCAATTTTAAATCAGCACTTTTAAATATTAAAAACTTCTGTTATGATAATAAAATAGATCTTGTTTTTGTGTTTATTCCAACTTTAACCGATTTAGGCGAGAATTATCCTTACGAAAAAATGTTTAACTCAGTTAAAAATGAGGTGATCAGTAAAAATATTCCTTTTATTAACCTAAGAATACCTTTACAGAAATTTTCACCGGAGTATTTATGGATTAACTTAGAAAATGTTCATTGGAATGATACCGCCACAACTATTTCGGCAAAATATATTGTGGATAATTTATTTCAAACAACCCCTTAAACTTAAAATTTATAATTGATAACAACTATATTTATTTAGCCCAAGATTTTCTTCCGTGTTAATCATTTTATTTAAATCCCAATTCAAAAAAACAATTTCTTTGTGTAGTTTTACACCACATAAAATTAACTTACAATTATAGCACGAAAGTTGGAGTATAACTGCAATGAAAAAAGGAATTTTTATCATGCTCGCATTAATATTAAACGCCGTCTCCGCACAAACAATCACTTCTCCGGACGGAAAATTGAAATTAAAATTTCAATTGAAAGAAACCGGAACACCTACTTATGAATTAATGCTTGGCAACAAATATGTGATTGAAACAAGCAATCTCGGTATCGAAGTGAAGAATGGAACAAGTTTAGCAAGTGGATTTACTATATCCAAAATTGATACTTCACTCTTCGATGAAACTTGGAACCCAGTTTGGGGTGAAGTAAAAGAAATTAGAAATAATTACAGAGAACTTGCAATTACATTAACACAGCAGTCAGAAAAAAACAGATACATTATTATACGCTTCCGTTTATTCAATGATGGACTCGGCTTCCGTTATGAATTTCCATTGCAAGATGAACTAAATTATTTTGTTATATCAAATGAGTTGACAGAATTCAATCTCGCCGGTGATCATAAAGCATTCTGGATACCTGGCGATTACGATACTAACGAATATTACTATACAACTACAAAACTGAGCGAAGTTGATGCAACATTTGGTGTAAATGTAAACGAGATTACCGCTAAAACTGTTATCGGGAAAAATGCGGTGCAGACTCCGCTTATGATGAAAACTGCCGATGGGCTCTACATCAATATTCACGAAGCCGCTCTGGTAAATTATCCGGCAATGAATCTTGTAATTGATCAAAAAACTTTTATACTCACTTCGCATCTTGTTCCCGATGCAGTAGGTAATAAAGCTTATATGCAGACACCTCATAACACACCATGGAGGACAATTGTTGTCTGTGAAAAAGCTGAAGATGTGCTTGCATCAAAATTAATTTTGAATTTGAATGAACCATCGATAATTGAAGAGACAAGCTGGATCAAACCGATTAAGTATGTAGGTATCTGGTGGGAAATGCACGTTGGTACTGCATCTTGGAATTATGCTGATGTTAGAAATGTAAAATTAGGACTTACCGATTGGAAAAATTTAAAACCAAATGGAAGACACGGCGCTACAACGGAAAGAACTAAATTCTATATCGACTTTGCTGCCAAACACGGTTTTGATGCTGTGCTTGTTGAAGGATGGAATGTGGGATGGGAAGATTGGTTCGGGCAATGGAAAGAAAATGTTTTCGATTTTGTTACACCGTATCCCGATTTCGATGTAGCTGAACTTCAAAAATATGCTGAGCAGAAAGGTGTGAAAATAATTATGCATCACGAAACTTCTGCATCGGCAACAAACTATGAGCGGAGAATGGATGAAGCATACAGCTTCATGAAAAAATATGGATACGATGCAGTTAAAACCGGTTATGTTGGAAGAATAATTCCACGCGGTGAGTATCACGATGGGCAATGGATGGTTAACCATTACGTTCATGCAGCGGAGAAAACTGCTAAATATAAAATTATGATAAACTCACACGAATCAGTGCGTCCGACCGGTATGCATAGAACATATCCAAATTGGCTTGCTTGCGAAGCTGCACGCGGAAATGAATTTAATGCGTGGAGTGTTGGTAATCCGCCGGAACACGAAACAATTCTTCCATTTACACGATTAATGGGCGGCCCGATGGATTACACACCCGGAATT
>CAYXKL010000001.1:0-210629 GCA_964464825.1 uncultured Melioribacter sp. | reverse complement strand
CCTTACAATGGGAGAAGAAGCTAGAAAATCTGCCGGTATAACCGAAGGGTTAGTTCGCCTCTCTGTGGGAATTGAAAACGTAAAAGATATTTTAGAGGATTTGGAACAAGCATTGTTAAAAGTTCAGGAGAAAGAATTAATAGGCAAGAGTTTATAAAGTATATGTGGTAAAAATGATAATATTAATCACACAAAATTTTATAAATAAAAAATAAAACTACATGAGAAAAATATTTTTTAACCTCGTCGTTTTTCTAATATTAAACTCTCTCTTTTATGCACAAACCCAGTCGCTTTTTATTCCACGCAACATTTTAGAAGCATACGAAAACGGAACACGTTCTTTTGATGGCAAGCCGGGACCGAATTATTGGGTTAATCATTCGGATTATAGTATAAAAGCAGAACTATTTCCGGAAACGCGAAAGATAAAAGGTCATGCGTGGATTACTTATTACAATAACAGCCCGGATTCACTCAATACTTTTATTATCCGTTTATATCAGGATATTATGAAAAAAGGAGGTGCGCGAGATTGGCCGATGAATGTTGCTGACATAACAGACGGTGTTGATATTGACACACTCATTATTAATGGGATGGGAGTAGATTTTAAATCTAGCGAGTACCGTGTATCTAGAACAGCAACAAATTTAGCAATCAGCCGGTTTCCAAAAAAAATTGCACCGGCATCATTTGGTAAAATTGAAATCGCGTGGAGTGTTCTAATTCCAAAAGAAACAAGATTAAGAATGGGCGCATACAGCGATTCAACTTTTTATTCCGCTTATTGGTATCCTCAGCTATCCGTTTATGATGATATTGACGGCTGGGATAAACTAGAGTACGGAGGCAGTGTAGAATTTTATAATGATATCGGAAATTTTGATGTGGAGATTACAACGCCCGGAGATTTTATAGTTTGGGCAACCGGAGTAGTTCAAAACGCACAAGAAAATTTATCACCGGAAATTTATGAGCGCTATCAACAAGCACTAAAATCTGATGATGTTGTTCGTATTATTACCGCAGATGATTATAAAAATGGAAAAGTTACAAAAGGAAACGAAAAAAACATTTGGAAATTCAAAGCCGACAACGTTCCCGATTTCTCTTTTGCAGCTTGCTCTAATTATTTGTGGGATGGCTCAAGTACAGAAGTTGATCTTTCCGGCAGAAGAGTTTTTGCTGACGCAATATATCCGAACGGTTCAAAATTTCAGGAAGAGGTTGCACTTTTTGCACGACTCGCAGTAGAAAAATTATCATTCGATTGGCCCGGGATACCGTTTCCGTATCCTAAGATTACAGTATTTAACGGTGAGCGTAAATGGGGCGGCGGCATGGAAACACCGATGATGTGCAATAACGGTACTTACAATAACAGAGCCGGACAAATTGGAGTAACGATGCACGAAATTGCACATAATTATTTTCCGTTCTACATGGGAACAAACGAAAGAAAATATGCCTGGATGGACGAAGGATGGGCTACATTTTTTACATTTGACCTTGTTAAAGAGATGGAACCGGAAGGAGATGAACTACCGGCTTTCGTTAGCACACTATCTCATTTACTGGGTCGTGATATTATGCTTCCGTTAATGACCCCATCATACTCTGTTACAACACAAGGTTCCGGCGCTATGTTTTATCAGCAGACATCAGTTGCAAATTTAATTTTGAGAGATTTTCTTGGAAACGATCTGTTTAAAAAAGCACTGCATGATTATATTTATAATTGGAATGGCAAGCACCCGATACCATATGATTACTTTTTTACATTTGATAGAATCGCCGGAGAAGATTTGAGCTGGTTCTGGAAACCATGGTTCTTTGAATTAGGTTTTGCAGATCTGGCAATAGACGGAGTAAGTTTTGAAAAAGGCAAAATATTTAATGTAACGATAAAAAAAATCGGCAGCTACCCGGTGCCTATCGATTTGAAAGTGTATTATACAGACGGCACAGAAGAAATATTTCACAAACCGGCATCAGTTTGGAAAAGCGGAGAAAAATGCTACACATTTGAAATTAGTAATAAAAAAGAATTTAAAAAGTTAAAGTTAATTTCAATTTTAGGACCCGACGCCGATACTAAGGGTAACGTCTATGAAGCAAAATAAATATTTACTTCTTTAATTTATTAATACAAAGCCCGTTTATAAGCGGGCTTTTCATTTTCGGCTTGTTCTATACCATTGTTTTTAAAGAGTGAATTCATAAAATTAGCACCGGATATTAAAGGGTAAACATTGAAAAAATTTTTAACTCTCTGTTTTTTATTTGCTCTTTCATTAAACGCGCAAGAGATTATTCAGAAGGGAAAACAGATTTATCTTTCCAACACACTAGTTGTTAAATTAAAGCAGTCCCAATTAGAGTCGGTAATTAATTCTAAAATTGTTAAAGATTTGAAAACAGAACGATTCGAAAAAATAGAAAAGAATAATATTCTATTAAAAGGAGAATCGTCATTAAATAACATATACATATTAAAATACGCATCAAGCGAAGACCCGGCTGAAGCAGCAAAGAAATTTAAGCAACTCGATAATGTAGAATGGGCAGAGCCGAAATTTGTAAGACGAGTTGTTTATGAACCGAACGATCCAAGATTTATATCCGATAAGTTAAACACGAACTTACAAACTAACCTAAAGAGAATATTTGCAGAAGATGCGTGGGATATAACAAAGGGAGACAGTTCAATAATTATCGGCATTATTGATACCGGCGTTGATTGGAGCCACCCGGATTTATCAGCAAACATTTTAAAAGATAATACCGGCTATGTTATAGGATACGATTTCGGTGGTTTGGACGGGACCGAAGATAACGACCCGAACGAGGATGTTGCTCAAAATCTTTTTGGTTATCACGGTACCCACGTTGCCGGAATAGCCGCAGCAGTGACAGACAATCATATTGGAAACGCTTCGATTGGATTTAATTCAACAATTTTACCGGTGAAAGTTTCAAGAAGCGATAGAAGAGATATTTCCGGTACGCCTTATATTGTTTACGGATTCGAAGGAATAAAATATGCAGCGGATAACGGCGCAAAAGTTATTAATTGCAGCTGGGGTGGATATTCATATTCACATTTTGAACAAGAGATTATAGATTATGCTGCATCAAAAGGTGCTTTGGTTGTTGCCGCGGCCGGTAACCATAATACTAACGAACCCTTCTATCCGGCGAGTTATTATAATGTTTTAACTGTTGGCTGGCTGAAAACAACAAACGATCAAAGAAGTGTTGCCGCCAACCACGGAATATTCTTAGACGTAATGGCACCGGGCGACGGAATTTTTTCTACCTGGCCTACTTTTTCAGGAGTAGATTCTCCTTATGTTTCATTAAGCGGATCATCAATGTCATCGCCTCTAACCGCGGGATTAGCAGCGCTTATATTTTCTAAGTATAAACACTATACACCGCAGCAAGTAGCGGAAAGAATACGTATGACAGCAGAGAGCATCGATTATGCAAATCCAATAAATGAAAATTATTTGTTTGGGAGAGGTAGAATAAATGCCTTTAAAGCGCTGAGCGAAGAAAGTTTAATTTCAATCCGCGCAACCGAAATAGTATTTAAGGAAGAAACCGGAAATGGTAACGGTAATTTTCAAACCGGTGAAACAGTTTCTATAGAAATTTCTTTTACAAATATTCTCAACACTATAAACGGTGCCACGGCTACACTTACAACCGAAGATCCATCGGTGCAAATAATTAACGGCACATTTCAAATTCCCGCTATGGACACTCTGGAAACCAGGAGCAATTCATCAAATAAATTTACGTTTATAATTTTACCCGGCGCACCATACAACCACGTTCTCGATCTCAGATTAACCTACAATGCAGATAATTACGAAGATTTTCAATGGATCAGAACAAAGATCAATCAAACATTTGATACACATAATTCGGGCAAGATAATAATGAGCGTAACAAGCAAAGGCGCTCTCGGTTTTAATGATTACAGCGATAACCTCGAAGGATCCGGATTCAGATTTATGAATGGTGATAATTTATTATATGAAGGGGCGTTAATGTATGGAACCTCTGCAAATCAATTGATGGATGTTGCGAGAATTCAAACTGTACAGAGTTCGGATTTTGAAATTGTAACGCCCGTCGTAATTACAAGTCCAGGCACTACTGCATTTCAGGAAGGATATTCAAATTTTACTGATAGCGGAGCCGGCACATCGCAGCTTGGAATATCAACACATTTTTACACATACAGTTTTAACACACAGCCGGATGATAATTACATTATTATTAGAACAGCTTTTCGTAATTCAACTGAGAACGATATTAATAATTTCTATGCCGGATTTTTTTACGACTGGGATATTCCCGCGAATGATTATTCGAATAATATGACAAGGTATAACCGTTCTAATAATTTCGGTTATGCTTATAATTCAGCCAGCCCAAATGTGTTTGTTGGCAGTGCATTGATATCTCACGATAGTTACGGTTATTACCCAATTGAAAATTCTGAGGATGATGGAAGCATTTTTATATATGGTGGTTTTTATGACGCACAGAAATGGATCGGCATTTCGAGTGGTATTAAAGGAGATTCTGCCGGCGTAAATGATATATCATTTATTATATGCGGTGGACCGTTTAATTTGCCGGCCGGACAAACAACAAACGTTGCGTTTTCAATTGCAGCCGGATCAACATTGGAAGAATTGAATAATGCAATTATTCAAAGCAGAGAAAAATATAAAGAAATTCCAGTGAGTGTGGAAAAAGAGAAGGCTTTACCAACAGAATTTATTCTTTATCAAAATTATCCAAATCCATTTAATCCAAACACAGTAATTAGTTATCAGTTACCAGTTTACAGTAAAGTAACTTTAAAAGTTTATGATATTCTCGGTAGAGAGGTTGCAACGCTAGTGGATGAATTCAAACAACCAGGAGTTTATAATTCTGAATTCTCAATCCACCAAACTAATGGCAGACAAGCTCTCAATCCTCAGTTAACTTCGGGTGTTTATTTTTATAGATTGACCACACAAAATTTTTCGCAAACAAAGAAGATGATACTATTGAAATAGAAAACTAAACAAGTGTTTAATCATAATTAAAATTTAGTTTGATATTAATTATTTCCGGTCTGCTACCGGTTCTTATTGGAGGCCCCCACCCACCAACACCGCAAGAAACATAATAATGTGTATTACCTTTAATTCTATAACCCCACGCAAGCTCATAAATTTTATCTACAATAAAATTGAAAGGCCAGATCTGCCCATTGTGTGTATGTCCGGAAAGCTGCAGATCAATTCCATTTTGTTCTGCCTCCTCTAGTTTAAATGGCTGGTGGTCCATAAGAATAACGGGAAAGGATTTATCAACACCTTCTAATATTTGATACAAATCTTTTCGTTTGTAATCAGCAAAACGTTTGCTATCCCGGTCTTCTCTGCCAACAATGTAAAAAGCATCATCAATTTTAACGAAGTTATCTCTTAGCATCTGTATTTTGTGTGATGTTAAATATTTAACAGCATCATTAACGCCGCCTATATACTCGTGATTTCCGGTAATTGCATAAACGCCGTACTTTGATTTTAATTCCAACAACGCCACACCAACACTATCACGCAGAACGGATTTAATATCTTCATCAATAACATCTCCGGTAAGCAGAACTATATCTGGTTTAAGCTTATTAATTTTATCGACGATTTTGTAAGTGAACATTTTTCCATTTATAGTTCCAAGGTGAAGATCAGAAGCCATAACAATATTTAAGGATTTTAAAGACCCGGTTTTCTTATCAACATTTATGGAATATTTTTTGATAGCTATCAGCTTGGTGTTTATAAATCCGCCCACAACCACAACAAAAACAATGATAGAAATAACAAGCCCAACAATAGTTTTTGTCTTTTGCATATTTTGATTTATGACAGACGGAAAGAATGGAAGAAAATGATTGACAAGTCGAAACAAATCAATAAGTATTAGGAATAAAAAAGTATAGATCATTATTGCAATCCAGAAAGCTCCAACCCAGACAAGAAAATCGCTAATGTACCAAACCCAATAGTTCTCTAAGAATCTTCCAACGATATATGATAAAACGATAAAGATGAATAGATAAGTGAACAGCACCCGGTAATTTTCCGGAACGATGGAAACAGCTCTTCTAAAAATGTAATAATTTATTGTGCCGTAAACGGTAAATACTATTCCGAAGAATATTAATGCTTGTGATAGTTTCATAGCCAGTTAAACGATTAATGGAATATTTAGGTTCAAAATTAGGAAGGAAGGAGGAAGAATAAAAATAAAAAGGGGCGTGTTTACACGCCCCGCAAAAATTAGATTCCCTCGCCAACATTTATGTCAACACGTTCGTTTGCTCTTGATGTACTTTTGTAATTGTTAAAATTATAACTCAAAGTAAGTCTAAATACAGGCGCTTCCGGACGGAAATTACCTATTAAATTAAAATTAGTCCCGTTGCTGTTCAGCCCGAATTTACCGGTATTGAAAAGATTTTGTGCGCTTACAGAGGCAATCAATTTTTTCTCGAACAATTCCTGACGGGCGGTAATAGTAAAATTAAATATTGGATCAATGGTTTGCTGAATATCAACTTGTTTGCCCATATAATTCATAGATATTTGAAGACGTGTTGTTGGCGATAGCGTAACTGTGGTATTTAATCTTGAAGACCAGGTAAATTTTTCTGTTATACGACTCTCACCACTTATTAAGCCCGTCATTTTGCGGTTAAAAAGATTTATCGAAGGATCAATACGCAGCCAGGGAATTAATGTTATACTCGAAGAAATTTCTGAACCGAGCACTTCATTTTTTGCTGCATTGATGAAAGACAAAGTCATAAAACCATCTTCACCCAATCGCTGTGATTGTAAAATTGAGTTATCAGATTGACGGTAATAAGTTTGTACAGAGAAAAATAATCCCTTTAAAAAATGTTGATAATTCAGTTCAAAAGAATTTGTTAATTCAGGAAGCAGATCCGGATTGCCGACAAACGAAACATAACTGGTAGAAAAAATAGGAAACGGATTTAACGACATTTCAAAAGGACGATTAATTCTTCTGCTGTAGCTGAACTGTAATTGTTGCTCATCGTTAAATTTTGTAGAAATATTAAGCGAAGGAAAAAGATGCAGTTCGGAATATTTGTAATCTTCGTTTAAAGTTTTTTGATCAAGCAGACGATCAGTTTGTTCTAAACGTAAACCGAGCTGATAATTAAATCCGGAAATAATATTTGAATATGTAACAAAGGCAGAGTAGATATTGTTTCTAAAATTAAATGAGTTGCTGTATGCTGGATCAATTTGCCAAGTGGAGTTATCGTTATCATAATAACGATTAAGGATATCAATGTTTTTGTAAAATAGATTTAATTGCAATCCGGTTTCAAATTTTGAATCTTTATCAAAAGAGTAGGAATAATTTGTTTTAATGCGGCCTTCATTGCGCCGGGTATCATTATTTAATTCTGTTAAAACTGGCGAACCGAGAAACTGATTAAAATTTTCATCTGTCTGATATTCGGTATTACTTTGTAAAGAGGGCATTTTTACAGTTGTGTAATTCAGTTCAACAGTCAATTCGTCAACCTTTGGAGTAAATTGTTGACTGAAAAACAGAATAGAATTGAAATATCTAACATCAAAATCATTAATACCGCGTGAGAGATCGTAATCTGTTGACGGCGAAGATCCGGTGGTAGTATTTGCAAATTTAAATGTGAAATCTCTTTTTATACTCATATCACCATAGGAATTAGTGAATGAGAGATAGCTTTTATCACTTAATGAATAATCGATACCAGCTTTTGCGGTGTAATTATCGCGTATAAATTTACCGCTTACATCGGAGTTTAAGTTTTCATTTAAATTATTTAAAAAAGAAGTTCTCTCAAAAATCTGACTAATGTAGTTTGTGGTTTTGCGGTAATCAAGATTTCCGTTTAAAGTATAATCACCGCTTTTATAATTGATTGTAAAATCTCCATTGTATTTTGTGCGCGAACCAAGTCCGGCATTTAAAATACCGGTAGTATTTTCTTGCATCTGAGTTTTCAAAACAATGTTAATTATACCGGCGCTTCCTTCGGCATCATATTTTGCAGAAGGATTGCTGATTATTTCAAGGCTTTCAACCATATCGGCTGGAATTTGTCTTAATGCATCACTTCCTTGCACCGGATGCGGTTTCCCGTTTACTTGAACAGTAAAATTTGTACTTCCGCGCAAAGAAACATTTCCATCTTGATCAACCTGAACAGAAGGTTGATTCTGTAGAACATCAAGTACGGTTCCTCCGGAAGCATTTAAATTCTGACTTACATTTATAACTTTTTTATCAAGATGAAGTTCTTCCGGAGCTTTTTCGCCAACGACACTTACAGTACCAAACTGAATATCTTCCGAATTTAATTTTATGGTACCAAGAGAAATTTCTTTTTTCTGATCATTAATTTCTATATCGGAGATATATTTCTTTGCATATCCTACATAACTTATTTTAACATAAAATTTGCCGTCGGGAAGATTATTTAGTAAAAGTTCTCCGTTCATTCCGGTTGCAACACCATTTACATAAACAGAATCTGAAGTATTATGAAGAGTTACATTAGCATAACTAATTGGCTCGTTTGTTATTGAATCAATAACGGTTGCTTTAATAATTCCTTTCTTAACAGAACCGGAACCCTCGGGTAAGGCGGAAAGAGTGTTGGTTAAAAGCAAAAAAAGGAGATATTTTAAGAATTTCGAAGAATACACGGGACCCCCCATATTAATTAATTTATATGAGGATAAGACGTCTTAAATGTGTGAAAGGTTACTTTTAAGTATTAATAAAGTTTAGTTTGGGAAGGAGTTTGAGAGAGAAAAAAGAATTCTTTAATTTTTATTTAATTCTTTTCGCCCTTGCCTTTAGATAAAGTTCCGCATATTTCTCCGCAGAACGTTTCCAAGAATAATCTTTACTCATTCCATTAAGCTGAATTTTTTTCCAAACATTTTTGATATGAAAATCGTGAATAGCCCTTTGTACCGAATGAAGTAGAGCTGTTCCTTTATAATCATGGAATGAGTAGCCGGTACCAATCTCCATTCCTTGTGCAAGAAATTCATTCCAATCAATCACCGTATCTGCTAAGCCACCGGTTTTTCTTACAACCGGCACAGTGCCGTACTTTAAAGAATAAATTTGATTAAGTCCGCACGGTTCAAAATGTGACGGCATTAAAAAAATATCAGCCGCCGCCTCTATTAAGTGCGAGAGCTCATTATTAAAACCGAGATAGGTGTACACTTTATCTGGGTAAGCAAGTGCCATATTTTGAAAAAGTGACTCATATTTTTTTTCTCCGCTACCCAAAATAATCCATTGTGCTGGAAGACTCATTAGTTGATTAATTACATAGCCGATTATATCAAATCCTTTTTGAGAGACCATTCTTGATACAATACCGATAATAGGAATCTTTTCATCATACGGTAGATTTAGATGATCGAGTATGAATTTCTTATTCTTTAATTTTCCGGAAAGATCTTCGGCGGAGTAATTGTGCGGAATTAATTTATCGGACTCTGGATTCCATATATTATAATCAACGCCGTTAAGAATTCCATAAAAATCACTACTTCTCATCGCTAAATATTTTTCCATACCAGCTCCGAATTCCGGAGTTAGTAGTTCACTTGCATATGTTTCACTAACGGTATTTATTACGTCGGAAAAGAAGATAGCAGTTTTTAAAAAATTTACACCGCCTTCATACTCGCCGGCACCGCCGTGTAAAAAATGTTCATGTTTTATTTCAGCTTTGTTAAAAGTATCCTTTGCAAATCTTCCTTGATATGTAATGTTGTGTATGGTAAAAACTGTGGCAGTATTTTCGAACATTTTATCCCACGAATAATTTTCTTTTAACATTAGCGGTAAAAGTCCAGTCTGCCAGTCATTGCAGTGAATTATGTCTGGCGCCCAGCCGATTCGTTGTAGGATTTCAATTATACCTTTAGAAAAAAGGATGAACCGCTCATCTTCGTCTTGATCGTTGGTGTAAACCCGGAAGCGGTGAAAATAATGCGGACAATCAACAAAATAAATTTCAACATTTGAGCCCGGCAAGTAAGAGGTGTGAACATGAACAAAATGTACATTGCTATTCACACGAATCGGGATTCCACCGATGTCCCATTGATAGCGTAAACCGTGTTCGACCTCGCCGAAAATATTATACTTAGGCATAAATACTTTTACTTCGTGTCCAAGTTTTGAAATTTCAACGGGCAAGGAACCGGCAACATCAGCCAAACCGCCGGTCTTTGCGTAAGGGAAAACCTCACTAGCAGCAAAAGCAATTTTCATAATGTTGATTTATTAAATAGTAATTAATTCTATTTTAAAAATAAGTAATAAAAAACTACAATTAGAATTTTTGTTAATTATTGTTGTTGTCTAAAACTGCATTGAATTAATTCTTATATCAACCGCACAGCAATTATTTTCTTCGTCAACTATCAGCGGATTAATATCAAGCTCTGTAATTTCTGTAATTTCCAACATAATCTGTGCACAAGACTTTAATATTTGCTTTATCATACTGATATCTGCCGGTTTTTCACCGCGTACACCAGAAAGTATTTTACCAATTTTTGTAGTGGCAATCATATCTGCTATATCTTCATCGGTTAAATAACAAGAGCGAATAACGGAATCATCTAAATATTCAACATATTTTCCACCAGCGCCGAATATTATTATTGGCCCGAAAGAAGGATCGCGGAAACCCCCTATAAGTAATTCATGTTTCGGCTTTACATATTGCTGAATTAGAAACTCTTCGACGAGAAATCCTTTTTTAGAAAAGCCATCAGCTATTTTGTAGGATGCAGAAATTAACTCTTCTTTATTTCTAATATTAAGAGATACAGCATTAAATTCGGTTTTGTGAATGATGCTTTTGTTTAATCCTTTAAGTACAACCGGATAAAAATCAATATTAAGATTATCAATTTCTTCGTGAGATATAATTTTCTGTTTTACCAAAGGGATTCTGTAATGATCGCATAAAAGAGAAATATTCTTTTGATTAAGGTATCCGGAAGAAATTACAAAATTATTTTTTTTATGATCTATATCATAATTTCTTTTGTAAGCAAAGCGTTTTTTTTGTGCAGTAGAATGAAAGAGCATATTCGCAATAACTTCAGGAGGATCTTCCGGATTTCTGAAAATTGGAAATTGATATTTTGAATTTTCTCGATAGTAATTCCAAAATTCGGGCAGAGGCATTACAGTCTGAAGGACAGGCTTATTAGAAACAATTGAAGAAACTGATTCTACCACATCAAAAGGTCTAACCATAACCGGCTCTACAAAAATTGAAATAACCGCATCAACATTTTTATCATTAAGTAAAACTTCGATTACCGTTTTGTAAATATCGGCAGAGGCGCCGGGAAGAAGATCTACCGGATTTTCTATACTTCCTTCGGGGTGAACGATAAGCCGGAGGTTCTTTCTTGTTTCATCTGAAAAGACAGCGAGTGATAACTCCTCTTTTTCAAGTTTATCAACACAAAGAATTGCCGGTCCACCAGCATTTGTTACTACCGCAACCCTTTGTCCTTTTGGAAAAGGAAAATTTTCAAATCCTTTTGCTGTGTTGAAAAGTTCATTAAGATTATCGACACGGATTATTCCAAACTGTTTTAATAATGAATCAACAACTTTGTCTTCAGTGCTTAATGCGCCGGTGTGGGAAGATGCCGCTCTCATTCCGCTTGCGGTTCTTCCGGCTTTTAAAATTATTGTCGGTTTTTTAATCTGATTTTTTATGAAGGGCTGAATAAAATTATAACCATCAACAAAACTTTCAAGATAAAAGAGGAGTGTTTTGATATTGTTATCATTCTCCCAAAAGAGAAGAAGATCATTTTCGTTCACATCTGCTTTGTTACCAGCACTTATAAAGTGTGCAAATTTAATATCGGTATCGCGTAGCGAATTTAAAACGGCAGCACCAAGAGCGCCGCTCTGCGAAAAAAATCCAGCTTTTCCAACTTCGGGTTTTTCTGCCACGAAAGTAGCATTAAGTTTGGTTTCTTCAAGGGAATTAATTACGCCCATGCAGTTTGGACCAACAAGCCGCGCACCCACATTAAGTATTTTATCTAAAATTCTTTTTTCGAGATATTCACCCTCTTTTCCGATCTCCTTAAACCCAGCAGTTATCAAAATAATAGACTTAACTTTTTTATTAATCAATTCTTCTATTGAGTCTTCCACGAACTGTTTTTGAACAACAACCATTGCTAGATCAATAGACTCACGGATAGCGTTGATATTATTGTACGTTTTGAAACCAAGAATTTCATCTGCTTTCGGGTTTACTGGAAGAACAATACCAGTGAATCCATAGTTTTTAATACATTTTAAAATTTCGTAGCCGATGCTTTTCTCTTTTGTAGAGGCGCCAACTATACAAATTGATCTGGGATAGAAAAAGTTTTTTAGTGAATTCATTTATTTCAATATTCCGCAGTTAACTATTTTATATAAACAACGTCGCTTTGTTTTGAAACACCATTTTCATTGAATGCTTCGATTGCAAAGTAATAATCTTGTCCAATCGTAAGAGCACGTAATTCCAACTCTTCTTTTTGATCCGCCCAAATTTGATATGTTTGATATAATTTATCCTTTTTAATTCCCCATAATATATTATATCCAACGGCACCAGGAACTTTGTCCCATTTAATGAAAGCATTTCTTTCATCGTTATCGCGTGTAACCTTTAGATTTTTTGGAATATCGGGCAAGGCGCCGTAACCATTTCCAAAAACTCTAATATCACTTACGGCTAAATTAGGGGTGGGCATGTAGATGTTTTCGTATTTAACATAGCGCGCTTTAACCGGAGCGCTCAATTCAAAATAACCATTAGGACGGTCTTGTTTAATTTGTGAAAGATCAACTACTAAATTCCAATCCGAACCGTTAACAGATGTATAGAATTTATACTGAGTATAAACACGTGAAGAATCGTTGTCATATAAATCTGATTTATAATCAACAAAATGAATTTGTATTGCCTTAACATCAAATTCTTTTTCGAGATCAACAATAATATTTTCTCCTGAATTAACAGAGGTTGCAACCCAAAAAGATCTTGGATTTTCATCGGTGATATTCGAAACATAAAAAGTATCTTTTACAGAAGAAGCAGTAACTGATTTTTTATAAGATAGAATCATCCAGCCAGTAAACAATTCGTCTTTGTTCGATAATTTTTTTGTCGGTAGATAATGAGGAAAATCACCAAACCGTGTGTTTGCAAACATTTGATCATCTTTATCAAAGAAAGTTGGAAACATTGCAATCCTTCTTTCGAAATTCCAATTGATTGCAATCCACGGGGTACCGGTATTCCAATAATTACCGAAGTTATCTTGAAATGTATTACCATGACCAGCACCGCACATAAATCCGCCCGGTTTGTATGAGATTGGATTATAAGGTGCATAAGTAAACGGACCGAGAGGATTGCTGCCGACATAAGTTCCGTTTGCATAAACATTATACTCTGTTCCCGGTGCACCGTACTGCAGATAATATTTCCCATTATGCTTTGTCATCCAAGCACCCTCAATAAAGGGTTTTATCGAAGACGTGTGATTCGGTCCGAACCGCTCCCATCCGTGTTTATCGGGATACAAATAAATTAATTCCTTTATGTCGCCGGTATAGATTAACTTTTTTGAATGATCGAGCTCGCTGCCGTAAATTGGAAAAACATTTGAAGAACCCCAATACATGAACCATCTATCGGTATCTTCATCATGATAAATTGCCGGATCCCACGGACCGATTGAATCTGGAAGCAAAGGAAGCCATCTGTTGAAAAATTTTAATTTTCCGGTTTCAGGTTCGGTAGTATAAAATATTGGTCTCTGCCCAAATGTTGATTGAAAGATGTACATTGTATCGCGCACCGATAATGCAGCCGGAGCGCAGTTATCTTCAAGAGGCCACTTATTTGGTTCTATATATTTCCAATTGAGAAGGTCTTTAGATTCCCAATAACCGCCGGAAATAGTAACAAACAAAAAATATGTTCCTTTATGATTTACAATTACAGGATCGGCGCCGCTTCTATAAGAAATTTTTTGATTGATCTGTTCCCAGTTATACCGGTAGTTAATATCAATTGGATTGCAGTAAGTTTTTTGATTCGGATTTTGTGCATAAATGCTAAGTGATAATAATAGAGCGGTTATAAACAGATATGATTTTTTCATAGTATTTATAAGGTGACTTATAGTTTACAGTATAAAAATACAAAAATATTTTAAGCTTAGTGTAAGTTTAACTTTTTTGATGAGCAAGCCAATTAAATAGAATTTTTTTTCCAAATGGAGTCATTATTGATTCCGGATGAAACTGCACACCTTTAATATCTAGAGCTTTATGCTTAAGAGCCATAATTATTCCATCATCAGAAAGAGCAGTAATTTTTAATTCATTGGGAAAATCTTCCGAAGAGACTTCCCACGAATGATATAAGCCGACCGAAATGTTTTTTGGCAGATCAGCAAATAAATATTCTGATTGATCAATTAAGGAAATTTCTTTTGTTATTCCGTGCAAAACAGAATTCATATTTATAAGCTTGGCTCCGTAATATTCTGCAATAGCTTGAAAACCGAGACAAACACCAAGAATACTTTTAGATAATGAATAATTTTTAATAATCTTTTCCATAATTGGATTTTCTGAGGGTACGCCTGGACCGGGACTGAAGATTATTTTGTCGTATTGATCTATGCCAGATAGATTTATGTTGTCATTTTTGATTACATCAAATTCACACAAGCTCGATTGTTCAATTATCTGCACTAAATTAAACGTGAATGAATCGTAATTATCTACCACCAACAATTTTATCATATAACAATTCCGAAGTACAATTAATATTGATTAAATTTTGACAGCAAAGGTAAAATTTTATGAACAAGACAGACGCAATTTATAAAATCAATCAGCTTGCACTCAAGCAGATTCCCTTTTTATTTATCATAGATTTTGATATGAAAGATATAATTGTTAAAACCAAAGATGAAGCAGAAACAGATGGAATTAAATATAATTTTACCGGCACCGAAGACAAGTTAATAAATCCCTATGAGGTAAAAGAAATTATCTTTGAAAAATTTCCGCCTCAATATAATAGATATCTCAATTCGTTTGAAAAAGTAATGGCAAATATTAGAAAAGGAAACACTTATTTAATCAATCTTACTTTACCCACAAGAATAGAAATTAATTTATCCTTAGAAGATATTTATAATAGAAGCATTGCAAAATATAAACTTTTGGTACCGGGGAAATTTGTGGTTTTTTCTCCGGAGACCTTTATAAGAATTGAAAACGGAAAAATTTATTCATTTCCGATGAAAGGGACCATTGATGCATCAATTGAAAACGCAGCAGAAATAATATTAAACGATACAAAAGAACTTTCCGAACATTATACAATTGTTGATTTAATTAGAAACGATCTTAGCATGATTTCAAAAAATGTAACAGTAGAAAAATTCAGATATATAGATGAAATAAAAACAATCGGAAAAAAATTATTTCAAGTAAGCTCAATTATCAGCGGAGTATTGGATGAGAATTATTTAGAAAAACTTGGCGAATTATTTTTTGCACTTCTTCCGGCCGGGTCAGTAACCGGCGCTCCCAAAAAGAAAACAGTTGAAATTATTAATGAAGCCGAAGGATATAAACGCGGTTATTACACTGGTGTATGCGGATATTTTGACGGGGAAAATTTAGACAGTGCCGTTATGATTAGATTTATTGAAAATATTAACGGAGAATATTTCTATAAAAGCGGCGGTGGAATTACTTTCATGAGCGATCCAAAACAAGAATATCAAGAACTAATAGACAAAGTTTATGTCCCTATTATTTGAAACAATAAAAATAAAAAACGGCTCTTTGCAAAATATTGAATACCACAACTGCCGAATGAATAAATCAATTAAAGAATTATTTGGTGAGGGAAAAGATATCCGGCTCGAAGAACAAATAGTTGTACCGCCTGAATGCACTAACGGTATATACAAATGCAACGTTGTGTATGATAAATTAATTATTGATGTTCAGTTTACTAAATATACTGCAAGAAAGATTCAACGCTTAAAATTAATCGAATGTAATTCTATCAATTACAATTATAAATATTCCGATAGAACAAAATTTAACGAGCTTATTAAAAATGCCAATTGCGGCAACGACGAAGAAATATTAATTATAAAAGAAGATCTTGTTACAGACACCTCTTACACAAACGTTGCGTTTTACGATGGGGAAAAATGGATTACCCCATTCAAACCATTGCTTGCCGGAACAAAGCGCGCCAAACTTATTGACGATGGATTGATTGTTGCCGGTGATGTTTATCCGCAAGATTTTAAAAAGTTTAGCCGCATTAAACTTTTCAATGCTATGCTAGATTTTGATGAGTGTCCAACCTTGCCGATTGATTCGATTTCATAAGAGTACCGTCACAAAAGAAATAGCACGCAGATTTAACTGATCAAAAAAGATAGGAGCAGATTCAATTAACGGCTAATTGACATAGTTATTTTTTCATGTATTTCCAGTTACGCGGCTTTCCTTCAGACAGCCATTCGATAGTGGTTGCCATTCTTTTATTTCGCGTCTCATCTGTTTTTGCTTCTGTAATCCATTCAACATACTCACGCTTATGAGAAGGACTAAAACTCTCAAAAGCTTTATATGCTGTTTTGTTTTTCTTTACAGCTTTCAAAAAATAATCCGGGATTACTACTTCTTTTTTTATTTTTGCAGCCGACTTTAACGGCAGTTTTACTCCATCATCGTTCAGCTTTTTTGCTTCTTTAATATATGATAACAGCACCTTATCATTCGGCAAATCTTTTAAAGATGTTATTCTTCCCAAATGTCCCATTGCCGTTTCAGTTTTAGCATTAGCTGTCAATTTTTTATCTTTCATTAAAGATGCTTTCCAAAATCCGAATGCACAATGCTGTTTGAATGCTGCCATACTGCACATCATTCCTTTGTAATCGAAGTGAGGAAAACTCCACTTCATTGTTTCTTCTACTTCGGGACAAGCTTTATGAACTAAATCTCTCAAATGTTCAAGTATCGGTTTAGCAAAATCTTGAGACTTTGCAATGTAAGCATCAACCCGAGGATCTTTTTTACCCAATATAATTTCCTTTATGATTGTGTGATTTTAAGATAGGTATCATTATTTTAACTTTCAAATAAATGACTTTTATTATGAAAAAAGCTGTTTTAAAAACAAAAAAGAAAAAAACCAAACAAATAACACGAGAAGAGATCTACAAAAACATCGGTTTTCTTGGGACAAAGGGCGATTTGTTAAAAGCATTAATGGAAGAAAAGAAGATCGAGAGATTAAGGTAACAGAGCGACAAAAATTAACGCTAGTATAGAAAATGAAAACAAAAAATATTTTAAATGAAGCGTCCAAAGGAGAAATAGTTCTCTACAAAGCTTCTGATGGTGGTTTAGCGCTCGATGTAAGCTTGAAGAGGAGACTGTTTGGCTGACACAAGCCCAAATGGTCAAATTATTTGAAAACACAAAACAAAATATCAGCTTGCACATAAATAATATTTTTAAGGAAGGGGAATTGTTAAAAAATTCAGTAGTCAAGGAATACTTGACAACTGCTGCTGACGGAAAGTGCTACAAGACCAACTATTACAACTTAGATGTAATTATCTCTGTCGGTTATTAAGTTAAATCTAAAAGTGGTGCATAAAAATAAATATTAAAATAGTTACCCTCTCCTTTGGAGAGGGAAGGGAGAGGCAAGTAAATATTGCGTTTTAAACTCTACATAGAATACGAAGGCACGCGTTACAGTGGATGGCAGATGCAGAAGAATACAAAATCAATTCAGGGTAAATTGTACGAAGCAGCCGAAAAAATTTTTAAGAATGAACGGATAGAAATTTACGGTTCCGGCAGAACAGATGCTGGCGTACATGCACTTTGCCAGATTGCTCATCTGGAAGTTAAAACAATGCTTGCACCGGAAATTATTAAAATGAAGTTTAATGATGAGTTGCCGGCGGATATTAATGTACTTGAAGTAGAAAAAACCCACCCAAAATTTCATGCACGGCACGATGCAGTTTCGAGAAGTTATATTTATCAAATTTCAAGGAGAAGAACTGCCTTTGCCAAACCGTTTGTCTGGTGGATAAAAGATAAACTCGATTTCAACACAATGGAACATGCATCTAAGCTATTTATTGGGATGCACAACTTTATTTCTTTTTCAGAAAAAGATGATGAAGAAAAATCAACAAAAGTTTTGATTGAAGATATTCAAATGAAAGAGGAAGGAGATTTAATATTAATAAGGATTATTGGCTCACACTTTTTATGGAAACAAGTACGCAGAATGATAGGCGTTCTCGTTGAAATTGGAAGAGGGAAGCTAACAGAGAGTGACTTAAAATATTTTCTCGAACACAATTCTCCGACACCAGCTAAATATACCGCGCCGCCATCGGGATTATTTTTAGAGAGAGTGATCTATTCGGGTGAGAAAATGGAAAAAGATATTTCTTCTTTTATCAAAATTAACACAAAGAAATTTTTTACCAATCTATAATTTTTAGATAACTGATTGTCCAAATTCATATAACAGAAGCAAAGCGCCAACCGCCAACCGCCAACCGCCAACCACCAAACACTAATCACAGTTCTTTAATATAGCACCTTCTCCGTTTGTGTTGTCTTTTATCAAAAAAGCGCCACTGTGCCTGAACTTTAGAATTAGTTTCTAGTTCCGGGTTCGATTCCACTTTTGTTACATTATATTTTTTAAAAATTTTATTTGTCTCGCACATTAAAATTGCATTTACACCTTTATCTTGATAATCCGGACGAACACCGGTTAAATATAAATCGGCTCTGCGGTTATCTTTCATTGCGCTTAATACGTGGAAAATACCGAATGGAAATAATCGCCCTTTGCATTTTTGAAAAGCCAAAGAAAGGGAAGGCATTGTAATTCCAAAAGCGATAACCTGATTATTTTCATCAACAACTACTGGCACATAATCCGGTTTGATAAATCCGAAATACTGCTTCACATAAAGATCAATTTGCTTTTGAGTTAGCTGGACAAAGCCGTATATATTTGAATATGCTTTATTTAAAACATCGAATATCTGATAGGCATAAGGAAGAAGTTCTTTTGATTTTTTAACTTGAAGAGTTTTTAAGTGATAGCGTTGCCGTACAGCCTCAGCAATACGTTCAATTTTTTCCGGCACCTCTTTACCGGGAACAACTTCAAATTCAAGCCAATCGATATCTTTTTTATAACCAAGTTTTTCTATATGAACGGGGTAGTATGGATAATTATAAATCGTTGCAATAGTTCCTAACTCTTCAAATCCTTCAATAAGCATACCTTCCGGATCCATATCAGTAAAACCTAACGGCCCGTGAATTTTTGATATTCCTTTTTCTTTTGCCCAGCTTTCAACAGTTTTTATTAATGCAGAAGAAACTTCTTCATCATCTATAAATTCTAAGTAGCCGAAACGTGCAAATTTATCCCCTACTTTTTCATTATATCTATTATTAATTATTCCGGCAATTCTTCCAACTAGTTGATCATTCTTATAAGCGAGCCAATATTTTGCTTCGCAAAAATCAAAGGCCGGATTTTTATCTTTATATAAATTTTTCTTTTCATCCATAATTAATGGGGGAATCCAAAACTTGTTTCCGGAATAATGCTTAAAAGGAAATTTGATGAATTTTATCAAATCACTTTTTGTTGAAACTTCTTTGATATAAACATTCATTTTTAATTCCGGTTAATTTACTGTAAAGATTAGAAATAAAATCACACTCTGCAAAGATATCTTTTTACAAATCTATTATGAAAAATTATTTTACTTTTAATTGGTAGGATTTCGGATTTTTGCTCCTATATAAAAAGAGATAATGCTGAATAATAAAACAAAACATTTTTGGAAACCGTTAATTTCGGTTCTACTGTGGGGAGTTTCTTTTATTGCTACTAAAATTGCACTGAAAGAACTTGAACCGCTTGTAATTGTTCTTATCCGGCAGATCCTTGGCGCCTCGCTGTTAACAATTATTGCGTTAAAACAAAAAAGAAGTTTTATTATTTCCATTAAAGATCTGCTCGGAATCCTTCTCCTTGCATTAATTGCTGTAATTCATTTGGGAATTCAAGTTACCGGACTTCAGTACACAAGCGCTTCAAACACCGGTTGGATTATAGGAATTACTCCGGTTTTTATGGGTATTCTCGGATTGATATTTTTCAAAGAGAAAATTTCAAAAATTCAGTTAACCGGTATTGTAATTTCGTTTATTGGCTTACTCCTTCTGGTAAGTAAAGGAAATCCGGCAGAAATAAATTTTATTTCAAACAAGGGAGATTTTTTAGTGCTGGGCAGCGCATTCACGTGGAGCGTCTATTCTCTTGTGGGTAAAAAAGTTACATTAAATTATTCGCCGTTAATGACGATTCTATTTTTGTTCATTACAATGTCCTTTTTGATTGCCCCGTTTACTATTACACATAAAAATATTAATGCTGTTTTAAATTTATCTGCTGAGGGCTGGACGTCAATATTATTTTTAGGATTTTTGTGTTCGGGTGTTGCATATGTTTTGTGGGCAAAAGCTATGAGCGAAATGAAAGCTTCTGCAGTTGGCGCATTTCTTTACATTGAACCATTTGTTACTGTATTTGCAGCATGGCTTTTGTTAAATGAAGAAATAACTTTTTTAACTATGTTTAGCGGTATAATTATCATAATAGGGGTAATGCTGGTAAATAAAAAATAATCATAAATGGAATTAGGAAGGAGAATGAGAAGAGAAATTACCAAGAGCATTTTTATGCTCATTACAGCACTCTGCTTATTAAGCAATAATCTTTTTGCTCAAGCAGATCAGGACGCTTTTGGCGAAACATTGAAGAAAATATTTAACGGAATTAATTTTTCGGGACAGTGGTTTTTATCATATCAAAGCGGTAGAAAAAATGATGCTACGGATAATGAATTTTTACTTAAACGCGGCTATATAACATTTCAGAAAAAGTTTGACGATAATTTCTCGGCTCGTATAACACAAGATGTATCGGTTGACCGCGAGGGTGACGGAGAGGGAGATATAGAAATCAGATTGAAGTATGGATATCTCCGTTATCAATTTGGAAGCAATGATATTTTGTATAAGCCGCAGATAGAATTTGGACTTGTAAGCCGTCCGTGGATCGATTTTGAGCAATCGATTAATCCATACCGCGTACAAGGAACTATGTTTTTAGAAAGATACGGTATTCTCAGCTCTGCTGATTACGGAATTACTTTTCTTTCATTGCTTGGCGGAGAAATTGATGAAGAGTATCAAAAAAATGTAAACAGAAATTTTCCCGGTAAATACGGTTCAATTGCAATAGGAATTTTTAATGGCGGTGGTTACCACGCAATCGAAAAAAATGAAAATAAATTAATCGAGGGAAGATTATCGATAAGACCGCTTCCGGAAATACTGCCCGGTTTCCAATTAAGTTATGCCGGTGCTTTTGGAAAAGGGAACTCCGGTTTATCGCCAGATTTTAATGTTAACGCAGCATTTGTTTCATTCGAATCTGCAATGTTCGTTATGACTGGATCATATTATGCCGGCAAAGGTTTTGAAAACGGAGAAAAATTAAGTCCCGATAATTTACCTTATAACAACAACGGTTATTCATTATTTACCGACTTTAATATTCCAAATACTAAATTTAGTTTACTCGGACGCTATGATTATTTTGAAACAAAACAGACGGCGGAAGATGTAACACAAAAAAGAATGATTCTGGGAATTTCTTATAGCTTCTTGGAGGAAAGCAAAATAATACTTGATTATGATAGGATAAAAAGAAGCAGTTATGTTGGAAGCGATGATTATATAGTGGAATTAGCAGTCGAGTTTAGATATTAGTTTTTCCGAAGCTTTTCGATGGTTTAAAATTATTAGGAATAATTCTATGAAGAAAATTTATATCTCAATTATATCTGCACTAATTATTATATCATGCGGAGGAAATGAAGTGAAAAATCGAGCCGATTTAGTTTTATTAAACGGAAATATTTATACAGCAAATGATTCTATTTCTACAGCAGAAGCGGTTGCAATTAAAGACGGGAAAATTTTAATCTGCGGCTCAGACGATGAAGTGTCGAATTTTATTGGTGATTCTACAAACGTTATTGATCTTGAAGGAAAATTCGTAATGCCCGGTTTTATTGAAAGCCATGCACATTTTCTTGGTCTTGGAAACTCAAAACAAATATTGGATTTACGTGACGCCAAAAATTGGGACGAAGTTATTTCTTTAACAGCGAAAGCTGCTGAAAACTCACGACCCGGAGAATGGATAATTGGAAGAGGATGGCATCAAGAAAAATTTGATCCGGCACCATATCCAAATGTAAATGGGTATCCTGTACATACTGTATTAAGCGGAGCCGTTCCATTAAATCCGGTAATGTTATCGCATGCAAGCGGACACGCAGTATTTGCAAATAAATTTGCAATGCAGTTAGCCGGTATAACAAACAATACTCCAAATCCAAACGGGGGCACAATAGTTAGAGACTCTCTTGGCGAAGCTATCGGCGTGTTCGAAGAAAACGCAGAAAATCTAATCAGAAAAGTTTATGATGAATATTTGATGAAAAGATCGAAAGAAGAAATTAGGGTTGACTATCTACGGCAAATTCAATTAGCATCGGAAGAATGTCTTAAGAAAGGGATAACAACCTTTTTTGATGCCGGAGAAACATTTGAAGTAATTGATTTAATGAAGCAATTCGTTGATTCAAACAAAATACCAATACGCTTAAACGTAATGGTTGGCGATTCGCTGAAAAAGATGAGAGAAAAATTGAGCAGTTACAAATTAATTGGGTATGGAGATAATCATTTAACCGTACGTTCAGTAAAACAATATATAGACGGGGCACTTGGTTCGCGCGGCGCCTGGCTTTTGGAACCGTATAGCGATTTTCCCGAACACTCCGGATCTAATGTTGCACCTTTGAATGAATTAAAAGAGATTTATCAATTGGCTTTAGATAATGGCTTTCAAATGTGTACACACGCTATCGGCGATAGAGGAAATAGAGAAGTGCTAAGTCTATATGAAGCAGTAACAAGAGGAAAAAAAGATTTACGTTGGCGAATTGAACATGCGCAGCATTTATCCGCTGGAGATATTAATAGATTTTCAAAACTTGGTGTAATTGCCGCTATGCAAGGAGTTCACTGCACTTCGGATGCAACATTTGTTCCTGAAAGAATTGGAAATGAAAGATCGGAAGAGGGGGCATATGTATGGAGAAAATTGATTAATTCAGGAGCGGTTATTTGTAACGGCACAGATGCACCGGTGGAAGATGTTGATCCGATAAAGTGTTTCTATTCTTCAGTAACAAGAAAATCTGCAGACGGGACCAGATTTTACCCACAGCAAAAAATGACGAGAGAAGAAGCCCTAAAATCATATACAATTAACGGTGCTTATGCCGGTTTTGAAGAGGAAATTAAAGGATCTATTTCTCCCGGCAAACTTGCAGATTTAGTTGTTCTCTCTAATGATCTATTGAAGTGTTCCGAAGAAGAAATTTTACAGACAAAAGTTTTATATACAATTGTAGGTGGTAAAGTTTTGTATAAATCAAATTAAAGGTATATACAATCGAGAAGGATTTTAATGATCATTAAAATTTCTACACAGAGGGGCATTAACAGAGAGAAGAAAAAAAGATTTTTTTGGTAACGAACCACAAGTCCCGATACATATTATGGATATTACCGGTATAGAACACGAATAATAACTCTCGATAATGTTAATACAATAATTTTCCTATTCTATTTAACCGTATTGAAGAAATCAACTCCGGGATATTATACCAAGGCAGATCACTATTCCATGAAAAATAGACAAAGAGCGGTTTTCCTATAATATTTCTTCTCGGTACAAATCCCCAATAACGGCTATCGAGACTGTTATCTCGGTTATCACCCATCATAAAATAATAATCATCAGTTACTCTGTAACTAACAGTTTCTTTTCCATTTATAAAAATTTTATTATTAACAATTTCAATTACATCTTTACCAAGTTCGCGATTAATGAAAGTTTCCCATTGAGCAATGTTTTGAACACTTAAAATTATTTCATCACCCTTTTTAGGAATAACCAAGGGACCGTAATTATCAGAATTCCACTTCTTTCCTTTCGGGAAAATATTTTGTTCATAAAGATCTTTTGTAAAAGTTTCAGACCGCAGATATTGAGTATGCGCCGGAATTTTGCATTTTTTTCCATTTACATAAACAATACGGTTAATTATTTCTACAGTATCGCCGGGAACACCGATGCACCGTTTAACATAATTTTCGATTGCGGAATTTTTAATTTCATCGCGGTCGCCCGGGAATTCAAACACAACAATATCATTTCTTTGCGGATCGCCCCACCGGATAAGTTCGGTAAACGGCAGCTCAATATTTGTAAATGGAATGTTGCGCGGAGTTGTTAAATTGTAAGCCAGTTTATTTATTAATGTATAATCCCCGGTCAAAATTGTTTTTTCCATTGATGGAGTCGGTACGCGAGATCCTTGAATAAAAGATGAAGTAATAATAAAAAGAACCAATATGGTTGGCAATAAACTTTTTATTGATTTTTTAAAATCGCTCAATTTTATTTTTTTCATAATATCTCCGGTTTTACAGAAAGTTATAGCTTTGTGCCGGTTAAAAAGTTTCGTGTAATCATGGATTTTAAAAATATAATTAAACTTGAAAATGCAATTGAAGAACCGTTAATACTACCGGGTATCAGTAAGAAGGTGAAAATATTTATTAAAAGACTTGATCTTATCCACCCCCATATTTCCGGCAATAAATGGTTTAAACTGAAATTCAATCTTGATGAAGCGAAAACAAAAGGCTACGATACGCTGCTTACTTTCGGTGGAGCGTATTCAAATCATATTCATGCAACCGCCGCTGCCGGTAAATTATTCGGGTTTAATACTATTGGAATAATACGCGGAGAAGAACATTTGCCACTAAACCCCACCTTGCACTTTGCTAAAGAACAAGGGATGCAAATTCATTATGTAACAAGGAGCGGATATAGAAACAAACACACAAGGGGATTTCAAGATCAGTTAAAAGACAAATTTGGGAATGTTTATATTATTCCAGAGGGAGGAACAAATCAGCTTGCATTAAAAGGAGCAGCAGAAATTCCCGAATTAATTGAAACCGATTATGATTATTTATGTACGCCTTGCGGTACCGCCGGAACTATCTCCGGTTTAATTGCCGGATTGAAAGGGGAAAATAACATTATTGGATTCTCCGTTCTAAAAGGAGGTGGATTTTTAATTGATAACGTTTATACATATTTAAATGAATATTGCGGAAAGGCTTTTTCAAATTTGTCGATCTATCTCGATTATCATTTCGGCGGATATGCAAAGATCAATAAAGAATTAATAAAATTTAAAGATGAATTCGAAAAACTAAATTCTATTCCACTTGATTATGTTTATACAGCAAAAATGATCTACGGAATTTATGATTTGATTAAAAACGGTTATTTTCCAAATGGTTCTTCAATAATGGCATTACATACCGGCGGACTTCAGGGAAACATAGGAATGGAAAACAAACTAAAATATTTTTGATTTAACCATTTCTGATATTTTGCAATTCAATACTTTTTTTTATCTTCTATTAGCATTCATCATAATAGAAAAATGTCTTGTTATATATTGTAAAGTATTGATATACATACATTGACAAACTGTCCATAAGATTAATGTAAATATTTCTGCTCACCGAAGCCTTATTCGTATTGTTATTAAAATAAAAACTTAATAGAATATTTATAATTGTAAACACTATCTAATAAATAAAGCCAAGGATATTTTATGAATAAAACAAAATACATTTTTTTATTTCTCTTATTTGTATCAATTAAAACTATAGCACAGTGGGAAGTGCCTACAAATACCAGTCTGCCTACATTCCAATCTTCTCCGGATATGACATCGGGTGGGTCGTATCTTTTCGTTGATGGAAAATTCCGGTCATCAAATAACGGTGAGAGCTGGGAGGAATATAATTATGCGATCGATCAATTCAATAAACCAACAACACAATTCTATTTTGATAATAAATTATTTTCGGGGCATAACTCCTCCGGTGACTGCATTCTTTACAGTACAGATAACGGAACAACATGGCAGACACCGCAAGGTGTTCCACGAACAACAAGCGTGTACGGATTCTTTGAATTCAGCGGTACTTTGTTTGCTTATGTACCGGGTACTGTTTATAAATCAACAGACCTAGGATTAAACTGGGCGCCGAAAGGTTCATCAATGGGAGTAATTGTAGCAATGACCTCTGTAGGGAATGATTTGTTTGTTACAACGACAACCGGCGGAGTTTTTAAATCATCTGATAACGGTGAAACTTGGACGCAGTCGAATAACGGAATTCTTAACTCTTTTCCTTTTAATGACTGGCCCGGCGAAGAGGTTTGGTCTATGGGCGGAAAATTATATTTCTATTCTCAGAGCGGGGCGTTTTATGTTAGCAGTGATGCTGCAACTACATGGGAAAAATGGACGCAGACATTTGTGCCCGGCGGAACTGTTGGTTTGAGAAGTTTTTACAGAAACGGCAGTCATTTATATTTCAGACTTGCGGTGTTCAATTTTACATTATTAAGATGGGAAGAAAAAATATTTTTTACTGCCGATGAAGGAATAACCCTTGTTGATATTACAGATAATTTATCCGTAACCGGTATGGGAGAAAAAGTTATTGAATTTAATAATTATCTTTATGTAGCATACCCGGGTACACAAGAAAAATTTTACAGAAGGAATACATCGTCTTTTGTTACAGATGTTGAAGATACAGAAATAATTCCATCCGGTTTCGAGTTGATGCAGAATTATCCGAATCCGTTCAATCCAAGTACAACAATAAAATACACTATACACACCTCCACCTTCGGCGTACCATCTCGAGAGGGAAATACAAGGGGTGTGTTTGTAACTTTAAGTGTATATGATCTCCTCGGACGTAATGTAGCTACACTTGTAAATGAAGTTCAATCCCCCGGGAATTATAGTGTAGAGTTTAATACGCAGAATAAAGATATTTCAAGCGGTATTTATTTTTATAAACTTCAAGCCGGATCACAGTCGATTACTAGAAAAATGTTGTTGATGAAGTAACCACAAGAAATATCATAGTTTTACAAAAGGGCTTGCATCACCAAGCCCTTTTTTATTATGTTCAGTTCCACAGAAAATGAAAGGAATAAAGAATGGCTGCAAATCAGGAATTTACAACTATCTTTAATTCTCTTAAATCCATCATGAAGAAATACCAAAAAGGATTAACAGTTATAGCAGATAAAAATGATAATTTTTGCTTAAACGGACCATTTTCAGAAAAATTTAAAAAGGATCTCTGGTTCGGAGCAGTGCAAATAAAAAAGAATTATGTAAGTTATCATTTAATGCCCGTTTATATGTATAAAGAATTAGCAGATTCAATTCCTGATAATCTTAAAAAGAGAATGCAAGGCAAATCATGTTTTAATTTTAAAAAAGTAGATGAAAAATTATTTAAGGAGCTCGATAAATTCACCGGAAAATCATACAAGATGTTTTTTAAGAAAAAGGACGACATTTCGATGAGTTACTAGAACTAAATTTTAATACGATTTGTTAGAATTAATAATAGAATGAAAACAGAAAAAATAATTTTGAAAGGGAAAAAATGAGAATGAAATATTTTATAGCTCTTTTACTTCTTTTTTCGGCAAATTTATTTGCACAGCTTGATCTGCCGAGATTAAGTCCCAAAGCCAGCGTAACGCAAGTAATTGGCTACACAACAATCACAATTGAATACAGTCGTCCATCCGTTCATGGCAGAGCAATTTGGGGGAATCTTGTCCCATATAATACAGTTTGGAGAACCGGCGCAAATGAAGCAACCACCATTCAATTTACAACTGATGTAAAATTAAACGGTAACAAAGTTCCGGCCGGAAGATATTCTTTATTTACAATCCCAACCGAAAAAGATTGGACAGTAATTCTAAATAAAGTTGTTAAACAATGGGGTGCATTCAATTATAAAGAAGATCAGGATTTACTGAGAGTTACTGTTACTCCAACACATAACGATTTTGTTGAAAGCATGCTTTTCTGTTTTAGCGATATTACACCCAACACTGTTGTACTGAATTTATCTTGGGAGAAAATTAAAATTTCTATGCTGATTGAAGCTGATGTTTTGAGTCAAGCATACACAAAAATTAAAGAGGGCCTCGCGAACGCAAACTCCGATGATTGGCAAATATTCGCGGCAAGCGCAAGCTTTGCTGCCGACAACAATGTTTACATTGATGAAGCTATTACCTGGGCAGATAAAGCAATTTCTATGGGTGAAAATTATTTTTCATATTTTGTAAAAGCAAAACTCCTGAATAAAAAAGGTAATTATGTTGAAGCTTTAAAATATATTGAAAAAACACGCGAAGCCGGAAGTAAAGATAAAAACTATGAGTTCTTCGTTGTTCAAGTAGATATGCTGGAAAGAGAACTTAAATCAAAGTTGTAATTATAAATTTATAGGTCGATTCGCTGAACCGACCAAATGTAGATAATCCAATACACAGAGGTGTACTGTGTTCCCTACTGACAATTAAAGATGAAAAAATTCGACATACCCTATCAATATAAAAGTTCGATAATCTCGCGTATCAAAGATTTACGCAAAGCAGAAGATCCGCGTAAAAAAGATTTCAAACCAACCAGACTCGATTTTGGACCAGTAGAATTTTTAATTGCCCGCCATTTTGGTTTTTGTTATGGTGTAGAAAACGCAATTGAAATTGCTTACAAAACTCTTGATGAAAATCCCGGCAAAAAAATTTTTCTCTTGAGCGAAATGATCCACAATCCGCATGTTAATGAAGATCTACGAAGCCGCGGAATAGAATTTATAATGGATAATTACGGAGAGCAATTTATAGGTTGGGACGAAATCTGTAAAGACGATATAGTAATTATTCCGGCATTCGGCACAACAATTGAAATTCAAAATTTGCTGAAAGAAAAAGGGATTAACACTGTTAAATACAACACAACGTGTCCTTTCGTAGAAAAAGTTTGGAATCGTGCCGGAGAACTAGGTAATCAAAAATTTACTGTTATTATTCACGGTAAATCAAAACACGAAGAAACACGTGCAACTTTTTCACACACTATTCAAAACGCCCCATCAGTAATAATTAGAAATATAGAAGAAGCTAATAAACTGGCAGAGATAATTACGGGCGAGACGGAAGCTTCGGAATTTTATAAACTTTTTGCCGACAAGTATTCTAAAGGATTCTCTGTTGAAAATGATTTGCAGAAAATCGGTGTTGTAAATCAAACAACTATGCTGGCAAGTGAAACAGAGGCAATTGCTGAATCACTAAAAGGAGCTATTATAAAAAAATACGGTATCGAAAATATAAAAGAACATTTTGCAGATACACGCGATACATTATGTTATGCAACTAATGATAATCAATCCGCAACAATTGAGCTGATGAATGAGACAGTAGATTTTGCAATAGTTGTCGGCGGATACAACAGCTCGAATACATCGCACCTTGTTGAATTGCTAGAACAAGCACACAAAACGTATTTTATTTCAGATGCGGAAAAAATCGCCTCTCATGAGTTAATCTATCATTTTGATATGCATGCTAAAAAGGAGATTATTACTGAAAATTACCTTCCTCAAAAAGATAAAATTAAAATCGCAGTTACAAGCGGCGCTTCTTGCCCGGATTCAATAGTTGATAATGTATTGAACAAATTACTTTCTTTTTATGTAACAGTAAAAGACTTTGACGAAGTGATTGGAAAGATAAAATAAATTCGGGGTTACCCGTTGTCAATCCGGACTTTATATCAGTGAGAGGCATCATGAAAATTTTTTTGCTGATAAAAAGAACCGGATCGATTATTTGAATAACCCCGACATCCCATCGGGACAACGAGCAAGATTTACTTCAGTACCAAAGAGGATTCACCTTCTAATTTTTCGGAGATCATGTTGAAATATTTATCCGGATTTTCTTTGTCGGTGAATTTAATATCCGAGAAAAGATAAAAGTAATTGATATATAAACTTGCAAGCTGTGCTTTGTATCTTATCGAAGGAGTTTTTCCCTCAATAGCAAGCTCGTTTAATCTATCTATTATTCTATCGTAATCTGCATCGGGATATTTTTCCTTTACTTGTAATACCACAAAGAGTGTTGATTCAACAATTGAATTTATATCGCTTTTCAATCCATAGAGTGAGTTAATGGTGATATTATTCAATTGTTCTTTTTCAGTTTTTGCACCTTGTGCAAAGATATTTGCAGTTAAGATTAACATAAGCGCAAAAACCAAGCTTCTTTTGGATCTTAATATTTTCATCGCAGCTTTCCTTTCATTTTGTTTAAAGTTGCATCAAATATCTCAATAGACGTGCCACAAGGAGATACATTTCTAAACTGTTTATGTGTAATCAGTTAATCAGTCGGGAATGAGTTTAGAGCAATGTTTATAAGTGCCACAAAAATGCAGAGCATAAAAAGAGGCAGAGTCTTAATTAATTGTTAGATAAGCTTTTACAGAAATTTTATAATCAGTTAGAGGAATGCAGAAATGTGGCATCCCTTTATATACCCTCCGGTTTGTTTGTCTTATTGTTTGGCGGAGGAGGGGACAATGAAGTTGGTAGAAATTATTTTTTTCTTATCAATCTATTGTTCAGCGCTCTTCTGCTTATGCCAAGCAATTCTGCAGCAATTGTTTGATTTCCCTCTGCGCGTTTTAGTGCTTCGCGGATCAATGCATTTTCAGCTTCTTCTATTGTAGGCAAATGCTCGGAAAAGAAGATTTTTTCTTCCGGCTCTTCATTACTTATAAAATCTTTGCTGCGTGATTTGGAAAAAATTTTTTCTTTGATCAGCTCCAAAGACATTACACCAGAAGAGTGAACACTAACAGCATCATAAATAATTCCTTCTAGCTCGCGGATGTTGCCCGGAAAATGGTAATTTGAAAGAAGTGTGTAGAGTTCTTTCGGCGGTGTTGGTTTTTTCTTGTTCAATTGTTTTGATGCTTTTTCTAAAAAATGATTTATCAAAAACGAAATGTCATTTTTCCTTTCACGCAACGGTGGTATATGTATGTGGTGGGTTTGTAATCTGTAATAGAGATCTTTTCTAAAGGCATTACTCTCTTTCATCGTTTCAATATCTTTATTTGTTGCGCAGATAATTCTAACATCAGACATTTTTGCAATATCCGAACCGAGCGGATAATATTTGCTGTCTTGAATTAACCGCAATAGTTTTACTTGCGATTCGATACTCAAATCACCAATCTCATCTAAAAATAGAGTTCCTTTTTCAGCTTGATCTACTAAACCTTTTCTATCTTGCTCGGCTCCGGTGTACGCTCCTTTTTTATGTCCGAACAATGTATCAGAAAACAGATTATCATCAACACCAGCTACATTTAAGGAAACAAGTTCACCGATTCTTTTGCTCGCTTTATGTATAGCTTTTGCTATTAGTTCTTTGCCAACACCAGTTTCACCGGTTATCAAAACGGGCAAAGGTGATTTTGCAATAGCTTCAATATATTTAAATACGGCACGCATCGAATTACTTTTTGTAATTATCTCCTCGAAAATTTCAGGATTTTGCAGCTTGTCTTTCAGCAGATAATCTTTCAATCGTTTGTTTTCATCGCGTATATCTTTCAAATCTAGTCCGGCACGGATAGTTGTTACCAATCTTGTATTATCAACCGGCTTTAAAATATAATTGAATGCACCAGCTTTGATCGAAGCAACAGCACTTTCAACATCATTTACCGCAGTAATTATAATCACCGGAATGTTTGGGTATTTTTCCACAATCAATGGAAGAAGTTCAGTACCCGAGATATCAGGCATATTAATATCGAGCACAACTAAAGAAAATTCTTCTTTCTCTAAAGTCTGCAATGTTAATCTGCTTTCATTCAAAGTTCTGATATTATTAATGCCATTTGAATTGAGAGCAGTTTCGGCACTGAAAAGAAAATGCTGTTCATCATCAACAATTAAAATAGGTTGTTCGGGATAAATAGCAGCTCCCATCTTATTCCTCTTTATTTTTATTTACGGGAAGAGTAACAGTACACACAGTTCCTTTTCCTTTTTCGCTTTTGAGCTGAAGATCGCCACCATGACTTTTAATTATGTTATATGAAATATAAAGCCCAAGACCGGTACCGCCGGAATTTCTTTTTGTAGTAAAGAAGGGATCAAAAATATATTTAAGATTTTCTTCATCAATTCCGGAGCCGCAATCTTTAACTTCGATAGACATGAATTCTGCATCCGTTTTGTATTCTATGTTTATTGAAATTTTTTGTTCTTTGTTTGTAAGTGATTGACAAGCGTTATTGATTATATTAATTAATACTTGCTCAAGCTGCTGGGGATTACCTTTAATCTTAGGAATATCTTTTTTATAATTTACTTCGAAATGGTTAGTAGAATTTCTTATGATATTACCGGCTATAAGAACTGCGTTTTCAATCACCGCGTTAATGTTAATCAAGTGGCTCATTTCACCGGAATCCGATCGCGCAAAATCAGTTAAACTGCGTGTAATTTTTTGAATACGCATTGCACCATCAACAATACTTTTCATCGCTTGATAAAGTTTATCCTTAGCGCTGCTGTAAGGCATACCGCCTACAACAAAATCGCCGTGAGTGTCAAAATATTCATTAAGTATCGGCTGGATATCTTTTGAAACTTGCTGAAGGAATTGTGCATTAAGTAGAATAAAATTATTCGGATTGTTTATTTCGTGAGCAATTCCAGAGACCATAGTACCAAGCGCAACCATTTTATCTGCCTGGATTAATTGTCTTTGTTTAATTGCGTTCTGCTCTTCTGCTTTTTTTAGTTCCGTAATGTCGTTAATCAAACCATCATAGTAGAGCAAATTACCATTTTCATCTTTGGAGTGAACGATACTGTTTTTAACCCAGCGTATGGTACCATCGCTGTGGATTATCCGATGTTCGAGAGGCTTAACATTCATTCCGGCAAGAGCTTGCCGTGCTTGTTCAAGTACTGCCGGTTTATCTTCTTCATAAACCATTCTATACCACAATTCTGGGTCGGCTTCGTAATCTTCCGAAGTATAACCAGTTACAGAAAAACATCCGGGTCCGTGGTAGGTCTCTGCGGCTTTTCCGTTTTCAATTCGAACAGTGTAAATATAATCAGTAAGATACTTTACTAATCTGCTGTACCGCTCTTCGCTCTCGTCTTTACGTTTTATCTTTTTCATTGTAGTTTTATTATGATATCAACCTTACTTAAACAAGATCAGAAATAGAACTATAATCGGGATCGAATAAACGTCTGTAAGTTTTCATTGCATAAGAATCTGTCATCCCGGCAATGTAATCGCAAATCAAACGTGCGCGTAATTTTTTATTTTTTTCTTTTCTGATGATGTTATCATTAAAATCCGGAAGCAGTTTTGTACTATGCATATTATCAATATAATTTTCCTTCAGTACTTTGAACATACTTTCAATCATTCTATTTCCCTTAAATTCAACCTGATGAAGCTGGGATGACCGGAAAACGAGATCAACTGAAATTTTTTTGTAAAGTTTAGCCCGTTTAACAATATCTTTTTCAACAACAAGTTTGTACTTGTATCGGCTGGTTAAATCGTTCATAAACGTCTTCCGCGGTGTAAGTCCGCATGCACGCACAAAGATTCCAATCTGTGCACCGAATTTAGGTTTGAATTTTGAAGTTTTTATCCAATCAATAATTTCTTCTATGATACTGTTCTCAATTTCATCTTTGCAATATTCTTTTTGCCACCGGAGTAGTTTCGCAATATTTATAAATCCGCCGGAGATGCTATCAACCAAATCATTTATTGCATAAGCAGTATCATCAGCCCAGTCCATTATTTGACATTCTATACTCTGGAATTCATTCAGCTTATGAGGATCAGCAAGTTCTTTCGGGAATTTCTGTTTTCCAAAAACAAAATCCGAATGTTTTTTCTGCTCATCATAGATAAAATGATTCAAAGGATTTTTGAAATCAGAAAAAGAAGATTTGTATTTAAGAATTCCATCAAGAAAAGCACGCGTTGGATTCATTCCGCGGTAATGGTCGTCTTCACGGTAAAAAATATCGGTGATTAAACGGAGCGTTTGAGCGTTCCCCTCAAAACCACCGTAGTTTTTCATCAATGTATTTAATGTTCTTTCACCGGAATGACCGAAGGGCGGATGACCGAGATCATGTGCAAGACAGATTGATTCAACTAAATCCGGATCGATGAAATAATCGCTATCTAGATAATCTTTCTCTTTTGATAGCAGATAACTGCAGATTGATCTTCCAATTTGTGCAACTTCCATTGAATGGGTTAACCGGGTTCGGTAGAAATCATATTCGCCTGGAAGAAAAACTTGGGTTTTTCCTTGAAGCCGTCTGAATTCGGAAGAATGAATTATCCGGTCTCGGTCTATTTGAAATTGTGATCGGTAATCATTTTCACGTTTGCTCTCTTTCAATCTCTCGAGGTCAAAGTCAGTATAGAATTTGTTTTTCATTGTAATGATTCTGATTTTTGCAAAAGACAGCATAAATTTAATAAATAATTAAGCGATAATTCAGAGTGGCACATAATCATTCACATAATAATGTTGATTTAAATTCTGTAAAGGGACGGCTTTTCTTTACAATTATTTTAAATTTCATAATTACAATTGCAGAAATCATCGGCGGAATAGTATCGGGCAGTCTAGCGCTGCTATCGGATGCACTTCATAATTTTAGTGATGGAATTTCTATTATTGTAAGCTACATAGCGTTGAAGTTAAAATCACACGATAACTCTTACAAACATACGTTTGGATTAAAGAGAGCGGAAATACTTGCGGCACTTATAAATTCGTCAGTTTTAATTGTAATCTGCTTCTATTTATTTTATGAAGCAGTAATACGTTTTTTAGAACCGCAAGAAATTGATGCTGGAATTATGAGTTTAATAGCGGCTATCGGACTGATTGCAAATTTAGTTGGAATGTTTTTATTAAAAAGAGATTCAAGCAGCAGCATGAATATTCGCTCTGCTTATCTCCATCTTCTCAGCGACACTGTTTCTTCTGTTGCAGTTATAGCCGGCGGAATAGCCATTGCTTTGTGGAATATCAAATGGATTGATCCGCTTCTAACAATCCTTATCGGTATCTATATAATTAAAGAGAGCTACACAATTCTTGAAGAAGCGATTCATGTTCTGATGGAAGGAGCTCCACCGAATATTTCGATTGAAGAAATAAAAAAAGAAGTCGAAAAGTTCAGCGAAGTTGATAATATACATCACATACATATGTGGATGGTTGGAGATAATGATATTCACTTAGAAGCGCATATCAATGTAAATGATATGAAGATTAGTGAAAGTGATTCGCTCCGGAATAACATTGAAGAAGCACTCCATCATAAATTTGAAATTCATCACATCACGCTTCAATTCGAGTGCAACCAATGCCCGGACGTTGGACTGCTTGGAAAACACAAATGATCTTTAAACCGTATTAAGATTTTATTATTCCCGATAATAATAATTTAATAAACGGCACTTAGTTTATCATTGATTTAGAAATTTTTAGTTCAGATTTTCCATCCTCACTAAAAAACAATGGGAGGGTTTTATGGCAAATGTTTTAAACTGGTTTGAAATTCCAGCAACGGATATAAACAGAGCAGTAAAATTCTACACTCAAATCATAGGAGGTGAATTCCAGCAAACGGAAATGATGGGCTACAAAATGGCATTCTTCCCTATGGAAGGAGAAGGAGTTAGCGGTGCGCTTGTAGAAGGCGAAGGATACAAACCAACTTTAGAAGGTGCAGTAATTTACTTGAATGGTAATGATGATTTAAGCATTCCTCTTTCTAAAGTTGAAGCTGCCGGCGGTAAAATTATTATGCCCAAAACAAAAATTACAGATGATATTGGTTACATGGCATTCTTTGTTGATTCAGAAGGAAACAGAGTCGCATTCCATTCTCAGCATTAACATTTAATTTTATGGGTCTTAACAAAGAGACCCATTAAATTTTACAATTCAGTTTATCAAACTAAATTCCTTCCGCTTAATTCATTAATTTTGATTATGTGATAATCACTTTACAAGGTTTACGGAGGAAATAATGGAAAAGATAAAATCATTTATAAAAACAACATTATTCGGCGGATTTCTTGTTGTGCTGCCTATTATAGTTTTGATTTTTGTTTTAGGATGGCTTTATGATACGTTGATAGACAAAGTCCGTCCGATAACCAACATATTAACCGAAACCACACAATTCAGCGAGCTCGCTGCATCTGCTACGGCAATAGTAATAATTTTACTTCTCTTTTTTATTGTTGGTTTATTGGTACAGACAAGAATCGGAAAATTTTTCTTTCACATTTTTGAAGAGCGGTTTTTAAAACGAATCCCGTTATATCGAATAATTAAAGAAACAGTTATTCAATTATTTGGAGGGGATAAATTAATTTTCAAATCTGTTGCATTAGTAAAGCCATTTGGCAATGATACAATGATCACGGCTTTTATTACAGACGAAAGTGACAACGATTATATTACTGTTTTTATTCCGTCTGCACCGGCGCCAACCGGTGGATATATTTATCACATTAAAAAAGAGTTTGTAATAAAAATTGATTATCCAATAGAGCAAGCAATGAAAACGGTTTTAAGTTTGGGCTCCGGCTCAAAAGATTTTTTGAACCGGATGGCATTAAATTAAGAATAGAATAGATTCTTATAATAATTTTTATGTAAATACTCCCCCGAACTTACTGGAGCTACAATATCATATCAAATAAACCATTTCAAGCGTCTAATTATTATCAAAAAAGATTAAATCTGTTAATACAATAAAACAGCAAGCCATATCGTTTACAGTAATAGAAAAAGCGAGAGTATGAGTCTAATAAGTGAAAGCATGCTCATTGAGAGATGCAGAAAGGGGGAATCTGCAGCATTTGGAGATCTGGTAAAGCTTTACAGAAAAAAGCTGTTTTCATATCTATATAGATTCAGCGGAGATAAAAATTTGTCAGAGGATATTTTTCAGGAGATATTAATCAAAGTGTGGTGCTCATTACCAAAATATAACGAACAAAATAAATTTTCATCATGGCTCTTTTCTATTGCTCACAACACAGCCGTGGATATGCTGCGTAAAAAACATAAAGATAAAATGTTAGATGATACGGAAAATGTAGAAACAATCCTCGGCAATGGTAATCCGCATTCTATATTAATAGAAAAAGAATCAGAAGAAAAACTTCTTAAAGCAGTCGAAATTCTTCCCGTAAAACAAAGAGAAGTGTTTTTATTAAGAATTAATGGCGAATTAACATTCAAAGAAATTGCAGAAATTACCGGAGAACCGCTAAATACTGTTCTATCCCACATGCATTATTCTATTAAAAAAATAAAAAAATTTATTGGTGTTTACGATGCAAAGTAATGGAAAGCTTTTGTGTAAAATATTCGATCAAGAAATATTTTTGTATATCGATAATGCTCTCCCCGTAGATAGGAAAGAATTATTACGCGAACATCTGAAAAACTGTGACAGTTGTAAAAAACTATTGTTGGAAACTGAGAATGTTTTATCAATAGCAGAAGAAATTACAGAGATAGATTTAAGTGATGATGTTTTTGAAAAAATGATTAATGATGCCGTTAAGAAAAAACAAAACGGATATTGGAATAAATTCATTTTAATAGAAAAAAGTAGAAAAGAAAGATTTATTCATTTTGGCAAAATTTCTTTTGCAAGCGTCCTGGTAATAATAGCAGTTGTTGTCTCGCTTTTATCCGATAAACCAAACACTATTAAATCAGTCGGGAAGGATATTCTTGATTGGGAAGGTGAAAATATATCATCTCAAATGGACGACATAAAAAAAGGAATTGAGTTTATTCAATCTCAAAATATGAATACATGGGATAGTGAAACGGATTTAATAAACAGACATTTAGAAAAATTAGAAAAGGAATCCGATCCTTATTCTTTTTAAATTTTAATTAAAGGAGCTAGCAATGAAAAAACAAATAGTAATAATTATACTGATATTTTTAATACTGATGCCGGCAACAAAACTTTATTCACAAGTTAGTTCCGGCCATTCAGATAGAAGTGAGCGTGTTTACAACGAATTAATGTCAGTCTACAGTGGTGATTTAACAAAAGAGGAGGAGGAAAAACTGCTTAAAAATCTTTCTCCCGAAACAAGAACAAAACTTGAAGAGATAAAAAAACTAAATAAGAATAAGTATAATCAGCTTCTACGAGAAACAACTTTTTATGGCGCATTGACATATTGGGATAAAAACACTCCAGCAGTTCTGGATTTCAGAAAACAGACGGAGGAAACAAAAAAGCAGAAAGAATTAGAAATTGATGTTGAACTGCTTGCATTGAAATATAAAAATGCCGATAGCGGAAATCAGTCGAAAATTAAGAGTGAACTTTCATCTAAACTTTCTGAATTATTTGATATTAAAGAATTAAAGAAACAAGAAGAAGTAAAACAACTCGAAAAAAGACTTCAGGAATTAAAAGAATCGCTTATAGCAAGAAAGCAGAACAAGAATGAAATTGTTGCGAGAAGAGTACAAGAACTATTGGGCGATGCAAAATATCTGAAGTGGGATTAATAATAAATAATTATTGAATGTAGGTTGGGCATATTGCTCGACCTATAAGAAGTAGATGAATAGAATTATTTAAAGAATATTATTTAAAGGCACTCTTAATTTTTGATGTTCTTTTGCTTTCAAGAATTAATTTTTTTTGAAAACGCAAAAGGCACTATTGGTTTTTTTCTAGTGCTTCAAAATACTTTCTGATCAACTCCTCATAATCTTTTTTATAACCTTCACGGATAGCTTTCATCATTTCGTCTCTTAATCTATTTTTTCCTTCCTCAGTTTTCAGAATCAATTCCGGCGGAGATGTTCGGGATATATTTGTGCCGGTGTTCGATTTTCTATCTTTCTCATAGTCTCTTTCATTGATAGAGCGCTGGGCATCAAGCATTCTTGATAAAATCTTCTCTTGCTGTTTTACAAGATCGTCATCAATTTTTTCTGTTTGAAGATTTGTTACAACTTCTTTCATTTCATCAAGTATTTTATCAAGATTAGAAGCAAGTTTTTTAGATTCACCCGATTCCTTCGCCTCTCTATTTAATTGATCAAGTGATTTGCGAATTAATTCTTGCTGTTGCGCCAAACGCTGAACTTGCGACAACATTTCTTGCGACATTTGTCCCTGATTGAGCATTTGAGTTAATTGATTAAGATTCATTTGCTGCTGCGATAGCTGTTGCATTTGCTGCATAAGCCCCATCATTCCGCCGCCTTGCCCGCCGCCGCTCATCATTTGATCAATACCGGCTTTAACTAAATTAGCAGCTTCATTTAGAAAACCCATTGCTTTAGTTTGCTGTTGCGAGGCAAGTGCAGCATTCTTGTTCTGCATAGAAGTTATAGATTGCTGCATCTGCGAGTTTGCTTGACCAATAGCACGACCCATTTCGGGTGTTATAGAAAAAGTTTTTTGAGATAAATTACTCATGTTGTTCAATATTTTGTTAAGACTGCTCTGCAGATCATTCTGCTTGCGTGAATTCTCTTTCAATTGAGGCGAGGTAGGACCGAGTTGATCGGTGCTGTTTTTTAATTTCTCTTGTTCTTTGGAAAGAGTGAGCAAATCATCTAATATTTTCATCATATCATAAAAAGTCTGCATTTGATTCATCTGCTGCATTGCTGTTTGTAATGATTGAAGCTGTTGGGATGTCTTTTCTAAATTTTGTGATAACTGCTGCTGATTTTTTAATGCTTCAAATTTTTCCATTTGCTTCAGCATTTTTTTAGCTTCTTCGGAAAGCTGCTGGTTATTCTGCTTTTCAAATTCTTCTTTCATCTTTTGCAATTCATTTAAAGGCATATCAGAAAGGTCACTCATTTTTTCAGTAAGAGAATCCATTTCTTTTTGTAAATTGTTAAGGTCATTAGTCAAGTTTTCTTGTTTCTTAGATAACTCATCACGATTGTTTTTACTGTTTAAATTAGTCTGTTCGGTTTTAGTTTTAAGTTCGTCAAGTTTGTTAGAAATATCTTCGGTGCGTTTTATCATTTCATCTATCTTTTGTTCAACTTGAATTCTTTTTAAGAGATTTAGTGTACGTTCAATACTTTTCTTAAAGTAATTTTCGTTGGCTTTTAATTCTTCAAGAGACATTTGAACATTATCACGCATCAAGTTTTGCAGAGATTCTTGAAGTTTACGCAGCGCCTCACTTAATTCTTCGCTGTTGAGCTCATTTAATAAATCTTGAAGTTCAATATACTTTTGTAAAGTTTCTTCAGAGAAAAGATTATTCTGCATTAAATCATTCTTCATGTCGGATAATTTTTCGGAAACATTATCTACTTTAATGGTAATCTCCTTAAATATTTCCGCTGCTTTCTCTATCCTTTCTTTTTCTTGCCATGAAATTTCTTTGCTCTTTTGTTTAAGATCGTTGCTGATATTTTCTAATTCTTTGTTGAGCAATTCAGCTTCTTTAAGAACTTCTGTTAGTTCGTCTAATGATTGTTCGTGCGTATTATCAGCTTGCTGGAATAATTCATCCAGCGAAGGAACTTGAATAGTAAATAATGCTGATCGTGATGACTTCGGACCATTAATATTATCATTGTCGAAGACTTCAGTATAATATGTTAAAATTTCACCTTCTGCCAGATATAAATCATTGAGATCCCAAAGAAAATAAATTTCATCTTCCTTAGAATCTTTACGGAAGGCCAAGGGAAAGGTAGTATAGGTATCGGATATTTCTCTATACTCAGAAGCAGAAAGGGTGTAATTAAGATTCAAATTGCTAAAACCGTAATCGTCTTGAATTTTTATGGCAAGTGAAAGTATCCCATTTGTTCCTAGCTTCACATTTTGATTAGGAGATAAAATTTCTATTGAAGGAAGTTCATCGGTTAGAGTATTAATGTTGTACAAGATAGGATCGGAGTTAGAATTATTTTTATTGTCCTCTAAATAAATTTTATACTGAATATTTTTATTTATCGAAAATGTTGAAGAAGCAGATTGGCCAGCTGATTTCATTTCCAAATTTGTACTATCGCTAAAATTAATAACAGCTTTTTTAATCTCTTTTGAAGAGCCGATCTTAATATTTACGCGGCTACCGGGTAGTGCAGTAATGTTGCCATTGTCTTTTTGTATTATTTGCGGCAATCTCGAATATGCTGGCGGTGTTATAGTGGCTTCTAAAAAAGTAATTATCGGCCGGTTAATTACATCTATTTTGAATCTACTGCTTTCAATATTATCAGCATGTGCAAAATATTCAACTGAGCTTTTGATTGAGAAAATTTCAAAATGGAATTTTCCTAAAGAATCGGCACTTAATTCATGATCTGTAAATTCTGATTCCTCTTCGGTTCTGGTTGATAAAAATATTTCATCAGGAATTTGACCCAAAACCTCAACAGATAAATTTACATTATCACCCTTTGTAGCATTAATATTTCCGGGGAGAACTATAAAGCTGAATTTAGGAGGCGGAGTGAAGTCAGACTCAAAATTCAATAAACGGTATGCCGCATAATTAAATTCTGGTATTAAAAAAATAATAAGGAATGTAATTATCAAAGTTAACAGACATATCTTAAATAATTTTTTAGTTTGATTGAAATTGATGATTGAATTAAAGTTTGCATTTTTTGTTTTGTTATAAATACGTAAATATGCCGCTTCAATTAGCTCTGTGGAGTGCAGATCGGATTTATTCTCAATTAATTGAAGAGCATTCGCCAGTTCGTCTCTTATTTCGGGGAAATTATTACCAATAATTCTTGCTGTTTTTATATAATCTGGTTTTACATAATAAAGTAAATCTTTTAAAACGGAATAAATAAGAAATATAAAAACAAATAAAAGCGCACCGATAACCATTCCTAAAAATAAATAAGTGCGGATGACCGAATTGAAATTGAAAAATGATTCCAAAAGAACGGTCATAAAAAAGAAAACAGAGAGTACTATTAATAAAGTAAGAAGCTTATTTAACCCGTCTCTTCTTTTTTCTTTTTCGATTACTGAGAGAAGCTTTTTATGTATCTCTTGTAATGTGTTGTTCATTAATTTGAAAAATTAGTAAAAATATTTTATCTACATTCGAATTCTTCATCGTGGTTAAAAAGAACCCCACCCTATAATTAAAAATCAATTCATTAAAGCCCAAACAATAATATTGGTGCCAAACTTTAGTGCTTCTTCTCTTTTCTCAGCTGGATCTTTATGAACATCGGGGTCGGCCCAGCCATCGCTTGGATTACTTTCGAAAGTATAATAGACAGATAATCGTCCGTCTATAAAAATTCCGTAGCCACGCGGAACATTATTATCATGTTCGTGTGTTTTAGGTGGACCTTTTCGAAAGTCGAACATACAGTTATAAATTCCGTGATTAAATGGAATTTCCTGAAGCTCTTTGTCCGGGAAAATTTTTTTTATTTCACGTCGGAATGCTTTATCCAGACCGTAATCGTCATCAACATAAAGAAATCCTCCGCCTTGAAGATAGTTTCTTAATTTATCAGCTTCAGAATCCGAAAAAACAATATTGCCGTGACCGGTCATAAACAAAAATGGATAAGCAAAAATATTTCCAGACGTAATATCAACAAATTCATACTTTGGATTGGTTTTTATATTTGTGTTTTGGGAAATAAATTTCAGCAAATTAACCTCTGCCGATGGATCGTTGTACCAGTCGCCGCCACCGCTATATTTCAATCGCGCAATTTGAAAACCGCTGTTCGATTGGGAATGCGTGAAAGTTGAAAATAAGATTAATAATAAAATTATATGGTTCAATAGTTTCATGGTTCAATAGTTAATTACAATGCTAAAATAAAGATTTCATCCCCTCTTTGCATAGAGAAAAAGAAGCACACAGAGCGGCAATAAAGAGGCCTGTCAAGTTTCGTTGATTATTCAATTTTGATCCGTTTAATCTGCGTATGAGTGGAGCGAATTCTTATGCTATTTATTATTTTAATCACAATAAAATTGAGATTATTATGAAAACAGTTCATGTTTTTACACTTCTACTAATTTCTATTTGTCTTAGTGCTCAAACAAATCACTTCGATGATTACTTCACAGACCAAACAATGCGGATTGACTATTTTCATGTTGGGGATGCAGTAACAGAGTTTGTAACAATAAATCATATTTACAAACAAGGAATTTGGGCGGGGAGCACAAAAAATTTATTGGATAATTTTAACAACGGTGCTTACTACTACAAAATTTATGATGCAGCTTCCAGCCAATTAATTTACTCAAGAGGATTTGACAGCTACTTTAAAGAATATCAAACAACAGAAGAAGCAGCAAATGGAATCAAGCGGACATATCACGAAAGTGCACTAATTCCATATCCCAAAAACAAAATAATATTTTCTCTTTCAAAGAGAGATAAACAAAATCAACTTAATGAAATATTCTCGGCAGAAATTAATCCGGCCGATCTTTATATAATTAAAGATGCGGTCCAGGATAAGTCTGTTAAAGTCTACAAATCACACACAAGCGGAGATTCTCACTTAAATGTGGATGTTGTAATATTGGGCGATGGTTATTCGGAATTGGACAAAGATAAATTTGAAAAAGATTTGAAGCGTTACACAGAATTATTTTTGAATCAAGAACCATTTAAAACTAATAAAGATAAATTTAATATTTATGGAGTTTTGAAATTTTCCGAAGAGAGCGAAATAGATGAACCCGGTGCTGATATTTATAAAAACACAGCCCTAGGCACAACTTTTTACTCGCTTGGTTCGGAAAGGTATGTGTTGACAGAAGAAAATAAAATAATGCGAGATCTTGCCGCACACGTTCCGTATGATGCAATCTATATTATGTGCAACTCACCGCGTTACGGAGGCGGCGGTATTTATAATTTCTTCTGCACATTTACGAGTGATAATCAATTCAGTCCCTATATTTTCTTACATGAGTTCGGTCACTCATTCGGCGGATTGGCAGATGAGTATTACACCAGCGATGTTGTTTACAATGAATTTTACACTGCCGGATTGGAACCGGTTGAGCCGAATATAACACGAGCACTCGACACAAAAAATATTAAATGGAAAGAATTATTATCAGAAGAAATTGATGTTCCAACTTTGTGGGAAAAAGATGATTATGATAAAATGGATTTAACTTGGCAGAATGAACGGAGAGAAATGAACAGAAAAATTGCAGAGTTGAAACGTAATAGAGTTCCGCAATCGGAAATTGATGAGGCACAAAACGAGTATAATATTAAAGATAAAGCTCACAGCGACGAAGTAGATCAATATTTGACAAAAAGTAAATATTGGGGCAAGGTGGGTGTGTTTGAAGGTGCCGGTTATTCTGCAAAAGGAATGTACCGTTCGATGCTAGATTGTTTAATGTTTAGTAAAGGAACAAAGCCATTCTGTAAAGTCTGCGAAGAGCATGTAAAAAAAGTAATAATGTATTATACGGAATAATAATTTTTTAGAAGCATTTATTAACGGAAACGGCCGCTTATAAATGCAGTATTTTTTTGTGATTTGAATTTACTATTTCCTTCCTCATCGTTTGATAGCAAATCATAAACTCTTATTTTGTATTGTTAGATCAATAATAAAGGCATATAATGAAAGTATTTCATCTCAACAATCCGGCATCGGCAAATGGAAAAGGATCAAAATATTTTCATCATATAAAGAATGAATTCAAAAAACAAAAATTAAATCATATATCAACTCAAACAGAATATGCCGGACATGGTACTGAAATAATTAAAAATCTAGATTTTGAAAAGCATGATGCAATCGCAATTTCCGGTGGTGATGGAACTCTTTTCGAAGCAATTAATGGTTATTTCTCAAATAAATCTTTAAGGAGAATTCCAATAGCGGCGATACCGATAGGAAGAGGCAACGCATTTGCGCGCGATCTTAATCTGAATAATGAAAAATGGGAAGATGCAATAGCTGCTATTGGAAACGGGAAACTTAAAAAAGTTGATGTTGGATTATGCAAAACCAGTAATAATCGATTCTATTTTATAAATATTTTGGGATTAGGATTTGTTACCGATGTTGCAAATACTGCTTACAAGCTTAGAGCTTTCGGTCACTTGTCATATATTCTGGGAGTTTTTCATAGAACGATTTTCCTTAAACCATATTCACTTACAATAGAAATAGACGGCAAGCGAATTGAGAGAAAAAATATTTTTGTTGAAATTTCAAATTCAAAATATACCGGTAAAGATTTTTTAATGGCGCCTTCAGCTTCTATAGATGACGGATTATTGGATATAACATTACTCAATAAACTTTCTCGTTTACGACTACTTCAATGTTTGCCCAAAATTTTTACCGGAGAACATGTTAAAATGAATGAAGTTGAATGTTTTAAAGCAAGTAAAATAATGATCGAAACAAATCCCCCAAAAAATTTAACACCCGATGGACAACTTACTGGAAATACACCAATTGAAATTGAATGTATACCGAATGCAATAGAAGTTTTTGTTAATGGCAATTAATTATTAAACGGGAGTTTTTCCAAATCAACATTACCACCGGTAAGTATTAATGCGATTTTCTTCCCGAGAAATTTATATCTGTTTTTTAATACAGCAGCTAACGTTACTGCGCTTGAAGGTTCGATAATTATTTTCATTCGCTCCCAAATTAAACGCATTGCGGTAATAATTTGTTCGTCGGATATAGTGATTATTTCATTCAATTCTTTACTTAAAATATCGAAAGTTTTTTCGCTAAGGTTTGTGAGGAGTCCATCACATATGGTTTTGGGATTTACAGATGGGTAGATAATGCCATCACGCAGTGATTTGAACGCATCATCTGCACCTTCTGGCTCTGCCCCGATAACCTTAGTTTTATTGGAAAAATATTTTGCACTCAAACAAGAACCGCTTGCAAGCCCTCCCCCCCCAATAGGTGTAATTATAAAATCAAGATCAGTTAATTCTTCTAAAATTTCTTTTGCACAAGTTGATTGTCCGGCAATAACAGTGTAATTATTAAAGGGGTGAATAAATGCAGCTCCGGTTTCTTCTATAACCTTTGTAAGCGTTTCTTCACGGGATTTCATATTAGGTTCACAGAAAATTATTTTTGCACCGTAAGCCTCAACAGCATTTTTTTTTACTTCCGGAGCTGTGTGGGGCATAACTATAAAAGCCGGAATACTTTTCATTCTTGCTGCAAGCGATACGGCTGCGGCATGGTTTCCTGAAGAATGAGTTGCAACACCACTTTTTATTTCATTTTCATTTAATGAAAGGACAGCATTACTAGCACCTCTGAATTTGAACGCACCAACCTTCTGCAGATTTTCACATTTGAAATAGAGCTTACAACCCGTAATTTTATTTATTGATGAAGAAGTTAAAACCGGTGTGTGATGTATTAGATTTTTGATACGCAAATGGGCAGCAATAATATCTTGTTTATCCGGAACTTTCTCTAAAAACATAATCTCTCCGTTTTAATTTTTAACAGCATTCCAAAAAAAGTTGATGTACTTGTTTGCCATATTATATATATGATTAATATTTTTATTGTCATCACGACTCAAGTACTCTATTCGTAGTAAAAATAGAGGCGCGGTAATTTGATCAATTAAAACTTGCGGATCGTAATCTTTAATTATTTTTTCTTTGATCATTTCGCTAAAGATGGTTTTGTAAATTGAACGTAATTCGTTCATATAATTCGTCATAGAAAGCTCATTGGCGCCGATAATAGTAAACTGTTCCATCATCAATAAACGCATGAATTTTCTTTCTTCGTCGCTGTTCCAATGATCAATCAATCGTTTTGTAAAACTCTTTAAGAATTTTTCAGGATCGGATAATTCTTCTAACAGATCATCTGTTAATATAGTATTAGCGATAGACCTAGATTTAAACTCTTTGAGTATAGCGCTGAAAATTTCTTCTTTAGAATTGTAATGATTATAAATAGCACTCTCTCTTATTTCAAGTTTACGCGCTATTTGTCTAATAGAAACGCCTGTGTATCCATTCTTAGAAAAGAGATCGAGAGATGTATAAAGGATTCTTTTTTTTGTGTCTTTGTATTTCACAAGCACATTCCTAATGAACGCTCGTTAATATACTAATTGAAAGTAAATTTTTCATTATATTATAATGTATTTCTAATAGCTCATCGTATCAATCTTAACTTTACCACGGAATATCCAGTAGATGCTTACAGTATAAGCCAGCACAAATGGAACACCAATAGCTGCAACGATCAACATTATGTTTAAAGTCTTTTGTGAAGAAGCAGCATTGTAAATTGTCAAACTGTTATCAGGGTTAGGATTCGAAAGTACAATATTCGGAAAAAGTCCTATTGCAAAAAGTGAAAACAACGCAATGATGCTCGCACATGATGATAAAAATGCCCGGAACTCTCTACCATGGAAAACCTCTCTTGGTATGTTTGCAATTGCCAGCATGTTTAATAAAGCCACAAGAAATAAAAGCGGCTCATCTTTGAAATGATTAACCATATGTGGATAATAAATTAATGTGTACATGGTTGTAGCAACATAACAGATAACAAAAAATATTATTGTATTGTTTACCCATCCACGTATCATATTCTGAAGTTCTCCTTCTGTTTTCATTACAACATAAATTGAGCCGTGCATCATGAATAATGCAACAGTAGTAATTCCAACCATAACCGTGTATGGATTAATCAAACTCCAGAAACTTCCGGCAAATTCTTTTTCAGCATCAATTGGAATTCCGGTAATAATATTTCCAAGCGCTACACCCATAAGCAAAGCAATTAAAATACTCGAGACAGAAAAAGCAACATCCCACATTTGCCGCCACCATTTCATCGGCTGTTTGCTTCGGAACTCAATTGCTATTGCGCGGAAAATTAATCCGAACAGAAGCAGAATTAGTGCAGTATAGAATCCGGAAAACACAGTTGCATAAACGTGTGGAAATGCAGCGAACAAAGCACCGCCTCCGGTTACCAGCCACACTTCGTTACCATCCCACACCGGACCGATTGAGTTAATCATAATTCTTCGTTCTTCATCGTCTTTAACAAGAAGGTGAAGAGCGCCAACGCCAAGATCGAATCCATCGAGAATTGCATATCCGGTTAATAATACTCCGATGAGTATAAACCAAATTGTGTTTAAATCGAATTGAAATTCCATATCGTTATAAATATTGTTATAAAATTATTTTCTATCCAATACTGCTTTTTGATGTTCATATTCTGTTTGAATGTTATCAGTATCTTCCGGACCGTGTTTTATTTTTTCGTTCAACAAATAGAGGAAAAGCAAAAAGAGCAAAAAATAAATTACTGTGAATAGAACAAGTGAAAAAACAACCTGATTTGTCGTTACTACCTTTGACAATCCTTCAGATGTTTTTAGTAATCCATAAACAATCCATGGTTGTCTTCCAACTTCAGCAGAAATCCAGCCAATCTGATTTGCGATTTGAGGACCGAGTACAGCTATTACAAAAATCCACAACAGCCATTTTTTATTGAACAAAGTTTTTTTCCACAAGAAAAATATTCCAATAATACTTAGTGCTATTAATGTAAAACCAATAGCAACCATTAAATGATAGGATTGAAAAACAATGTTAACCGGTGGTCTCTCATCTGGCTTAAATGCATTTAATCCGGTTACCGGCTTTTGCGAATCTCCATAAATTAAATAACTGAGCATACCCGGAATTTTAACACCAAAATTCACTTGCTGATTTTTCTCATTAACCCATCCGAATAAATATAAATCACCGGGCGCAGATGAATCATAATGAGCTTCGAAAGCTGCAAGTTTGACTGGTTGAGTTTCGCTAATACCTACAGCGCTTTGGTGACCTGTGAATAGCTGAAATAATGATGAAAAGAGCGCTAGACTAAGTGCAATCTTAAAAGAAGATTTTGCGAATTCGGTATGTTTATTTTTTAAAATGTAGTATGCGCTAACGCTCAAAACGAAGAATGCACCGGCAAGCCAAGCACCGGATAAAACATGTGATAGCCGGTCCATTGAAGAAGGATTAAAAACCATAGCCCAGAAGTCCGTTATCTCTGCACGCGCGTTTATCCCTTCACCAACTATATGAAATCCAGCCGGAGTCTGCTGCCATGAATTTGCAACGACAATCCAAACCGCACTTAACATTGATCCGAAAGAAACCATTATTGTTGAGAGGAAATGAATACGCGGACTAACCTTGTTCCATCCAAAAACAAGAACGGCTAAAAATCCCGATTCAAGAAAGAATGCAAAAATTCCTTCGGCAGCAAGTGCGCTGCCAAAAACATCGCCAACAAAACGCGAGTAGGTTGCCCAATTTGTACCAAACTCAAATTCCATTACAATTCCGGAAGCAACACCCATTGCAAAAGTTAAAGCAAAAATCTTTACCCAAAACTTTGTCATCCGCTCATAAAGTTTATTTTTTGTTTTTAGATACATTCCCTCCATTATTACGAGGAGTACTCCAAGTCCAATACTTAATGGGGGATAGATATAATGGAATGCGATTGTAAAAGCGAATTGAATACGAGATAGTATTTCAACATCCATCTTATTACCTAATGTTTATAAAAATTACGCAACTAAATTAATGAATTGAAGAATAAGTTGAACAAATATAACCGGGCTAATTTATTATTAACCCGGCAAACAATTAAAGAAAAAATTATTGTTTATTAAAATTTACCGGCAAATGATTAATTGAATCACAAATTATTGATATCGTTAATATTAAAACAAATAAGTGAATCAGAACTAAATGGATTAAATACGACCACAGTATTTCGGGAATTATGCTTGACGGTATCATTAGAACAAAAACAAAGAGATGGAAAATACAGACGAACAAAAACCAGCCGGCTGATAGTATTGGAATGGATAAATTATTTTGTTCAATAATACGGTTATATCTTTTTGCATATCCTACCAGAACAACAAAGAACCAATAGAAATTGAAAAAGGGGATGAATAAAAATCCTACTGCTTTTGCTGGAGTAACTCCCTCTGCCAAGTTTTGTGGAATATATTTCCACATACGGTAGATGAGCATATATAAAACAACAACGGCGAAAATTTCTACGGCGAATAATATTAGAATTGACGGTATAAACCAGATTTGCAATTCGGGTAATTTTTCTGTGTACCAGGTAAGATGAACTATAATTATTAATAAACAGAGACAAATAATACCGGAGATTAGCCATGAACCGTAGTAAAACTTTCTTGAAATGTTTTTGTTAACCGGATATCCTAAAAATGCTTTTACGGGCTCAAGTTTTTTAATTTTTCTGTGAAGTATGTAACCCCAATAAAATAAAACACCAATGAATAAAGTACTGGGAAGAAAGCGAATATTATAAGAAATGGTTTGTGCAATTTGATGAATATCATCGCTTGTATAGTATTCGGAATATTCAATGAAGGATCGCACCATATAAACAAGAGAAGAAATAATGCTAGCTATAAGATCTGCAATTGGAAATCCCAAAATTAATGAAACATCCAGACGCTGTGTTAAACGGAAAACAAATATTATCACAGATGTAAGGATCATAAACCAAATTATTTGGTCGATCATCCAATAAATATCTAAAAGGGGTAGATCTTGCGGATTTTGTGACGGAGTTAAATACTTGTTGATAATAATCTGTTCAATAATGTTATAAACAAAACCAACACTCCCAGCAAGTACAATTAATTGCCAATCCTTTTTTAAAAACGAACTTAAGCCTACAATTATAAAAGCCAGCACAATAAAATAAATTAAACTTCGGAAGAAATAATCTAATCCGAGAAATTTGATTATATCCGGACCGCCGCCGTACTCACTAATAGAAAAATAATTTTGATCAAGCGGTAAGTAAATGTTTCTAAGCAGCCAGCTAGTAGAAATTCCGAGTACTATACCGATAAAAGCCAGGTAATTAAAACCGCCTTGTTTAAGATCGAATAATTCCACGAATCGTTTCTTAATCATTTTTTCCTCCATGGGGTGAATGGTATTTAGTTAGTGGATTAGTAGAGATTTATTAAATCATCCAGCTATTTCAAAACGTTCGGAGAATAGGTAATCTATTTTTGTAGAGAAAGAGATGAAACATTTATACTGAAGCAAATGCAGCAGTAATTTAAGTTAGATCGCTTTTTATTGTAATTAATTTTTCTAACGCTTTTTCCCAATCATTCATTTTTGTACGCTCGCGCTCAATCACTTCCGAGGGAGCTTTAGCAACGAAACTTTCATTCGATAATTTTTTCTTTACACCTTCCAGTGAACCGGAAATTCTATTAATTTCTTTTTCAATTCTAGTCCGCTCTATGTTAATATCAATCAATCCTTCAAGTGGAATGAAAATATCGCATCCTTTTACAACTGCAGCAGCGCTTGTTTTCGGTTTGTCTAAATTAGGATCCGCTTTTAAATCATCAATTTTAACTAGAGATTTTATATACTTGATTTGTTCATTAGTAAGCAGATTTGTTTTAAGAATAACGTTGATTGATTTAGAAGGCGCAACATTCATTTCTCCCCGGATATTTCTTATTGCAGTAACAACATCCTGAACGAATAAAATTTCGGCTTCTGCTTTTTCATCAATCTTATTATCAGCAAATTCAGGGAATGCGGAAATTGAAATGCTTTCACCGGGTTTTCTCTCATCAAATAGTTGCCAAATTTCTTCGGATATAAACGGCATAAATGGATGAACAAGTTTCAACATTTCTTCAAACAACAAAATTGAACGTGTTAACACCGCGGACTTTTCTTCTTCACTTCCTTGATATAATCTCTGCTTTGATAATTCAATGTACCAATCGCAGAAATCATTCCATACATAACTGTAAACAATTTTAGATGCAGCATTAACTTCGAAGCGATCAAGCGCATCCGAAAATTCTTTTATAGTCTTATTGAAACGTGATAAGATCCAACGGTCGGTAAAATCAATGTATTTATCTTTAAGTGAAATATCTATGTTTATGTTTTGTGAATTCATCAACAAAAATCTTCCGGCATTCCACATTTTGTTAGCAAAGTTTCTGCCAATCTCCACCATCTCGTTACTGAAATGCACATCTTGTCCAAGCGGCGCTATGTATGTCATAGTAAAACGTAAAGCATCAGCACCAAATTCATCAATCAAATCCAGGGGATCGGGTGAGTTGCCGAGCGATTTGCTCATTTTTCTTCCTTGCGTATCGCGTACGGTTGATGTGAAATAGACATCCTTAAATGGAATTTCTTTCATGAAGTGCATACCGGCAATAATCATACGCGCAACCCAGAAGAAAATAATATCTGGAGCTGTTACAAGTAAATCGGTGGGATAATAATATTTTTGATCGCGATCATTTGTAAATACATCTTGCGCCCACAGCCAGCTTGATGCCCATGTATCGAGCACATCATCATCCTGATAATAATTTTCAATATCTTTTGGCGGTTCAACTTCACAATAGATTTCGTGATTGTCTTTATGATACCAAACAGGAATCCGGTGACCCCACCACAACTGACGCGATATACACCAGTCGCGGATATTTGTCATCCAATGTTCGTAAGTTTTTGTCCAGTGTTCAGGATGAAATTTTACTTTTCCGTCAAGAACTGCTTTTAATGCCGGTTGAATTAGTTCATCCATTTTCATGAACCATTGTTCGGATAGATACGGTTCAATAGGAACATTACCGCGCTGCGAGTAGCCGACTTTGTTTGTATAGCTTTCAACTTTGTGAAGTAATCCGAGTTCTTCAAAACGAGCAACAACTTTTTCGCGTACTTCGTAGCGGTCTAAATTTCTAAAATCTTTTGGAACGTTTCCGTTTGTAGTAGCATCTTCATTAAATATATTTATCATCTCTAAATTATGACGCAATGCCATCTCGTAGTCATTTATATCATGTGCCGGCGTAACTTTAACAGCACCGGTTCCAAATTCTTTGTCAACATACTCATCTGCAAAGAGGGGAATTTCTCTACCGACAATTGGAAGTATTATCGTTTTACCTATTAAATGTTTATAGCGTTCATCATCGGGATTAACTGCAACACCAGTATCGCCGAGCATTGTTTCGGGACGTGTAGTGGCAACAATCAAAAACTCGTTGGAATTTTTAACCGGATATTTGAAATACCAAAGTTTACCTTGAACTTCTTTGTAAAATACTTCTTCATCACTAATTGCAGATTTTGAAGCCGGGTCCCAGTTAACCATTCTGTAACCACGGTAGATATAACCTTCTTTATAAAGTTTAACAAATGCCTCAATAACTTTTCTGTAGTAATGATTGTCCATCGTAAAACGTTCGCGCTGCCAATCGCAGCTTACTCCAAGTTTACGAAGCTGCTTAAAAATTAATCCACCGTATTTTTCTTTCCATTCATAGCAATGTTTTAAAAATTCTTCGCGCGATATATTATCTTTACTTATTCCACGTTCTTTAAGCATTGCAACTACTTTTGCTTCTGTAGCAATAGAAGCGTGATCAATCCCCGGTACCCAGCATGCGTTATATCCTTTCATTCTTTTGTAACGGATGTAAATATCTTGCAGTGTATTATTTAGTATATGACCAATGTGTAAAATACCGGTTATATTAGGCGGAGGAATTACAATTGTGTACGGTGTTTTCGATTCATCAACTTCGCTATGATAAAGATTATTTTCGTACCAGTATTGATACCATTTATCTTCGGCTTCTTTTGGATTATAAGCTTTAGGAATATCAGCAAGATTTTTGGGGCGCATCAAATTCTCAGTAAATATTTCATAATTGAGTGCAAATATAAGAAAAATCATTCCAATCGTCGGAGTTTAATAGCTATTATGAAACTATAAACTCAGCCACTTCTTTGGTACCGTTTTTTAGATTGGCTCGCTGGATGTTCTGTAAATATTTATCGAGTGTTTGCTGATTAGTAAATAATGTATTTATAATCTTCGGTAATTTGCTAACCCGTTTCTCATAAACACCAAGACCATTGCTTACAATAAAATCTACGTTTCCTTTTTCTTGTTCCCAAATATAGCTGTTTACCACCGGCACTTTTTTCATCATAAGTATTTCCATAAATGTTGATGCGCCGCATTTTGTTATTACTACATCTGCGGCAGCAAGCAATTCGTAAATGAAATCAACAAAACTGAATACTTTAAGGATTTCGCTGCCGAAATGGTCTTGTAATTTTTTAGCTTGTTTAAAAAGTTTTTTGTTCTTACCACAAACAATAGCGATTTCAAAATTGTTATTATCATGTAATATTTTTTTCAAAATTTTTTGTCCTTTGGGAATACCGTCTCCGCCGCCCAATATAAGAAGCACTTTTTCTTTTTTGAATCCATGTTTCTTCTTATAGATATTTTTTTCATTACCTGGAATAGAACCAGTGAATTTTTCATCTAAAATGAAAGGGAACAAATTTAATTTTTCCAGAGCAATTCCCTTGGTTAAACATGAGTTTCTTAAACGCTCGCTAAAAATTACAAAGGTCTGATCTTTTTGTAAAAACCAAAGAGGATGAGCTATGTACGGATCAGTAACTATAGTAACTACAGGAATTTTGAGATCCATTTCTTTCAAAATATTATATACCGGCTTTATCAAAAAAAAGTGAAATAGAACAATTTTCACCGGTTTCTCTTTGATAATAATTTCTTTCAAGTATTTTTTCATATTTAAAGAAACCAGAAAAGCACTTATGTTTGAAACAGTTTTCAATTTATGAGTAGCGTAAAGAAATTCGTAAAACCACTTTGCTTTACTTTGTAAATAGCGGTATCCATCTTCTATAATTAAGCGAGCAAAACTATTAGTTTCTGCAAATCCGTCAATTAAAATCGGGTCCGCATTATTAGGTAATTTTTCTTTAATATAGTTAGCAATAGCACGTGCCGGTGCTAAATGCCCGCCGCCAGTACGCAAATAAATAAAAAGATATTTTTTAGAATACTCAGTCATTCTGTTATCTAAGTACCGGGGAATTTTGGTTAATGATTTTTCCGGTTAGTAAAATTTCCATAATATTATATGTGCCGAGTTTTCTTGCTTTTAGAAAACCAGACCAAGCCATTTCAGCAAGTGTTCCTTTGTTTAGTAGTTCATATAGCCATTGCTCGGTAAACTTTGGATTTTCTTGTTTAATTCCGGCATGAATTTCGAAAAGCCACTTCCTATTAAATTTTTCCTGAGAACCGATTGTAGGCGTCATAATAATTGGGAGTCCGAGTGCAGTATAGAAAGATAGTTCGCTCGGCTTTGTCCACAATATATCTGTTTGTTTTAAGGAAGCATTAAATTTTTCAAAATAATCTTCAAGAGTAGAGCCGAAAACGATTTCTATTTTCGAATCATCGTCGGCAATTTCTTTTTTTAGCGATTGAAAATAAACGCGAACATTTTCTTTAGTTCCAGCAGTTAGAATTAATTTTATTTCATCATTTATAATTCTGTTCTTTAAACTAATTGCAATATCACGAGCAATTTCTTTAAAGGCACCGGCACCGCCAACGGCATAATTAATAGTCAGTTTTCTAGTTTTAGTTTTTTTATAGTTTTCTTTACCGATAAAATGCTTAACATTAATTTCATGGCGCAAGCGGAATACATTTTTAGGATCAAGCTGTGTGAGTCGCTCGCCCAAATTTATTTTTAAAATAGATAAATCAATTCCGCCTAACAGTTCATCTGGCAAAGGAAATCCGGTAATGAAAATTCTTTCTTCGGGTACACCGTACGCTCTTAATCTTTGAGCTGCTTTACCACAAGGCGCAAAATAATTGATGCGGCTTTCCCATGGATGACGCGCTACCCAGACACGGTTGAGATCAGCATCGCAAATGATGCAATATATATTGTGTAAACCATTCATATCGGCGGCAATAGCCGATGCATAAAAAGATGTTACAATTGGCAATTCTTGTGTTCGTACTTTATCGAGCATAGAACTGCATAAACCTTTTTTGATGCTTGATTCAAGAAGATCTACTTGAAATGTTGCATTGGAGAGATCGCGCATAGGATAATACGAAGGAATATGTAGTAGAGAATCAAGAAGAGAAAAAATTGGTTTGCCGATTAAAGGAATGCTTTTTGCTCGAGAAATAAACTCATATACACCCAATACACGCTTCCAAAGTTTTTCTTCCTTTTTTGAAGTTGCCTCACCTTGTCCAACGGTGATAATTTTTTCTTCAGCAATATGACGCAATGGAAATACGGCACGCTGATGCCCATACCCCATTGTTGCCGAGATAACCCACGCTTTGATTGTAGTGTACTGATTATTGAACGTTGACATTTTAATATTACGCTGCCGTGTTAATAATTAATTGAATATGAAAAGATGCGAAAGTAAAAATGATTAGTCAATTATATAAAGATAGTTTGGAAGTTTGATTTTAATACCTGAGTTGCCGCCAACGAGGTCGCTCCATTGATCACCTATATTGGCAATTATTTTATATCCTTTGCGAACCAACTCTTGTCTTTTTTGAGCTTTAAATTCCGCCGCCGGTATTTTAAGTTCATTCAAATTGCGGACAATTAAAGTATCGTACAGTGTATAGCCCCGATCATGTAAATTTTTAATTGTTGCATCGCGTTCATTTACAGTTCTTCCAGTAAGAAATAAAACATTTATTTTTTTTGAAATAAGCCAATCATAAAATCTTTTTGTTTGTTTTATTGCATCCGCATCTGCCTCTGCAAGCCATTCGCTCCAGAGCTCTTGTTTATATCCAAAACCAATTTCTTTTGTGTGTTTGTAATTGGACAGTGCGGTTTCATCTATATCGAATATTACCGCACTACTGTCGTCAATTGGTAGCTTTTCAATTTGTGAGATTGCGTTATCTATTATTGCTTTGCACTCGTCATCAAAGGCTCCCGATTCATAATAGTTTTGTATTAATACTTTTGATTCAGAAAGATTTAATAATCGTTCGGTATTTTGTGAACACGCCGATAGAAAAAGCAGAAATATTAAAAAAGAAATTATTTTCATAGTGAATTATAAAATATATTTACTCAAATCACGGTTCTTTACAATCTTATCGAGTTTTTGATTTACCATTTCACCAGTAATCTCAACTTCGTCAGAAGGCATTTTATCGGGCACATCAAAAAGAATATCTTCGAGCAGAGTTGTTAAAATTGTGTGAAGTCTTCTTGCGCCTATATTTTCAACTTGCTCATTTACTTCTGCGGCAGTTCTTGCAACCTCTTTAATTCCATCTTCTCTGAATTTTACGTTAACTCCTTCAGTTTGAAGAAGTGCAGCATATTGTTTAAGAAGAGCATTTTCCGGAATGGTAAGAATTTTAATAAAATCTTCTTCGGTTAAACTTTTTAATTCAACACGAATCGGAAAACGTCCTTGAAGTTCGGGAATCAAATCAGAAGGTTTAGAAACATGAAAAGCTCCCGATGCTATAAACAAAACATGATCTGTTTTAACCGGCCCGTATTTAGTATTAACAGTCGAACCCTCAACAATAGGGAGAAGATCGCGCTGAACACCTTCGCGTGATACATCGGGACCTTGCTGACTTTTAGCGCCGGCAATTTTATCAATTTCATCTATAAAAACGATACCGGCTTCCTGAACTCTTTGCACGGCTTCTTTTTGTACAGCCTCCATATCAATTAATTTATCAGCTTCTTCTTGTTCTAATATTTTACGTGCTTCGCGTATAGCAGTTTTTCTTTTTTTCTTCTTCTTAGGTATCATACTGCTGAACATATCTTGCAGATTCATTGCCATGTCGTCCATTCCCATCGGTCCAAGAACTTGCATGCCGAATGCCGGCGAAGTAACATCAAACTCAATCATCCGGTCATCCATTTCACCTTTGCGGAGTTTTTCGCGCATCCACTCACGCGTTTTTTCATTTTGAACTTCTTCGCTTTCACCATTTTCATCGGTGGCAGTAGATGATTTTTTAACCGGAGGAATTAATTGATCCAAAATTTTTTCTTCAGCCATTTTAGCTGCTTTATCCTGAACGGCAGCAGTTTTTTCGGAACGTACCATACTTACAGAAATTTCAACCAAGTCACGTATCATTGATTCAACATCGCGGCCAACATATCCAACCTCCGTATATTTTGATGCTTCAACTTTAATAAATGGGGCGCCCGATAGTTTTGCTAATCTTCTGGCAATCTCAGTTTTACCCACACCGGTGGGCCCAATAAGAATAATATTATTCGGCATTATTTCTTCTTTAATACTCTCTTCAACTTTTTGTCTGCGCCATCTGTTGCGTAATGCTATAGCAACGGCACGTTTTGCATCATCTTGCCCAATTATAAATTTATCCAGCTCTTTTACAATTTGTGTAGGAGTAAGATTTTTCATTACGTCAATATTGTTGTTCTTTTTCATTTATCAATAACCTCAACTGTAATTTTTTCATTTGTATAAATACATATTTCAGCGGCAGTTCTTAATGATTCTTCTACAATTTCTTTTGCGGAAAGGGAACTGTATTTCTTTAACATTTTAGCTGCAGCAAGAGCATACATACCTCCGCTGCCTATGGCGACGATATTATCTTCCGGTTCAATTACATCCCCGGTACCAGATACGATAAACGCTTTCTCTACTGAAATTATAGCAAGCATCGCTTCGAGGCGGCGCAAATATTTATCTGTACGCCAATCTTTTGCAAGTTCAACAACAGCACGCTCAACATTTCCGCGGTATTGTTCCAGTTTTTCTTCGAAACGCTGAAGTAGTGTAAAAGCATCTGCTGTAGATCCGGCAAAACCGGTTAAAACTTTTCCATTCATTAACTTTCGAATCTTCATCGAATTGTGTTTCATTACTGTGTTGCCGAGTGTAACCTGTCCATCTCCCCCGATTGCGGCTTGTCCGTCTTTGATTATTCCAATAATTGTTGTTGAGCGAATTCTCATTTTATTTTCCTTAGTAACTATAATTTTTTATTGTTCTGTTTATAAGAATTTGATAAACGGTATTAATCTTGGCACGCGTGTTTGATATTTTTTATAATCGTTGCCAAATTTTTCTATTAATTTTTTCTCTTCGTAAAAAGATCCTATATAAAAATAAATTACAATACAAATGAACATCACAAAATAAAACAAAGTCATAGTCGGTCTCGATCCAATAAATATTATAGAAAACAAGTAGACAGGATGGCGCACATATTTAAAAGGACCTTTTATGTTAAGTATTTGTTTTTCATCAAGATCATTATTGTCATACTCGTTTTGAGTATATCTTACAATTTGTGATATACCAATAAATTCCATCAAGTTTACTTCTTTAATAGACCACAATAATCCTATTATTGCCAAAACTTGGAGTGCAAATGTAATAATATCATAGGGATAATGTAAGTCGTAAACAATTACATCGGGTTTGGGAGAAAGAAAATAAAAAAGCAAAAAAAATATCAAAGAGGATAAATTGTAAAAAATCCGGTAGTAAGCAATTTTATTTCCAACATTTTCAACAATTTTCTTTTTTATTTTGTTAGAAGCCAACCAAGTGTGAGAATAAGAAAAGAGAAAAAAAAGTATTACGATAATAGCTATATCAATAAAGATCATAATTTTTTTCTTAAACGAGCAACGGGTATCATTAATGATTCCCGATACTTTGCAACCGTCCTTCTTGCAATATGAATTCCTTTATCTTGAAGAATACTGGCAATTTTATCATCGCTGTGAGGGTTGTCTTTCGGTTCGTTATCGCAAATCTCTTTTATTAATTCTTTGATATGTTTATTTGATATTTCATCACCGCTATCGGTGGATAATCCTTCGCTGAAGAAATATTTTAGTTCGTGGATGCCTTGTGGTGATTGAACATACTTACCGTTAACTACGCGGCTGATTGTGGAAATATCCATACCAATTTCATCAGCAATATCTTTATAAATCATCGGTTTTAAAAACCGTGCACCGTTTTCAAAAAATTCATATTGTTTCTCTAAAATTGTCTGCATGATTTTCATTAGTGTATGGCGCCGCTGCTGTAATGATGCAATAAACCACTTTGCCGATTCGAATTTTTCCCGTAAAAATTTATGAGTTTCTTTTTCACGGTCGGATATTTTACGCTTGCGCTTATTTGTATCGAGCATTTCAAGATAAGTTTTACTTATAGTTACGGAAGGAACGCTCCTATCGTTTAGTGTAACTATATAATTATCTTCAACTTTTTCAATCATAAAATCAGGGGTAATTTGATTCATTTCTTCCGAGTCAATATTACCTTCTCCGGGTTTTGGATTAAGTTTTTGAATTACATCAAGTGTGGATTTTAATGTTTCTTTGGAAAGATCCATATTTTTTTGAATAGCATCATATCGTTTATTTGCAAAGTCTTCCCAATGTTCCGATAAGATTTTTTCTGCCAGAAATGAATAATATGGATCGTATGAAGAATTTCTGATTTGCACGAGAAGACATTCTTGAAGATTGCGCGAACCGATACCAACGGGTTCTAAAGTTTGAATAAGTTTTAATACTTTTTCCCCGGTTTCGAATGTAACTTCTATGTGCTCGAATATTTGAAGTTCGTTTGTAAGTTTTTCCAAATCACCTTTAAAGTAGCCGTCTTTATCAAGCATACCAATAATGTTTTCACCAAGGATTATCTCATTTTCTGATAGATCAAGCATATGGAGTTGATCGATTAAACTATCGCGTAGAGATTTTTTTTGTGGTGCAATCGGATGAATTTTCTCTTCATCCCGGCTTCTGTTTAATCTTTCGAATTCATTATCTATCTCAGCTTCGTTCATAAAATCTTCAAGTTCAAACTCATCATCGTTGCTGTCATAATTTTCCTGATCTTCATAATCATCGGAAGAGGATTCTTCGTCATCTGAATCATTTTCTAATTCCTCAAGTGTAAGTTCATCGTCAAGAGTTTCTTCGAGGATAGGATTTAGTTCAAGTTCGGTTTTTATACGCTGTTCCAAAGCGAGCGTATTTAACTGAAGCAATTTTTGATATTGAATCTGCTGCGGTGAAAGTTTTTGCTGAAGAGCTAATCTTTGCTGTAAAGACAACATATTGCTAATCTACTGCCTCCTTAGTTTTTTCGAACCATTCTTTTCCATAAAGCCGTTCAAGCGGATCACGGCAAAAATCAAATACTTTTATTTTAGTTTTATTACCAAGTTCATGTGCCGGCTGGCATTCAGAATATTTTTCGAATCTGATTACTGATCCGTCGAAATTTGAAATCCTTATAGGAAACAAATGACAGGAGATGGGTTTCAAAAAATCAGTTTTACCATCGCGGTATGCTTTTTCTATACCGCATTTTGCAATATCGCCGTCATAAGTAACAAATACGCATGCCCGGTTATCAACACTTCTTGTCATAAGTTCGTTATGTTTTTCCATCCAAAATCCGGATAACTCAATTTCTTTAATATGATTAACCGGCAAATATTTTTTTACAATTGGAAGAATAGCTTCAATTTTTTCAATTTCATCTTTTGTTATCGGTGCACCAAATTCACTTTCCATTGTGCAGCAAGCACCCTTGCATTTAACAAGATCGCAAGTAAAATTAGTTTCAAATACTTCCGTATTCACTAAAACACGGTCTATTTCAACAAAATCTTGTTGCATAAAAGTTGGAATAATTTTTGACAAAGATACGCTTTTTGAGCTATTAAAAAAAAGTCGTTAGAAGATCTATATAAATACGACTATTCTATAAATAAATGTAATTATCTTTAAAAAACATTTTTATAGGTTTTTCATACATGGATTTTTCCGGTAAAGTTATATTAATAACCGGTGCTTCAACCGGAATTGGCAAAGCGTTAGCGCTTTCATTATCAAAAGAAAATTGCAATTTGATTTTAATTGCACGACGTACGGAATTGATAGAACGCTATCAATATCAAATGTTAAATAAAGCTTCACTAATAATTAAATGCGATGTTAGTAGAAAAGAAGAAGTATCAGAGGCATATAAAAAAATCTCAGAAAAATTTGAAGGCGTTGATGTTGCAATACTAAACGCTGGCGTTGGCTTTCATGTTGATATAACAAATTATAACTCAGTCTTTGCGGATAAAACTTACGGTACAAATTTGCTTGGAGTTATTTACTGGGTTGAACAGATTCTTCCATACTTACTTAAAGAACGGGATGGAATTATTGTTGGAGTTTCTTCCTTGGCAGATAACCGTGCATACTCAAAAAGCGGATTTTACAGTTCAAGCAAAGCAGCTTTAACTCATTATTTAGAAGGGCTTAGTCTTGATTTAAAGCCTCACGGAATAAAAGTGATTACCGTACGCCCCGGATTTGTAGATACGCCTATAAACGAACAGAATAATTATCCGATGCCCTTTATGATGTCAAGCGATAAAGCCGCACAGATAATTTTAAATGGAATACGAAAAAAGAAAAGATTGATTCAATTTCCGCTGCCGATGATTCTAATTACACGATTAATCGGATTACTGCCCGGGCATTTTTATGAATGGATAATATCAAAATTTAAACTTTAAATTGTTAAATAGCGTTTACATATTTAATATTAATTTGATTGTAAATTTAATTATGAAAATTAAATCGCTGAATAAATATCTGGCTATTCCAATATTAATTATGATTTTCATATCATGCCGGAGCGATAGCGATTCCCCCACAGATCCGGATCCGGTTTTAAGAACGCGTGGTGCTTTGTTAACTTTTGAAAAAACCGGAGAATTTTCAACTAATATTATTGAAGATTTTTTGAACTCACTTTCTACCAATCAACCGGTACAGCTAATTGCCGCATATGATGTAGAAGTTTATAAAGTAATTTACATTACACAGAATCATAACGGAGAAATAGTAGAAGCTTCGGGAGCTATTTTTTTGCCGAAGGGAAAGAATAATTTTTCCATTGCAAGCATTCATCACGGTACACAAACAAAAAGAGACAGGGTTGGTTCTGTTAGTCCGCTTTATGCACCGGAAGGATTGGCAGCAGCATCGCTTGGCTATTTTACATTAGTGCCCGATTATTTGGGATTGGGTGAATCAACAAGTGTTCATCCTTATCATCATCAAAAATCATCAGCCGAACCGGTAATAGATTTTATAAGAGCGGGAAAAGAGTTTGCACAAAAAAATAGTTTGATTTTAAATGGACAAATTTTTCTTGCCGGTTATTCGGAGGGCGGATATGTTACTCTTGCTGCACATAAAGAGATTGAACAAAATTACTCCACCGAAATCAAAGTAACAGCATCTGCGCCAATGGCGGGCGCATATGATTTAAATTTAACGGCAAAGACAATAATTCAGCAAGGAACTTACAACGAACCATCTTTCCTTGCTTATTTTTTAGTAGCTTATAATGAAATTTATAGATGGAATCGGTTGAATGATTTTTTTAATTCATCATATGTAGATAGAGTGCCGTCGCTTTTTGACGGCACAAAAACTACCTCGCAGATAAATGCCCAGCTTACTTCGAATTTATCCCAGCTTTTTAAACAGAGTTTTATTAGCTCCTATTTAAACGGAACCGAGATAACAGTTACTCAGGCATTTAATGAAAACAGTTTATTGAACTGGGTTCCGTCATCACCAATTCGTTTCTATCACGGAGATGCAGACGAATATGTACCTTATGAGAATGCAGTCATTGCAAAGAATTATTTTCTTTCCCATGGTGGTGATGTTGATTTGGTTACTATACCAGGAGGAACTCATGCTACCTCTGTATTGCCGAGTATAATAAGCGCAATCGAGTGGTTCGAAACTATAAGGATAAGTAAGCTTATTGTGGATAAAAAATAATTTTAATCAACGATTAATAACTTAACGTATCCATTGGTTTTAGATCGATGAGGAATGTCGTCATCTGCAACTTGATAACTCATTCCGGGATAAAGTGTAGTAACTCTTCCATCTTTAAGTTCGGTTATCAATTCGCCCTCAAGAACAAAAACAACATGTCCTCGGCTGCACCAATGATCAGCTAAATAATTTTCGGAGTATTCAACAATTCGAACGCGTAGATTACCTTCTTCAAAAGTTCTCCAAAATGCTTTTCCAGATTCTCCGGGAAACTCTTTTTGTTCTATTTTACTCCAATCAGTAATTGTGTAATTAACATTTTCGATTTTCATTCTATTTATTTATTTTTTTGTTGGTTTAAATAATCCTTCTTCCACAGAACCGGTGAAACAAAGATTAACAATTTCTTTATCAGCAATTGAAAGCTCCCTTATCATTTTCTTATTTAAAAGAGAATAATGTTTAATGGTAAAGAGGTAATCGCCAATAAACTCAAGATCATTCGCAGTTGTCATCCAGTTATATTTGTCAAATCGTGAAAGGTTGATCGGAATCGAGTAACTGCGAAGAGATTTTTCTCCCAGTGTGTTAAAGTAGAAATCGAAATAAGACATTACCAGTTCTCTAAGAGTTCTATAAACCGGCTCGCGAAAACGTAAGGTTGTAGTATTAGATTTTGCAATTGCACCGTATCTGTTGTTTTGCTTAAAGATTGCAATTACATGATCGTCGTCATTGTATGCAATTAAATCAACAATAATCGGTTTGTGTCCCAAAACGCGTAATGCTGCAGCGGCAAATAATGCACCTTCAAAACAATTAGCCGTTCGTCGTTTAATAATTATTCGCGGAGAGGATGTTATGTAGTCTGGATTGTACTTGACGTCATTTAGGAATTTTTGAATACCTAATGGGGTCTTCAAACTTTTAATAAAAACTAATTCATCTTTATTAAAATTATTTGTAGAAATATTTTTTTTTATAATTCATTTATTTTTTTGCAATAAACTATTTAACAAAGGAACGAATCGTGTTAAAATAGAATTCCGGTTTTTCTATATGAACAAAATGGCCGCAATCTTTTACAATATGAACCTCGGCATTTTTGATTTCTTTTCCCATTCTTTCAATCGCTTCTGTTGGAATTATATCATAATCACCGTGAATAATTAAAGTAGGACATGTAATATTTTTCATGTTTTCGTACAAGTTAAAGCTCATAAGATAAGAACCAAAAGCTGTACTGCTTGAAAAGAATTTTTTTATTCTTTCTGTATCAAAATAATTAAGATTCTTTTTGGCAGCAAAAGTAGAATCGAAAAAATAGGTCTTCATTCTGATATTCATAAATTCTTTAAAAACTTCCGGGTCGGTTCTTAACTCAGGCATTTGCGAAACTTTTACAAGTCTATCAATCTCATCTTTAAGTAGGCGTGACATAATAGTCTGCTGTACTTGCTGAATATATTCATTACTGCCCGGAGCCGGCTCAAGGAGAATTAATTTTTTCACTCTGTCAGGATATTTAAAAATGTAATTTAAAGTAATCACAGTCCCCCATGATTGTCCTATTAAATTCATTTTATCAACACCGAATTCTTTCCGTACACCCTCAAGATCTTCTACCATTGTTTCGATTGTAACGGGCTGACCTTCCTTAAACTCCTCCGATAAACCGCATCCACGCTGATCGTAAAAAATGAGTTTGTATTGATCTGATAGTTGTTTGAAAGGTTCGAATAGATAATCGTTTCCCAAGCCGGGACCGCCGTGAACAACAACAATCGGTTCACCAATTCCAATGGTTCTAATAAATATTTCAGCATTATTAATTTTTTTAGTTTCAGAAATTTCTTGCGGATATGCTGAGTCTTGAATTGTAAATATCAGAACTGTAATCAAATAGAATCTTCTAATAAAATTAATTTTCATTTTTAATTCCGGTTTATTAATTAAGTAATTTATATACTGATTAAGATTGCCGGAGAAAGTGAATTAATTTATATAAATAAAGTTAGATTCTATTAGTGATTATTTAGACGATTCAAACGTTTAATTAGATAATAATTATTTAAAATAATTTTATGTTTTTGCCAACCGGAAAAAATTAATTTATAATCTTTAACGGTAACACTTTTTTCTCGTTTAATTTGTAAACCGGATATGGCAAAAAACCACGTCCCCATTGAGGCACTAAGTAATTATCAAAATAATTCCAGTGAAGCAATCCATCATCGGATTCAGGCTCCAATAAAAATATAGCAACATTAGCAAGAGGCTGTGCAGTGCGTACAACAAGTGTTCCGGTTGAAAAAGTAATTGTGTTTTTAACAAATTCACCTTTCACATCGTTATTGTAATGACCTTGATTTAATCTTGTTTCCGGTTTTAAATCATTGATTTTATAAGTTTCTACGGTAAACTCTTTTTCTTCAATTAACTCTTCGATTACAATACCATGAGATTTCAATAAAGAAATTATATCGGGATCTTTATTTGTAATCAGATAAGCAAAAGGAATTTTTGTATTACGAGACGGTACATAATCTGCAAGGTATGGTACAGTTACTTGTTTTTTTATATCGGTTTTGAAAAGCCGCTCACGGCCCGATTCATCTTTTTTCAATTCTAATTCAAAAGTATTTATAGTAATGGGACTCTTTGTTGCTCTTACACTTGAATCTAAAGCAAGCGAATCTTGCTCACTTGGATTTTCACCGCGAACAATAGTTTTTTCATCTGTGCTTTTAAGTAATTCTATAATTTCTTTTTTGTTCTTGATGGAGTAATCAATTATAGACCAAAGTAAATTGTAGCTGCCCAAAACACGAGATTTAAAATCCGAATAAACATAATTTTCATTTAGTATCGAGAGGCGGTTTCTTAATCCAATATAATTTGTAATGTAACGCGGTTCATATGCGTACGATATCCATCCTTTCGAAGGATCGCGCTGATCAATAAATTCTCCGTAGAACACATTTTGTGTGTTGTATTTATCTTTAAGAGTTTTAGAAACTTGGGTCATCATTTTATCGCGCATGTAGGCAATCAATGTTGTGTCACCGGCTGGGTTCATCATCCAGGTGAACGAAACGGGCTCTTCGCGGTAGGAACCGTTAGTTGTGTGAATATCAACTAATATTGCCGGATCGTATTTATTCAAAACATTTTCAAGCAGACCTTTAACCTCAGGTGTTTCTACTTTCATTGCATCCCGGTTAAGGTCCAAATTTTTTCCGTTGTATCGCAGCCCCACTCCATTTTTCGGTCCGTTTTGATATTGGCGGTTCTCCGGACTTATTTTCTCATTTCCATCAGGATTGAATATTGGGCAGATCAAAAGGATCACATCATTTAAAACTTCTTTTCTATTTATCAATATATCCCTTGCTAGCATTAATGATGATTCTTTTCCCTCTACTTCTCCGGCGTGAATATTTCCTTGGATATAAATTTTTATTCTTTTATCATTTTTTAGATCGATTGACGAAGAAGGCATCGGGTTGGCAAGTATCAGCAACGGTATTTTTCTTCCCTCAACTGATTCAGCGATTGTTTCAATTTTTATATCCGTAGAAATTTCTTTTAAGAGGTCAATGAATTCGATTACATTGCTGTATGTTGCCGTCGATTCATAATTTGATTTTTCTGCAGTTGTGAGCAAAGAACGTTTTTCTTGTGATGAGATAATTACCGGTAATATGAAGATGAATAAACAAAGTATTTTTTTCATAGTATATTATTTTATATTAATTACAAAGCAATTTAATTTCATTCAAATTAAAAAACTATTACATTTTAGATATACCAATTCATCCATTAATGATTATTGTTATTTTATACTATCGATTTTATTTAACATAATAATTAATACAACAACTAATAAACAGAGATGGAAAAAAATAATTACGATGTAATAATAATTGGCTCCGGAATAAGCGGACTTTCTGCTGCCAGCATATTATCACAAATTTGGAAAAAGAAAGTTCTGGTTCTTGAGCGTCATTTTAAAATAGGCGGGTTTACACACACATTTAAAAGAAAAGGCTCAATAGGAGAATATCATTGGGATGTGGGGCTACATTATGTCGGACAGATGGAAAGCGGAACAACTACACGCGCCATGTTCGATTTTATAACCCAAGGAAAAGTTAAGTGGAATAAGATGCCAGATCCGTACGATGTTTTTATTTATCCGGATTTTATTTTTAAAGTTCACGATAAAGAAACAAATTTTAAAAGTGACCTGATTTCTAAATTCCCGGACGAAAAAGAGAACATCGAAAAATATTTTTATGATCTCAAAACTGTAGGGAAATGGTTTGGAAGATATAATTTCAGTTTGGCGCTTCCATTGTCTGCCAGAATGATTTCGTCGCTAATTTCATCAAAGGGTTCCGACCTTGCATTAATGACATTGAAAAATTATTTAGATAAAAATTTTAAGAACGAAAAATTAAAATCATTACTTGCTTCTCAATGGGGAGATTACGGACTACCCCCGTCGCAAAGTGCTCTGGCAGTTCATGCACTGATAGTTAATCATTATATCAATGGGGGTTACTATCCAATCGGCGGCTCGAAAAAAATTTCAGATGCAGTTATTCCGATAGTTAAATTAAATGGTGGCGATCTACTTGTTAATAATATTGTTCAAGAAATTATTATTAAAAAAGGGAAAGCCATTGGGGTTAAAACAAAAGAAAAACATGAAAACGAATTAGTAGAAAAAGAGTATTTTGCAGAAAAAATAATTTCTACTGCCGGAGCGCATATTACATATTTGGAATTAATCAATAAACAAAACGCACCAAAATTTATCGAAGAAATAAAAAATTTCCCGCCGGGAGCTGCTCATGTTAATGTTTATCTCGGGCTACAAAGTTCACCGGCAAAACTTGGTATAAAAGGGGAAAACTATTGGATATATGATTCATATGATCATGATAGGCGTTATGAAAATAATGACCGACTTTTAGATGGTATCGCATCGGGTGTATATGTATCTTTTCCATCAATGAAAGATCCTGAAGCCCAAAATCATACCGCAGAAATAATTGCATTTTGTAAATACAAACATTTTGAAAAATGGGCAGAACAGCCGTGGAAAAAAAGAGATGAAGAGTATAATGCTTTGAAAGAAAAAATATGTAACGCATTAATTGATTTTACGGATAAACATATCAAAGGATTAAAACAATTAATAGATTACAAAGAATTATCAACACCTCTCAGTACAATTCACTTTACGGGAAATCCGGAAGGAGCTATTTACGGAATACCGGCGACACCAGAACGTTTTAAGATGAAGTGGATTGGTCCATATACTCACATTAAAAATTTATACTTATCTGGTGCCGATGCATTTGGCCATGGGATCGTAGGCGGATTAATGGGGGGTGCAATCTCCGCTGCATTGGTTATTAAAGGATTCAGAGGAATTCCAACAGTATTTAAAGAAGCAATGAAATTTCAACATCCCAAATAATTGACGAGGTAAAATGAAAATAAATAGATTCATACTTTTATTATTGTTTATCATTTCAGCAAACAATTTTTTGTTAGCTCAAGATCAACTTGCAAAGTTGATGGACGGTAACAAACGTTTTATAGAAGGGAAATTGCTGCATCAAAATCAGTCGGTAGAAAGAAGAGTAGAAGTAGCTAAAGGCCAAAATCCATTTGCCATTATTGTTACGTGTTCGGATTCCCGGGTGCCTCCGGAAATTATTTTTGATCAAGGAATTGGAGATCTGTTTGTTATCCGTGTTGCCGGAAATGTTGCTGGTGATTTTGAAATAGCAAGTATTGATTATGCGGTGGAACACCTTGGATGTAAGTTGGTCGTAGTTATGGGACATGAATATTGCGGAGCCGTTGATGCTGCTGTAAAGGGCGGAGATCATCATGGAAATATTGGAAAATTAATTACTGTAATTGAACCGGCTGTTGAAGAAGTAAAGAATGAAAAAGGGGATCTTTTAACAAATGCGGTTTTTAATAATGTTAATCGTGTTGTTGATACATTAAAAAATTCCGAACCGGTACTAAAAGAATTTGTAGAGCAAAAAGGACTTCAAATTGTAGGGACCTTTTATGATCTTGATGATGGCGCGGTAACTATAGTAAAATAAATTTTTTATAAACATTTTATTTACAACCTTTTTAGAAGATGAGAAGTCTTATACCCCGTAAAAAAACTTCATTTATTATAATCAAAGGAGAAAAAATATGTCGGTGTATCTTTTAAATAATTTTTTACATCTTCTTGTTGCTGTAATCTGGATTGGCGGAATGATATTTATCAATGTTGTATTGATGCCGTCTTTATTAACCGCAGAACCATCCGAACGCGGTAAAATTATGGGTACAGTATCAAAAAGATTTACTATTGTATCTTGGACAAGCATGCTGTTTCTCTTGGTAACCGGTTTAATTAAAACACCGGAAGAAATGCTTGTAAATACAACCAATAGCTATGGTTTAATGATTACAGTTAAGCACATATTATTTTTAATTATGATAATTATAGGAAGCATAATAACATTTGTGATGGCACCGCGTATGAGAAAATTTGCACCCAAATCGGGCGAAAAACCATCCGATGAATTTGTAAAGGCACAGAATAATTTAAAGATGCTTTCATTTATAAATATGGTATTAGGAATAATAGTTCTCTTTGCAGTATCAATTTATTGACAATATAATACCGGCCCTATTGCCGGTTTTATATTTTTAGAAATAGCAATAGTTCATTTTTAATGGTTGATATAGAAAAAGATATATTTTTTGAAATCCACTAAGACCTTCAGCGCTAAGGATCGGGCAGCAGAGCATCCATTGAGGAAAATTTAATCTTGATAAGAAAATCAGGCTATTATTTGATTAATTATTTCGTACTTGAAAGCAATTCTTGGATGGATGATTATTACATACCGCTCAAACGTAGAATTGAACTATTAAAACCAAAATATAAAAATGATTCCACCGCAATGAAGGTAATATTACACCACGAAAGAGAAATGGAATTATTTAATAAATTTAGCGGTGAATACGGTTACGTCTTTTTTATTGCACGAAAGAATTAACTCACCGATGACGTTATCTTATCGAAGATGTTCTGAAAAAAGTAAAAATTATATGCTACTTATTTGTAGATGAAACGTCAAAATTGGCATCTTACATTTCAGGTGTGTTATAATGAAAAGATCAATTCAAATTTTACTGATTTTAGTTTTATACTCAATAATTGCAACCGCACAAACAAAAATATCCGGTAAAGTAACAGATAGCAAAAACATTCCGCTACCTGGAACTAATATTTATATTAAAGGATCTTACGATGGAGTAACTTCAAAAGAAGATGGAAGTTATTCTTTTAAAACATTCGAAAAAGGTGAAGCAATAATTGTTGCAAGTTATGTAGGTTATAAAACTTTTGAAAAGAATATTACACTCAGCAAAGGTGAACTTAAAATTGATATTATCCTTGAGGAACAAGTAACCGAAATGAATGCTGTTGTTATCTCTGCCGGTTCATTTGAAGCAAGCGATGAAAAAAAAGGAGTTATTCTCCGCCCACTTGATGTAGTTACAACCGGCTCCGATGCAGATCTTTACAGTGCGCTCGAAACATTACCCGGTACGCAGATGATCGGAGAAACCGAAGGATTATTTGTACGCGGTGGTTCGGCATCAGAAACAGTTACAATTGTTGATGAAATGGTAGTTCAAAAACCATTTTTCAGTAGTGTTCCGGATTTACCAGCACGCGGAAGATTTTCTCCCATGCTTTTCAAGGGAACTGTATTCAGCACCGGCGGCTACTCCGCCCAGTATGGACAAGCACTTTCATCTGCATTGATCTTAAAATCTCAAGACCTTGCACCGCAAACTTTAACATCAATTAACTTAATGGTTTTTGGTTTTGGCGGATCCCATGCCCAACGATGGGAAAATACCTCGCTTGCATTTGAAGGCGCATACTATAATATAGCACCCTACAACCAAGTTTTTAAGCAGCGAACCGAATGGGATAAATCTCCGGTTGGTGTTGAGACTATAGTAAATCTGCGTCACAAACTTTCGAAAACCGGAATGTTAAAATCTTTCTTCTCATATAACTATTCAGATTTTTCTTTGTACATGCCGAATCTTGATAATCTTGTTACAAAAGATCACATCAAGATGCGGACGGATAATTATTATTTAAATGTAAGTTACCGTGATGTTTTAGGCGATGACTGGTCTGTATTTGGAGGATTTTCTTACAGCAACGATAAAGACTGGATAACTCCAAATTCTGATAATGCAGAAAGCAAAGAACAGCTTTCACAAGGGAAATTCACTTTAACAAAAAGAATTATCGGCTCTTCTTTTCTAACGGTAGGTGCTGAATATCAAAACACCGTTTACGATGATCTTTATAACGAGCTGAGTTCAACTTTAATTGAAAATTATATAGCCGGTTTTGCGGAAACAGATATATTTTTCACAAATGATTTAGCATTTAGAGCCGGATTGAGAACAGAATATTCCAAGTTATTGAACAAAACTAATTTTGCACCACGGTTTTCAATAGCTTACCGTCTTGGAAATTTTGACCAGCTTAATTTTGCTTACGGAAAATTCTATCAAACACCCGATAAAGATTTTTTGATTTACACAAGAAATTTTGATTACGAAAATTCCGATCACTACATTGCAAATTATCAATACATCGGCGAAGGAAAAACTTTCCGCATTGAATTGTATTATAAAAAATACGACAATCTTGCAAAGGGATCGGTATTTACATATCCATATTTAAATTTACCGTCAGTTCCGTTCAGTAATGACGGCAGCGGATATGCAAAAGGTATCGATATTTTTTGGAGAGACAGCCGCACTATTAAAAACGGAGACTATTGGATTTCGTATTCGTATTTAGATACAAAGCGGAATTTTTTGAATTATCCTTCGATGGTTTTTCCTACTTTTGCAACACCTCATACCTTTTCGATTGTATTTAAAAAATGGATTGAGGAAATAACAGCAATGATCGGCATTACATATACTCATGCAACCGGACGTCCATATTTTAATCCGAATAATCCTGAGTTTTTAGGTGACCGTTCAAAAAGCTACAATAATCTTAGTTTTAATATCAGTTATGTGACAAACGTGTTTGATAATTTTACTGTTATCTTTTTTTCAGTAGATAATCTGCCCGGGTTCAATAATATTTATGGGTACCGGTATTCATCGGATGGAACAATAAGCAGTCCGGTAGTTTCACCAGCATTAAGATCTGTATTTTTAGGAATGTTTATTTCATTAGGTCAAACTAATCCATATCAATAAGGAGTTTATAAATGAAATCAATTTTATCAATTATTATTTGTCTGCTGGTGGTAAATATTTCTAAGGGGGATGATGAGAAATATTTTGCAGCTATGAGAAATCAAATTAATAATATGGACTCGCTTAAAAGTGTTGAAGACTTCGTCGATGCAGCTAATGCATTCGAAAGAATTGGAAATGCAGAACAGAACAAATGGCTTCCGTACTACTACGCCTCGCTTTGCAATATTTACGCAAGTTTTACAGATACAACAGTAATGTTAAAAGATGTTTATTTGGATCAAGCTTTAAAACTACTAGCAATTGCAGATTCTCTGCAGCCGGATGAATCGGAGATTTACACTTTAAAAGGAATGATAGCACAAGGACGTCTTCAAATTGATCCCATGAGCCGATATATGAAATACGGTGCGGAGATGAGCAGTAATTTTCAGAAGGCACAACAGTTAGACCCCTCAAATCCGCGTCCCGATTATTTAATGGCAATAACGATTCTTTATACACCAGAACAGTTCGGAGGGGGACCAAAGGCGGCAAAGCCATTGCTTGAAGCGGCAGTAAAAAAATTTAGTGAATTTGTTCCAAAGAATGAGCTAATGCCTATTTGGGGAAAAGAACAAGCAAAAATGTTTCTTAAACAAATTCCGGAATAAAAATTCCATAAATTTGTAAAGCACTGTTCAAAATTTTTTTGGTCACAAGTAAAATCATTAAACGAATACTTTTTGTTTCATAAATTGCATATCAGTTTATTGCAAGGATTGTTATGAACAAAAAGTATTTCTTTTTTATGTTCGTTTTTTTATTCAACCTTTCTTTTGCACAACAAATCAAAACACCATCTGATTATGTTAATCCATTCATCGGTACGAACGATATGGGACACACATTCCCGGGTGCAGCCGTTCCATTCGGAATGATGCAGTTGAGTCCCGAAACAGACACGGTAATGTACAGTTACGGCAACGGATACAATCCGGAAGTTTACAGATATTGTGCCGGTTATCAGTACACCGATAAAACTATCATTGGATTTTCACACACACATTTTAATGGAACGGGTCATTCCGATCTTGGTGATATTTTAATAATGCCTACTGTCGGAAAATTACAATTGAACCCCGGCACAAAAGAAAATCCGGAGAACGGTTACCGATCAAAATTTTCTCACACAACGGAAAAAGCAATGCCCGGTTATTATTCTGTTGAATTGGATGATTATAAAATTGGAGTAGAATTAACAGCTACAGAACGCACTGGATTTCATAAATATAATTTTCCGAAAACTGATGAGGCGCATATTATTCTCGATTTAACTTCCGGTATTTACAATTATGAGGGGAAAGTTGTTTGGTCATCTGTTCGTGTTGAAAACAAAACATTAATTACCGGTTACCGTCAGACAAACGGTTGGGCGCGTACACGTTACATTTATTTTGCTATGGAATTTTCGAAACCATTTAAATCTTATGGATTTGTTAATGAAGAACAACTAATCTATCGCGGTTTTTGGAGAAAATTTAATGAGAATGAAAATTTTCCCGAACGAGCCGGACATAAAATAAAATGTTATTTCAATTTTGATACGGAAGAAGGCGAAGAGATATTAGTGAAAGTTGCTCTCTCTGCAGTGAGTACAAAAAATGCAATCGAAAATTTAAATGCAGAAATTCCCGGATGGAATTTTGATGAAATAAAAAATCAAGCAAAAGAAAAGTGGAACAAAGAACTTTCAAAAATTAAAGTCGAAACAAGCGAAGAAAGAAAAATCAATTTCTATACTTCAATGTATCACAGCTTTTTGAATCCGGTAATTTTCAATGATGTAAATGGTGAGTACCGGGGACTTGATCAGAACATCTACAAAGTTGAAGGTTTTTCCAATTACACAATTTTTTCTTTGTGGGATACATACCGTGCACTTCATCCGCTCTACACAATTATTCAGCAAAAAAGAACAAGCGACATCGTAAACTCGATGATTGTACATTACGAACAGAGCGTGCATAAAATTTTACCGGTCTGGTCTCACTGGGCTAATGAAAATTGGTGCATGATAGGGTATCATGCTGCATCGGTAATTGCCGATGCATTTATAAAAGGAATTGGAGGTTTTGATGCAGAGAAGGCATTCGGAGCTTGTGTTGCAAGTGCAAATTATGATTTGTATGACGGAATAGGAGCTTACAAGAAATTCGGTTATGTGCCGGAAGATTTTAGCTCGAACTCCGCATCAAAGACTTTGGAATACGCATACGATGATTGGACTATTTATAAATTTGCAGAAAAACTCGGTAAGCAAAAAGAAGCAGAAGAATTTTTACAACGAGCAAACAATTACAAAAATATTTTTGATAAACAAACGAATTATATGCGTGCGAAATTATCAGATGGAAAATTTAGCACTCCTTTCGATCCTTTGAGTGTTGCAAATCAAGGATACATCGAAGGGAACGCATGGAATTACTCACTTTATGTTCCGCACGATGTGAAAGGATTTATCGAATTGATCGGCGGACAAGAGAAACTTGTAACATGGCTCGATTCTCTTTTCTCTTTTGAACTGCCGGAAAAATATTTTGGTGAAAGCGAGGATGTTACAAAAGTGGGAATGATCGGCAATTATGTTCACGGTAATGAACCGTCGCATCATGTTCCGTATATGTATAATTATGCCGGACAACCGTGGAAAACACAAGAACGGATTCATCAAATTGTAAACACGATGTACAAACCGGAACCTCAAGGACTTTGCGGTAACGATGATTGCGGACAAATGTCTGCATGGTATATTTTCAGCGTGTTAGGATTTTATCCATTTGCACCGGGAAGCAACGAATATGTGATTGGAAGTCCTTGTGTAAACAACGCAGAAATAAATTTAGAGAATGGAAATACTTTTAAGATAAATACTGAAAATCTTTCTGAAAAAAATATTTACATCAAAGAAATTTATTTGAACGGAAAAAAGATTGATAGAAGTTTCATTACTCACGATGAAATTGTAACTGGTGGCGAGCTGAAGTTTGTGATGCAATCTGAGCCGAACAAAAAATTTGCAGTGGAAGAAAAATCGATGCCTTATTCGATGAGCAGAGAGAAGTAACGGTAGCAGTGAGACACGAGACAATTAATTAATCAGTGTAATCTCTTTCACAGAGATCCATCAAGTAATCACAATGAAGCACAGAAAATACAACACGGATTCCAAACTCAGTTGTTTTTGTACTTCTTTCCACTTCAAATATGTAAAAGAAATGTAAAAGTTATTAACAACACTCCTATTAAGGCAGTAAACCACAAATTTATTCCTATTTTGAAACCACAAAAAGAAATAGTCTGGCTATCCGTATAATCATTTATCCGGCTTATTTCCAATTATTTATAAACACAAAAAGATACAGTTACAATAATCTTGGAAAAAAATATGCAGTCATTTACACATAAATTTCACATACCGGTATTGGGAGTAGCTTATTCGGTTGACGCACCAATAAAAGTTGCAAAGTATGGGATCTCATCGGTTATATCGCTAGTGGATGATACACTAATGGAGCAACTGCGAAAGCATTATCTTGAAAAAAAGGGGGAACAATTTTTTCCTATCGTTGATAAAGAAGAAGATGCAAGAGCAAAACGAATTACAGCTTACCTTAATATGATTAAAGAAATTGTAGATGAAAAATTTGAAAACTTGAAAAATTCAACGTTTAAAATTGGGAGCGAGCTGAATAAATATTTTGAGATGCTGCCGGATTTTTCCGATTTGAAAAAAACTTATTTAGAAATGCTTGCAGCCACAGATGAGATAAAGATTAGCAACCTTCAAAATTATTTACGTCAGAAGATGGAGTGCGGCTCAATAAATGTAAACATTATGACAAAAGTTGATAAAGCAAATTACGATTTGAGTGGTAATCAGCTGCCTTTTATTTATAATGATGCACATGCAGCTTTACGCGGATTTGCATTAAGTGAATTAGAAAGCTCAATAATTTTTTCAGCCGGAATGAATCCGAAGCTGTATGGATATATTGAATCGTTCAAAGATTTTTATCCCGATTACAATAGTAATTTTAAAAAGAAAATAGTTATTAAAGTAAGCGATTTCCGTTCTGCGCTTATTCAGGGAAAATTTTTAGCTAAGAAGGGATTGTGGGTTTCGGAATTCCGAATTGAGTCCGGATTGAACTGTGGAGGGCACGCATTCGCTACAGATGGATTGCTTTTAGGTCCTATTATGGAAGAATTTAAAAACAGAAAAGATGAAATATTATCCACGTTGAAAGAGATTTATATTGAAGCTCTCTACAAAAAAGAGATTCCCGTGAATGAAAAAAGATTATCGATAGATATTACTGTACAAGGTGGAGTGGGTAAATCAACAGAACAAGATTTTTTACTTCGCTACTACGGTGTAAAATCTGTTGGTTGGGGAAGTCCTTTTCTACTAGTTCCTGAAGTTATGAATGTGGATGATTACACTTTGAAGAAACTTTGCGATGCTGAAGAAGAAGATTTTTATTTAAGCGATGTCTCTCCTTTGGGTGTACCATTCAATAACTTACGCGGCAACAGCAAGGACAATGAAAAAATTGAAAGAGTTGAAAACGGAAAACCAGGCAGCCCTTGCCCTAAAAAGTTTTTAATATCTAATAAAGAATTTTCCAATAAACCGATCTGCACAGCATCGATTACCTATATTAACAAGAAAATTGCCGAACTAAATGAAAATTGCAAGGATGATATTGAATATAAAATACAATATGATAAGATTGTAAACAAAGTCTGTCTCTGTGAAGGATTGACCGTACCGGCGTTAATAGTTAATGAGATTGAAGCACCAAAACTGAGCCGGGCTGTATCCGTATGCCCCGGACCAAATCTTGCATACTATTCTAAAGTTGTAACTCTTCAAGAAATGGTTGATCACATTTACGGAAGGATAAATTTAATAACTCATCCAAACCGCCCGAATATGTTCGTGAAAGAATTGAAACTTTATATTGATTACTTGAAAAAGAAGATGGATGAAGAGATTAAATTGCTTACAAATAAAACCGAAGAATATTTTAATCTATTTATAGAAAATTTACTTGAAGGAATATATTATTACAAAAGAATAATTCCCGAAATGATAGAGGAAACTGAACAAGTAAGAGCAATAATTTTAGATAATCTGCAAGCAATGGAAGATAAACTGATGGAATCGGTTCTTGTGTTAGTTGAAAAATGAATTTTAAATTTACGATTTGTAAACACGCGGTACGCGTGTGTTTATATTAGTTAATATTTCATATGGAATTGTACCCGCCCATTGCGCAAGCTCTTCAACCGTAATTGAATTTTGACCATCGCTTCCAATTAATATTACTTCATCACCGTTATAAGCAGAATCATTTTCTATGTTCACAACAATTTGATCCATCGATATTGTACCAATAACCGGGTAACGTTTTCCATTCAGCAGAACTTCTGCTTTGTTACCCATAGTTCGTAAGTATCCATCACCATAACCAACGGGTATTGTAACAGCACGAACATCGCGATTAGTTTTCCATGTGGATCCGTAGCCGACTGGGTGATCTGCTTTTATAACTTTGAAATAAACAACTAAAGATTTCCAAGTGAGCGTTGGTTTTACATCTATATTTTTTTTAACCTCATCAGATGGATAAACACCATAAAGCAATATACCAGGCCGCACCATATCAAAATTAGCTTGGGGCATTTGTAATATTGCACCGGAATTTGAAATGTGACGGATAGGAATTTCAAGTGAATGTTTTTCGTAAAATCGTAAAACTTCCTGAAATCTTTCCAATTGCAATTTTGTGTAGCTCAAATCACTTTTTTCGGAATTGGCAAAATGAGAATAGATACCTTCAATAATTACATTTTTATATTGTAATGATGCTTCAAGAAATTTTTCGGCATTATAATAATGAACACCAATCCGTTCTATGCCGGTATCTATTTTAAGATGAACCTTTGCTTTCTTTTTGGTTTGTCCGGCAAGTTCATCAATCTGTTTTAATTTTTCGATTGATGAAGCTGTAATAGTAAGATCGTGTTTAAGGAAAAACGGAATTTGATTTCCCCAAATTCCGCCAAGAACAAGGACCGGTTTTGTTATTCCTTGTTGACGTAAAAGGATTCCTTCTTCAAGAACAGCAACACCAAGATAATCTGCATTTAATTCTTGCATTAACTTTGCAATGTGCACCAATCCGTGTCCGTATGCATTAGCTTTTAATACTGCCATTAATTTAGCCGGTGCAGCATAGTCTTTGATTTTTTTGAAATTTTCGGAAAGAATATTCAGATCAACTTCAACACGGGTTGGACGGATAATTTCATCCGTACTTATTGTCGGGTGATTTATATTATTATTCATTTATATTTATTAATAATCAGCATTAAAATAAGTATTTATTATTATAATGTTAACGATTGTAAATTAATTGTTAAAAATTCGGTAGAAATTTTTAACAGAGTTTAGTTAATATTGTATAAATAGTAATAGCAATTTGTCTTATTGTTGGTAAAAATAAAACTTTAAGGGATTACACAATGGAAGAAATAAATATCAACCGAATAAAAGTTCAATTAGTTAAAAGGAGAGAAAAACTCCAGCAAGCGGTATCAAACAAGAGCTCACAAATTCAATTTTTAACATTATTAAAAGAAGTTGATTCCGCATTAGAAAGAATAGATAACCATACTTACGGTTTTTGCGAAGTCTGTAATGATCCAATTGAAGAAGATAGATTAATCGCGGATCCTTTGACTTGTGTGTGTCTTGATCACTTAAATGATAAACAAAAGCGCTCGCTCGAAGAAGATATTACTCTTGCACAGCAAATCCAGAAAAAAATGCTTCCACCTATGAATATGAAAATAGATAGATGGGAATTTTACTATCATTACGAACCGGCTGGTGCAGTTAGCGGTGACTATTGCGATATTATTAACGATGGAACCGATTCTTACTTTTTACTCGGCGATGTATCCGGTAAAGGCATTGCCGCCTCTATGCTCATGTCCCACATTCACGCTTTATTCCACAGCTTGGTGCCAATGAAATTAAGTGTTGACCGCCTTGTAGCTCAGATCAACCGCCTGATGTGTGAAAGCAATCCATCGACACATTATACTACACTATTAAGTATTAAAGCCGATAAGGAAGGGAAGATTGAAATTTGTAACGCCGGTCATTTACCTTTACTGCAGATAAGTAAAAACAAATTAACAAAATTTGATTCCACGGGTGTACCGGTTGGATTGTTTTGCAGTGCTGAATATAAGGTTAGTTATTCAACTTTGGAAAAAGATGATTATTTAATTCTATATTCTGATGGAATAACCGAAGCTGTTAATAATGAAAACGAGTACGGCGTTGAAAGACTCTCCACCGTAATCTCAGACAATATTTATAAAACAGCTAAAGAATTAACTGAAATAATTTTGAACGATGTTGGTAATTTTTTAGCTGGTAAGTCCAAAAGAGATGATTTAACAGTTATGGTTTTAAGGAAATTGTAATTAATTTTTTATTAATGTAATATTAATGAATAACGGAATAAAGATGAGAAGAGCTCTATTTTCTATTTTTTTCATTTTATTCTTTTCTGTTTTTTCCAACGCCCAAATTGCTGAAGAACAAATAACACCTGTAATTTTAAACAGAACCGAAACACACAAAATTGTTTCGGAGATAAACGGTGCTACATACCCAATTTTTATTTCTCTGCCCGGAAGTTACTACAACATAGATAAAACTTACCCGATAGTTTATATGCTTGATGGCTATTCTTCATTCGGAATAGTAACTCAAATGGCAAAGCTTCTTGCGTTTAACAAAGAATTACCGGAATTAATAATTGTTGGAATTTCGTCTGAAGGCGGATCGAAGGAATTTAATTACAACCGTGCAAGGGATTATACTCCAACTTATATAGCTCCAGAAAATATTCCCGTAAGTACCCGTGGTCTATTGCCAACATCTGGCGAAGCAGAAAAATTTTTAGGATTTATAGAAAAAGAATTAATACCGTTTGTAGAATCGAAATATAGATTTACACACGGCGATAGGACATTAATCGGGCATTCTCTCGGTGGATTGTTTGTAAGTTATTCGCTTTTTGAAAGAACTGAACTTTTTAATCGCTATGTTTTAATTAGTCCGGTTCTCTTTTGGGATAGTAATTTTATGTTGAAGAAAGAAAAAGAGTTTTTTGAAAAAGGTGGATCTCTTAATGTAAAAATTTACTCTTCAGTTGGTTCTTTAGAGAAGTCCGAATTTATAGAATCATGGAAAAGTTTTTTTGATTCATTAATGCAGCATAACTATCAAGGACTGATATTAAAAACTGAGATTGCGGAAAATGAAACACACTACACAATTATTCCACATTTAGTTACAAGGGGATTGATTAATGTATTTAGAAATTAGCAACAGATGATAACGGAGGTTAAAATGAAACGTGTTTTAGAAGTATGTGTTGATTCAATCGGATCGGCAATTAATGCCGAAAAGGGGGGAGCTGATAGAATTGAACTTTGCGCTTCTCTTAACGAAGGCGGAATAACACCAAGCTGCGGTACGATAAAATTCATAACTGATAAATTGAAAATTCCGGTGAATGTTTTAGTGCGTCCACGCCCAGGTAATTTTTATTACAGCGATGAAGAATTTGAAATAATAAAGCACGATATAGAATTAATTAAAAAATTGAATGTGAACGGGATAGTAGTAGGCATTTTAAATGACGATAACACCATTGACGTTGAACGGATAAGAGAGCTGATTGATTGCGCACAACCGATGGATGTAACATTTAATCGTGCATTTGATTTAGTGCCGGACCCAATTGAAGCACTGAATATATTGATTGAATTAGCTGTGGATAGAATATTAACATCGGGACAAAAATCGAATGCTGAAGATGGAATTGATTTGATTGAAGATCTTGTAGAGCAAGCCAAAGATGAATTAATTATTATGCCCGGCGGCGGTGTAACACCGGATAATATAAAAACTATTTTAACTAAAACCGGCGCAAAAGAAATTCATTCTTCTGCGAGCGATAGCTTTATCGATTTATCCGGCGAGGAATTCTTCGGTAGTGTTACAAGAAAAATCACTTCTGCAGACAAAGTTAGATCGATGAAAATGATAATTGAAAGTATGGTAAAATGATTGAACTTAAAATATTATTTGAGAATAACGACTTAATTGCAATTGATAAACCTGAAGGTATTGCATCAATCACAGAAAACGATACATCGCTCGATTCGATCCATTCCTTACTTGAAAAGAAATTATCACAGAAAATTTTTATTGTTCACCGGCTCGATAAAGAAGTAAGCGGTGTAATATTATTTACAAAAAATGCCAGAACGCATAAATATCTTAATCAACAATTTAACAATAGAACAATTAAAAAGAGTTATATCGCACTTGTTCATGGAGTAATGAAAAATGATGATGGAGTAATTAATAAACCGATAAGGGAATTTGGTTCCGGTAGAATGGGTGTTGATGAGAATAAAGGTAAAACAAGTATTACGGCTTATAAGGTTTTAAAACGTTTTGATAATTATACGTTAATAGAACTTAATCCCACAACCGGAAGAAGACACCAGTTGAGAGTTCATTTGTATTACATCGGTAACCCGATAGTCGGCGATACACGCTACGGCGCTAAAGAATTTCAATCTAAATTTCTGCGTATTATGCTTCATGCAAAGAAAATTGTGTTTGAATCACCACCCGGCAAACATATAACAGTCGAATCGGAAATACCGGAATCGTTTAACGCTACAATTAAAAATATAGATAACAAATAGGATCGAGAATGAAAGACTTCTTAAATGATTTTTACAATACCTTAGAAATTTACGAAAAAAAATTCAGTACAATCTCTGAAGAAAAAAGTTTGGTCCGACCGGCACCAGGTAAATGGTCACCAAAAGAAATTCTCGGACACTTGATTGATTCTGCAATCAACAACACGAGAAGAATTGTTTTAGGAGAGCTTCAAGATAATCTAATATTTACCGGTTACCAGCAAGATGATTGGGTGCGGTTACAGAATTATCAAAAAGAAGATTGGAATTTTTTGATAGATCTTTGGAAGATAATCAATCTCCATATTATTCATATAGTTGAAGAAATTCCTGAAATTGTCTTGAAGAAAGGACACACCGAACACAACTTTGATCAAATTCTTTCCGAATCATTTGCAAAAGATAAACCGGTTAAGCTTGAAGACCTTGTACGTGATTACCTCTCTCATATGAAGCATCATCTCGAACAGATTATTGATTAGTTCAACTTCGCCGGACTTTTAACAATTTTGAAAAAGTTCGGCATAAATTTATCCACAGTTAAACCATAAATATTATAGCCCTGTCTATTCATTAAAAGAAAATAAATATTTAATTGAAGATCGGTCATAATCCCCCCGATGTCTTCATAAAACACAACCCCTAACCCATTTCATAGCTTATTATGAAATGGGTTTATATTTTTACAACTCACAAATTCAGGATAAATAAATGAAACAGTTTGTAATCGGATTCAAGTGTTTAGTTCTAACAATTATTTTTTTAACAAACACATATGGACAAATTGATGACATTAATGTTATTGAAAAAAAGTTAAATGATTGGTCTGCGGCATTCGCAGAAAAAAATGTTGAACAAGCATTATCAATTTACAGCGATAATTTCCTGGGTTATTATCCGGATCAGCCTGATCAGGATTTTAAGTCGGTTAAAGATCAGTATAATCATATATTGAACAATAAAAATCTATTTGTAAAAATTGGTGTAAAAATTGACGAAATACAGATAAGCGGTAATTTAGCTTTTGTGAGATTAGTAATTACAGCATCAATAAAACCAACTATGGCTCCGGATCCGGCAGTAGCATACGACAAAGGAATTCAAATCTGGCAGAAAGAAAAAAACGGTGAGTGGAAATTATTACGCTCATCTACTTTTCCATTCAATATAAATTAAGAATTTAGTATGCGATTAATTTTGAATATTAAAGCAATTAGGAATTGAGGTTATTAACTTTATACTTATGATAACCTTAGTTAATAAAATATTATCATCGTTCGGGAATATAACTGTTAAAATTTATAATAGAATATTAGAAACCGAATACACACAATTTGTAATCTTTGCAATTATAATCGGTACAGCAGTTGGATTTGCTACGGTCATTTTTCATAATTCAATAGAATTTTTCAACGAATTATTTTTTACTCAAACAAAAGAAGGATTATTTTTTCTTGGAGCGGCGGCAGTAATTGTATTACCGGCAATTGGTATGCTGATTCAAAGTATAATGATTACCGCTGCACCGGAAATATCCAAACAACGCGGCGTTGCTGAGGTAATTAAAGCCGTTGCAAGCAAAGGAGTAAAAATTCCTTTCCGATCAACAATCTTTCATTTTATTGCGCCGGTTATCAGCATTGGTTCGGGCAACACTGTTGGTCCGGAAGCTCCGGCAGCACAGCTGGGCGGCGGCGTTGCAAATAAAATTGCACATCTACTTAAACTTTCGGATTCACGTAAAAGAGTTTTTACTGCTGCCGGATCAGGTGCTGCTATAGCCGCAATATTTAATACTCCAATGGGAGGAATATTCTTTGCATTGGAAATAATTTTACTCAATGAATTTCAAACCACAACCTTTTCTGCTCTTATACTTGCTACAGTAACATCAAGCGCCATATCAAGAATTTTCCTGGGCAACACTTCAGTGTTTGTTTTTGAAAGTCCGGATGTTGGCGGATACCATTTTATCTACTTGTATGCTTTATTAGGTGTGCTTGCCGGGTTTATCTCTCTCTTTTTTATAAGGTACTCAAATCTACTCGATACTTTGATTTCAAAAAGAATATTAAAAAAAATCCCCAGATGGGTTTTAATGATATCGGTAGGACTTATTGTTGGTGTGTGCGGTTATTTTTATAAAGAAATTTTCGGTATTGGATACTCAAGTATTAACAGCATTCTGGCAAATGTTTTAAGCTGGCAAGTGGTTGCAGTTTTACTAGTAATTAAATTTTTACTTGTTCCATTGATATTAAATTCGGGCGGTTTTGGCGGTGTATTTGCACCTTCACTTTTTATGGGCGCTTGTTTCGGATTTCTTTTTGGTACTGCGGTCAATTTTTTATTTAATCTTCAACTTGATGTAACAGCATTTATTCTTGTTGGTATGGGTGCGGTTCTCGGCGGAATTAATTCAATACCAATTTCTGCTATTCTTATAATATTTGAAATGACACAAGATTATACTTTTATACTTCCATTAATGTTAGCTGTTGTAGCAAGCACTATGGTTGTACACGGCACTCTAAAAAAATCTGTGCATGAACACCACCTTGAAAAACAAGGCTACCGAGTTCATCAAAGAAAAGAATTAAGTCTTTTGGGAAGTATATCAGCCAAACAAATAATGAAAACCGATTTTGTTTTAATACCACAGGAAATGTCTTTATCAAAAGTATTAAACAAAATGATGGAAAGCAGTAAAAGCAGTTTTTATACAATTGATGGCAATGAAATGTTAACCGGAATTATAACTGAAAATGAAATACGACCGATAATTACCGAATATGAACATATAAGAGAAATGATTGTTGCCGGAGATATAGCATTAAAGCAGATTACACCAATTTACGAAAGTGATGATCTTGATCATGTGATGAAAATATTTGAACATAAAGATGTTGATGAATTACCGGTTGTAAGTATTGATAATAATAAAAAAATTATAGGCACCATTTCCCGGCACGATGTAATTAAGGCATATAATAAAGAAAATCTAAAACAAAATTTGGTTGAAGGATTTGCGCGTGATTTAAAAAATATTGATCTGATTAAAGAATCGAAAGTAATGGAAGGATTTTCAATAATTGAAAAAAAACCAGCGAGAGAATTTGTTGGAATTACAATTGCTCAAACAGCTTTGAGAAACAAATATGGTCTTGAAATACTAATGATTAAAAAAGATGAATCACCCTATTCGGAAAATTCAAATAAGCAGCAATATATTATTCCAACACCTGATTATGTAATTAAAGAAGATGACCTTCTGGTTTTATTAGGAGCGGATGAGAAGATCTCTGCTACATCTAATTGGTAAAAAAGAAAGGTTAAAATGAATAGAGTAGAAAAACTAATCGAAGAAATTAAATTATCTGTTTTTGGCAATCCATGGCATGGCAGTTCGCTAAAAATAATTTTATCAGATTTAAATGAAAATCAATCTAACATGCGTGTGATTAAAAATGCCCATACGATTAAAGAATTAGTTCTTCACTTAATTGCATGGACAGATGAAGTTACTTCGCGTTTAACCGGAAATGAACCGGGTGAACCCCAAATTGGAGACTGGCCCGATCCACAAAATTTTAAGAATGATAATTTTGACAGTTTAAAAAATAAATTGTTTATTGCTGTAAATGGCTTAATAGAAACGTTGAAGATGATTAATGAAGAAAAACTCGATCAAATTGTTGGAACTGCAATCAATCCAAGTTTTGGGACGGGTGTATCTTTCGAAACAATGATAATAGGTCTTCTTCAGCACAACGCATATCATTCGGGACAAATTGGGATAATGAAGAAAGCGTTCTAATTAAAAAAAAGAGAGAATAATTTTTTACATATCAAAAAGCATCCTATTAATCTGAAACTCTCATCAATTTATTTTAACTTTGCATCAAGTATAACTGAAATTTACAAAAAGGGAATGATAATGAACCGCTCCAAATTTATATTGATTATCGTAATTGGATTATCAGCTTTTACAAATTGTTCTTCACAATCAAATGAACCAACTGTAGATGATACAACAAAACTACCCGGCTGGAATTTAGTATGGTCGGATGAATTCAATTATACCGGTTTGCCCGATGTGAATAAATGGGGATATGATGTTGCAGATCCGGGATGGGTGAACGACGAATCACAAGCATACCATGCATACCGCCAGGAAAATTCAAGAGTTGAAAATGGTAAGTTAATTATCGAAGCACGCCGCGATAATTACAAAGATTTTCCTTATTCATCGGCAAGATTAGTAACTAAACATAAAGGTGATTGGACTTACGGTAGAATTGAAGTCCGGGCAAAACTTCCGTATGGAAGAGGAACATGGCCGGCTATCTGGATGCTACCCACAGTTTGGAATCTCGGAAACGGCGGCTGGCCCGATAACGGAGAGATTGATATAATGGAACATGTTGGTTATGATCCCGGTGTTATTCATGCTTCAATCCATTGCAATAAATATGTTTGGACAAACAATACACAAAAAACAGCAACGATTAGAGTTAATGATGCAATGTCTGCATTTCATACATACACGATGGAATGGGATTCAACACAAATTAAAATGTTTGTTGATGATCAGCATTATTTTACTGCAACTAATGAAAACAAGGGCTGGCAATACTGGCCATTCTATAAAGACTTTCATTTGATTTTGAATATAGCAATCGGCGGTTCATGGGGAGGATCTCAAGGAATCGATAACACAATCTTTCCACAAAAAATGGAAGTTGAATATGTAAGAGTTTACGAAAAAGCCGAATAAATAATTTACCATTGCAGATCATTAAATGAACAGAATTAGTTTTTTTATTTTTGCATTTTTCATAGTGAAATCTTGCTTATACGCACAAGTTAATTTCACTTCATCCAATCTACCTATAATAATAATAGACACAAACGGAGAGTGGATTCCAGATGAACCGAAAATAGAAGCAGAAATGAAAATTATTGATAATGGAGCCGGCAATAGAAATTATGTAACCGATAATGTTTATGCTTATGAAGGGAAAATTGGAATTGAAGTGCGCGGTCATTCATCCCAGAGGTTTGATAAAAAACAATATGGAATAGAATTATGGGATGAAAACGGAAACGATATTAATGCTTCGCTACTTGGAATGCCCGAGGAGAGCGATTGGGTTTTAAATGCATCTCATATTGATAAAACATTTTTGAGAAATGTTTTAATCTTTAAATTTGCAAATGATATGGGACGTTATGCATCCCGTACAAAATATTTTGAATTGATATTGAATGGAGATTACCGCGGCATATATATTCTGCAAGAAAAAATAAAACGTGATAAAAACAGAGTTGATATAAAAAAAATTGATCCTGAAGACATATCGGGTGATAAACTTACCGGCGGTTATATTCTTCATATAGATAGACCCGAAGAAGACGAAAAAAAATGGTATTCACCCTATCCGCCTATACTAGGAGGGTATGGAAGAGTTTATTACAATATTCAGGAACCGAAGCTGGAAGATATTGCACAAGAACAATTCGATTACATAAAAAATTATATTACTCAATTCGAAACCATCTTAAGCACAAATGTCTATAACGACCCTTTCAGCGGATATTATAATTACATTGATGTTGATTCGTTTGTGGATTGTTATCTACTAAATGAGTTTTCAAAGAATACTGATGCATACCGTTTAAGCGCTTACTTTTACAAAGACCGTGATAGTGAAAAAGGAAAACTTGTAATGGGTCCGCTTTGGGATTTTGATATTTCTTTCGGTTTGGCTGATTACGATGACGGACACAATCCTTTCGGCTGGCAATCGTTCAAACAATCCAACGGAGATATTGCAAATCCGTTTTACACAATCAAATTGATGAACGACCCAGTTTTTATTAATAAACTTTCCAAAAGATGGTATGAACTTCAAAAAACGATTTTAAGTTATCTATCGGTAACCTATTATATAGATAGCCAGACAGCAATTCTTTCGGAAGCTATTTCGAGAAACTCAGCAAGGTGGCCCGAATTATTCGATGGTAATTCTTATGTCTGGCCTAATAAAAATAATTTTACTTCTTACGAAGCAGAAGTTAATTACTTAAAATCATGGCTCTCACAAAGATATTATTGGTTGAATACTCATTTAAGCTCTGCTTACTCCGATATTGAATGGAAAGAAAAAGATTTTTCGAACGATAAAATTTATATTGGAATCGAAAGAAAATATCATAAATCGGAATTTTATAGTAATGTTCTCAATGTAGATACTATTGAATTCAAATCTCTCAATGCAGATGTCAAATTGAAATTAGAGAACGACTCGTTATCAATTACAATATTAAATCCGGGCAATTATACATTTAAGGGACTCGGTAAGAAATCAGGAAAGGTTGTTACAATTTCTCCGGCATATAAAATTGAAGCTATACCGACAAGTATTAAAAATGATAATCCTATTTCAACCGAATTTGTTTTATATCAAAATTATCCTAATCCATTTAATCCAAGCACAACAATTGAATATTTCATACCGACCTCACCTTTAAATTCCTCTCCTTATCACAGAGAAGGACATAAAGAGCGGTTAGTTACATTAATAGTTTATGATTTACTCGGAAGAGAAATTTCAACACTCGTAAATGATAATATGGGACCCGGAAGTTATAAAGTGGAGTTTAATGCAGAAAAATTAAATGATGGTATAACTTTAAATTCCGGAATCTATTTTTATAAATTAACTGTCGGGAATTATACTATAATAAAAAAAATGATGATTCTTAAATGAGAAAAATATTTGCCAATATTATTTTTTCTACTGCACTGCTGTTTCTCTGTACAAATTGCAATCAATCTGACAATAAAAATAAAGGAGAGCTTAAACAATTAGCAGAATATAAAATTAATGTTACTGAACCATCAGGACTGGCATTAACAGTTGATAAAAAATATTTATGGACCGTTAGTGATCAGAGCAGAAGCGCTTACATGATAACACTTGATGGTAAAATTGTAAAATCTGTAAAAATAGAAGCTGAAGATATTGAAGGAGTAACAGTAATAAACGATACGACAATTGCAGTTGTATCCGAAAGATCTGGTGAAATCATTTTTGTTGGCTATAGCGGAAAAGAACAGAAAAGATTTTCAACTTCTCATATTAATAAAAACAATACCGGTCTAGAAGGAATAGAGTTCGATAAAAAATCAGGCCATTTTTTTATTATCAAAGAAAAGAATCCAGCATATTTAATTGAGTACGATAAAAATTTCAATGAATTATCACGGAAAGAATTAAAATATGCAAGAGACTATTCTGGTGTTGAATTAACATCAGAAACAAATCAATTATGGATAATAAGCGATGAGAACAAATCACTTTTCCTTTGCAATAAAAAAGGGGAGGTGATAGAAACACACAAAGTAAAGATTACACAAATTGAGGGAATTGCTATCGATGTAAAATCTAGAAGAATTTATTTTGTATCGGATAAAGAAGAAAAACTTTACATATTTGAATATTCACCAAATTAAAAAATCACATACTTGAGGATCTATTGAAACCTCAAAAAAACAATTCAAAAATTTACACAATTAATTCTGTTATCTCAGAGTTAAAAAAACACGGCAGCCAATATAATCGCGAAGGGATGGCGCGTTATGGGATTAATGTACAAAAAGCTTTTGGTGTGAGTGCGCCCAACATGCATGCATTAGCAAAAAAGATAGGTAAGAATCACACATTAGCACTAAAATTATGGGAAAGCGGATACCACGAAGCACGGCATGTTGCCTCTATGATTGCGGATCCCAAATTAACAACTAAAGCTTTAATGAATAAATGGATTAAAGATTTTAACTCTTGGGATATAGTTGACGGAACATGTTCAAACCTTTTCCGAAAAACAGAATATGCTTACGTTATGATTCCAAAGTGGGCTAATAGAAAACAAGAGTTTGTACGGCGTACCGCTTTCTCATTGATTGCTTACCTAGCGGTGCATGATAAAAAAAGAAACGATATTGAATTATTACAGTTCTTTCCTTTAATAAAAAAATATTCTGTTGATGAAAGAAATTTTGTTAAGAAAGCAGTTAACTGGTCTTTGAGACAAATTGGTAAGAGAAGTACATTTCTAAAAGAAGAAGCTGTAAACCTTGCTGAAGAAATTAAAATGATTGATTCAAAATCAGCACGATGGATTGCGAATGATGCACTGCGCGAATTAAATAATCCCAAGACATATATTAGGAATAGCAAGTGAGAAAAAAATGAAAGAGGAAAAAATTTATTTTTTTGAGGAGGAAAAATTCGACCAAAAGTGGAATTTATTTTTGGTAACACCGATTACAGCCGGTATGATAATTTTTCTGCTTGTGTCACTCTATTATCAATTGATATTAAAAGAACCGGTGGGCTCAGATCCACTCTCGAATACAGAATTTATCATATTATCTGTAATTACAATTCCGATTCTACTTTTTATTATCTGGTTATTCTTTGTTATGAAGCTTACAGTGAAAATAGATGACAGTAAAATATATGTTAGATTTTATCCGCTGATGATAAGAGAATATTTAATTGATGATATAGAAAGTTTTGAAATAAAAGAATTTAATCCAATAATCGATTTTGGCGGATGGGGTCTGCGTTATTCGATACGGTGGCGGACACTTGGTTTTATAATGAGAGGAAAAGTAGGCGTGTATATTCATTTTAAGAATAAAAAAAATATATTGATCGGTTCGCAAAGAGCAAATGAATTGCATTCAGTAATTAAAAAATTAAAATCGTAAGTAGAAGTTTTAAATTCCTTCAAATCTGCTTAATCAGCGTAATCTGCGTTCTATCAGAAGTGTTACTTTTCTACTTCTAACTCAACCAGCTTAGAAGAAACTCCCGGCAGCACGGAAAACTTTCTTGCAAGTTCGTGGTTCTGTTCGTCTGTTCCGCAAATTTCCAAAATCAATAAGCCGGAATCGGAACAATTATCAAGCACTCCATCGTGTAAACCAAGCCGAGTTTTAATTGTGCATCCCCAGCCGGTAAGTATCTGCTGAACTTTGACTGCCGATTCCTTTCGGTTTCCAACTAATATTAATAGAATAGTTTTTTTCATATTTCACCAAGAATAAATGATCTTAAACCAAAATTAGATAAATATCTCTTATCTTTCAATAATTTCCTTTTAACGGAAATAATTTACTGTTAATCAATATATTTTTCTTGACAAGAGGGAAATATATTTTTATGTTCGAGCAGAGATATTTGGAGGAAAAAATGAGTGAAAAAAAGAATACTAAAAACCTTATTGTAAGTGCCTACAGTATGCTTTCAATTTTTTTCGGTGGTTTGATTGCAATAGTACTTTTCCAAATCGGACTATTTCTGTTTGATATATTTACACCCGGTGAATTCTTTCCAACAAATATATTGGGAATGGAAGTCTCTATGTATCCAGAAGAAATTGAAGTTTGGAAAGATCAAACAAGCAAGTATTCCGTTTTTGGAATTGAAGGAATATTAACTGTGTATGAACCCAATGCCGCTGTTTTTATTTGTTCCAACCTAATTCCTATTTCACTTTATGTATCGCTGCTCATGATTGTAATTCTAATCAGAAAAATCATTGGTACAATTCACGGAGGAAATCCATTTACCAAAGAAAATGGAATAAGAATCCGGATTATATCTATGCTGATAATTTTCTTGCCGTTATGGATTGTGCTCTTAAGATATATTATTAAATTTAATTTGCCGGAAAATTTAACGATAAACGGAATGGGAATTTATATGCATGCTTTTAGATTTGATTTTATTTCTACATTAACAATAGGATTGGTTGTAATGGCTATCGGCGAAGTTTTTATTACCGGTGCTAAACTGAAAGAAGAAAATGAACTTACAGTATGAGGATATTATGATAAGAGTAAATCTTGATGTGATGATGGCAAAACGTAAAATGAGTTTGACCGAACTTGCTGAAAAAGTAAACATTACAATGGCAAATCTTTCCGTTTTGAAAACAGAGAAAGCAAAGGCAATCCGCTTTACCACGCTCGATGCAATCTGCAAAGCACTCGATTGCCAGCCGGGAGATATTTTGGAGTATGAACCAGAAGAAAAATAATTTGTTATTAAGTAATGAATTTACACCGACCAAATTAATATGGTGATATTATTGAATCCTTCTTTTATATTCTTATTAAAACATTTTGGATAATAAAACTTACTCATGATAAAGATTAAGTATTGCGGGTTATTGTTTTTACTATTGTTGATTTTATCATTTTCAAAAAATATAAATGCTCAAGATAGAGGCATTGTCCGCGGTTTTGTAGCGGATTCATCAAACGGTGAAGCATTGCCTTACGCAAATATATTTGTTAAAGAACTGAATAGAGGTACAAGCACCGATTACCGCGGTTACTTTGTTTTGGCGTCATTACCCGAAAATAAAACTTTTACATTGATCTTTTCTTATGTGGGCTATAAAACGAAATTAGTTTATGTAAACGTAACAAGATTTAAAGTAACAGATGTTAAAGTTGAATTGGCATCATCGAGTTTTGAACTGCAAACTATTGAATTGATTGGGGAAAAATACCGGGAAGAGAATGCAGTTGATTTAAGTCTTCAGAAAATAACCATTCATGATCTTGAAAATCTTCCCAAAGGAGTTGAGATGGATATTTTCCGCTCGCTCCAAAGTCTGCCGGGTGTGCAAACCGCCGGTGATCTGTCTTCCCGTTATTATGTGAGGGGAAGTAACAGTAATCAAAATTTAGTTTTATTAGATAACGTAACAATATATAATCCGTACCATGCACTTGGAATTTTCAGCGCTATCGATCCAGATATGGTTAATTCACTTGAGTTTTTTAAAGGTGGTTTTCCGGCTGAATACCACGGGAGACTTTCATCTGTATTAAAAGTTGTTACCCGTGACGGAAACGCTAACAAATTTGCCGGCAAAGCAAGTGTTAGTCTTTTAACTGCTAAAGCGATTATCGAAGGGCCGGTTCCCCATGGTTCGTTTATTATCAGCGGTAGAAAAAATTATTCGGATGAAATTCTTAAAAAATTTAGAAATGATAATTCTCTTCCGGCAGATTTTTACGATTTCTTTTTTAAAGTGAATTATTCAAACGATAATTTTTTAAAGGATGCTAAATTTACTTTAAGTACTTTCATCAGCAATGATGAAATTATGAATAATAATCCATTAAGAGAGGATTTTAAGTGGAGTAATAAATCAATCAGCTTCAATTATTTCCAAATCTCAGATTCTCCACTTTATTATCAAGTTGAAATTTCTAGAGCTCAATTCAAAGGAGAAATTATTCCAAATTACTCCGGCGGTAAATATGTTTATAATGAAATAGATGATGTTACAATGAGAATGGATTTTAATTATGTATATGATAATAAAGATGAGATGAACGGCGGATTCAAAATATATGAAGTGAAATCAAAATTACTTTTAAGCAATTACCGGGATCAGCAGAACGATCTTGGATCGAGAGGAACCAATATTAGTGCATATGCAAGATATAAATTTATGCGTCTTCAAAATTTTGGTGCAGATGCCGGAATACGTGTTGAATTGACAAGATTAGCCGGCGGCGGCTCTGCAACTTTTTTTGAACCGCGGGCAAGTATTACTTACCGTATAATTCCGGAGTTAGCTCTTAAAGCTTCTTGGGGGATCTTTTCCCAAGATTTAGTAACTGTTTCCGACGAAAATGAAATAGTAACAATTTTTGAACCTTGGATAATTACACCGCTTTACTTGTTGCCTTCAAGTTCTTTACACTACATTGGCGGAATAGAATTTAATCCATCCAGATATTTTTCAATAAGCACAGAAGCATATTTTAAATTGATGAAAGATCTTGCAATTGTTAACGAACGAAAATTTTTTAGTTATGATAAAGATTTGATTCCCGGTGAAGGAGAAGCATACGGAGTTGAAGTTCAATCGCGCTATATATATTTCCCGATTGATATAACGGCTTCCTATTCATTATCGTGGTCTTATAAAAACGTTAATGGAGAAAAATATCCGCCGCGTTATGATTCGCGCCACACAGTAAATCTTTCTGCTGAATATGATTTTGGTTCCGGGTGGATTGCAAGTGCGGCATGGACTTATTCTTCAGGATTACCGTTCACTCAAATTGCCGGATATTATGAAAAATTGAATATCGATAATGTAGCAGCTCATAACTATTTACTCGAATCCTATTTGCCTTTTACTTTGCTTGGGGATAGAAATATAGAACGCTTACCTGACTATCATCGGCTAGATTTAAGTTTAACCAAAAAGATAAGGATAGGAAATTTAAAATTGAGTGTAGATGTAAGTATAATGAACGCATATAACCGTAAAAACCTTTTTTATATAAAGCGGACTACCGGTGAACGCGTTGATATGCTGCCGTTTCTTCCTTCTGCCACTATAAAAATTGAATTATGAAAAAAATCATTTTAATTATTTTAATATCAATACCATTTATAATTTCTTGCGATGATCAGGTAAGTCCCAAAAGTGATTTTAAAGAAATTTACATTCTTAACTGTATTATCAGAAGCGATACTTCGTATCAAATTGCAACTCTATCACATTCGTACAATGTCGAAGGATTTGATCCTTATACAAATAGTGAAGATCCGTTTATAAGTAATGCATCTATTGTAATAACTTATAAAGGTAAAGAATACATAATGAAAAGAGCTGCTGCAGAAAGATTAGATACTTCACATTATAAAGGACCGATAAAATATTTTTATTTAGATAACTTAGAACCGGAAAGCTTTTCACCAATCAAAATAGAAGCATACTTGCCTGGCGGCAAAACACTACATTCCGAATCCCACACTTTTGGAAGAAACAATATTTTCCTTTATTCATCATTGCGGGAGTTTACAACCGTTGGTCTTGTAAACGGCAAGATTGAATTTTCATGGGGCGTATTATCAGGTCCCGATAATTCAATTATATATTTTGCACCGGAGTTAGCTGTGGTATATTCAAAAGAAGTAAATGGTGTTAAGACAAAATATGCGAAGAAATTTCCGTATACATATTTAACACAATTAAATGATTTACCAGTTTACCCTCCAATCTATTCTGGAGGACAGACAATTTATTTTGATTCCACGGTCGTTAACCGCGCTATGAGAGAAATTGCCGGCGATGACCCTAATAAAGGATCCTATATTATAGAAAACGCAATATTCCGTCTTTTAATTTTAGATGAAAATCTTGCTACGTATTATTCTGCGCAACAAACCTTTTTAAATGAATTTTCTTTGCGTGTTTATCAACCGGAGTTTTCAAATATTGTGGGGGGATTAGGGTTATTCGGCACGTATAATTTTAAGTCAATAAATATTGAGATGAATAAAAGTTATGTAGCTGGTTTCGGATACCGTACTCCTTGAAATATTTTGATTTTGTTCTTTCAATGTCGTTTTAGAACTGATAACAATTCAAGAATTTAGGTAACCTTTTACTACTTCTAACTATCTAAACTATTATCAATAAAAAGGAATAAAAATGAAAAAATTTAGTTTAATGATTTTAATACTTTTTACAATGAATCTTTCTGCACAATCAACCACAGAAAAGATAGACGAGCTTATCAGTAGGTATAATGAACTTAGGCAATTTAACGGTTCTGTTTTAGTTGCAGATAATAATGAAGTTATTTTCAGTAAAGGTTATGGCTTTGCAAATATGGAATGGAAAATATTAAACACGCCAGATACAAAATTTCGGCTTGGCTCCATTACAAAACAATTTACATCTACCTTAATTATGCAGCAAGTTGAAAGCGGAAAAATTAAACTAGATGGCAAATTAACAGACTACTTACCCTACTATAGAAAAGATACCGGTGATAAAGTTACAATTCATATGCTACTCACACATACGTCGGGAATTCCAAGCTACACAAACCAGCCTGATTTTATGGAAAAAGTATCTCAAAAATATTATACACCTGATGATTTTGTAAAAGAGTATTGCAGCGGAGATTTTGAATTTGAACCCGGGTCACAATTTGCTTACAACAATTCCGGATATTTTATTTTAGGTGCAATATTAGAAAAAGTAACCGGAAAGAAATATGATGAGTTAGTTAAAGAAAAAATATTTACTCCGCTTGGAATGAACGACTCCGGTTATGATTGGACTAATGATATTATTCCAATGCGTGCGGCTGGTTATGAAAAAACATTTTCCGGTTACCGGAATGCAACATATTTAAATATGTCCCTACCATATGCCGCCGGCTCCCTCTATTCAACTGTAAAAGATCTTTTCATTTGGAATAAATCATTTTATTCCGAAAAAATTCTAACAAAGAAATCTTGGGACATTATGTTCACGGGTTATATACAAGCTTTCGGAAATGCACAATATGGATACGGATGGGTAATTAACAAATATTATGATGGTAAAGATTCACTCAAAGTTATTACGCACGGCGGAGGAATAAATGGATTTAATACTATCGGTTATTATCTACCTCAAAAGGGACAATTTGTTGCAATTTTCAGTAATGTTGGCGGCGCACCCCTTAACGAAATTACACAGCAAATATTAAATATTATTTACGGTAAGGAAATAATCTACCCCAAAAAATCTTTAGCTGAATACATAAGTAAAGTAATTAATGAAGACGGTATTAACGAAGCAGAAAAAGTTTTTAACGAACTAAAAAATGATACTAACAATTTTAATTTAACCGAAAATGAAATGAATAATCTTGGTTACGAATTACTTGGTAAGAATATGATTGACGAAGCACTTTTTGCTTTTAGAATGAATGTTATGCAATTTCCAAAATCCTCGAATGCATATGATAGTTATGGTGAAGCTTGGTTTAAAAAGGGAAATAAAGACTCGGCGATTGTACACTACAAAAAATCGCTAGAGCTAAATCCTCGTAATTTAAATGCCATTAAATATTTGAAAGAAATGGGCATTGAAGTAGAAGAAAAAAAAGATGCAGAAGTTAGTACAGATATTTTAAATACATATATAGGCAAATACCAATTAGCTCCTAATTTTGTAATGACTATTACAGTGGAGGGCAATCAGATATTTGCGCAAGCGACCGCACAACCGCGGATTGAAATATTTCCTGAATCTGATACAACTTTTTATGTAAAAGTAGTTGATGCTAAAATTACATTTAATAAAAATGCAGAAGGGAAATGCATAGGGCTTACATTGCTTCAAGGCGGAAGGGAAATGGTAGCAGAAAAAATTGAATAATTGAAATACTTGAAAGAACATCAAGTAAAAACCCGCTAACAAGGCGGGTTTTTTATTTTAAATGGAGCTAAATCATTATTGCATAATTATACATTATTATGTATAATTATACATTATTAAATAAAAAATATGTAAATGATAAATGTAGGTATAGTTGGAGCTGCTGGGTATTCAGGTTTAGAATTGATGAAAATTCTAAATAACCATCCCGGAGCGGATATTTTAAAATTATTCGGTAATAGATCGGCCGGTAATTACATAGAAGAGATTCACCCATCTTTAAAAGGTATTATTTCTAAAGAAATTGAAATATTTAATGAAAATTTATTAGAAGAACTTGATCTAGTATTTTTTGCACTTCCTTCCGGTCAATCAATTCCGTTTGTAAAAAGTGTCGTCGATAAAGGTAAAAAAGTTATTGATTTAGGCGGAGATTTTAGACTGGATAGTACAAAAGTTTATATGAAATATTATAAACATGAACACACTGAACCCGGTCTATTAAATAAGGCAATTTATGGGTTAAGTGAATGGAATGAAAACGTAATTTCAACAGCACAAATTGTTGCAAATCCGGGGTGTTATCCTACAAGTGTTCTATTACCTTTAATTCCTTTGCTTAAAGAAAATATTATTAATGAAGAGTTTATCAGCATAACATCTTACAGTGGAACATCGGGTGCCGGTAAAGCCGTTTCTGAGAACATGATTTTTGCTGAAGTTAATGAAAATGTACGCGCATACAAAATTGGAACACATCAGCATATACCGGAAATAAAAAAATATTTGAATCTATTTTCTAGTTCAGAGCCGGATATTTCATTTGTTCCTCATTTACTTCCGGCAACAAGAGGAATTTATACTACAATTCAATCTAAAATTAAGAGTAGAATAAATGAAAAATTATGCATGGAGATTTATAATAAGTATTATGATAATAAGCCGTTTATCCGCTTATATCACAACTCGATACCCGAAATGAAAAATGTCTTACACACAAATTTTTGCGATATCGGACTAACAATCACTGATAACATAATAACAATTATTTCAACACTAGATAATTTAATTAAAGGTGCTGCCGGTCAAGCAATTCAAAATATGAATGTAATGTACGGACTGAATCAAACAGAAGGATTATTAAAATGTTCAAAGAACAAACCACAGAACATAAATTACTTACTATGAATACAAAATTACCACTTGGATACAAAGCCGCCGGTATTCACTGCGGCATAAAAAAATCTAAAAAAGATTTAGCATTGATTGTATCAGATTACCCGGCAACTGCTGCCGGAGTGTTTACATTGAATAAAGTGCAAGCCGCACCAGTACTGGTTAGTAAAAAACATCTTCAAGAATCTGATTATTTTAATGCAGTAATTGTGAATAGCGGAAATGCAAATGCTTGTACCGGTGAACGCGGACTTTCAGATGCAGTTTCAATGACCGAATTAACCGCTAAAACCATGAATCTAAAAAGTGAAAATGTCCTTGTTGCCTCCACTGGAGTTATAGGTGAGTTTCTGCCAATGGATAAAATATTTAATGGAATAGATACAATTAAAAATTATTTAAATGATATTGATATAAAAGATGCAGCCGAAGCAATTATGACAACAGATACTTTTTTGAAAGCAGAATCATACACATTTATGATTGACGGAAAAGAAGTAACAATTAGCGGTATTGCTAAAGGTTCAGGAATGATTCATCCCAACATGGCAACTATGCTCGGCTTTATAACAACAGATGCAGTAATTGAAAAAAATATTTTGCAGTCGTTACTTCATAAAACTAACGAGAAAACATTTAATAGAATTGTAGTGGACGGCGATACCAGCACGAATGATATGGTACTGATGATGGCAAATGGTGCTGCCGGAGTTGAAATTGCAAAAGACGGGAAAGCTTATGAAATATTCGAATCTGAGCTTTTTAAGCTTATGAAAAAATTAGCCACAGATATTGTAAGAGATGGCGAAGGTGCAACCAAACTAATCGAGATAAAAATAGAAGAGGCGGAAACTGAAAACGATGCAATTAAAGCAGCAAAAGCTATTGCTCTTTCTCCGTTAGTGAAGACTGCCATACACGGTGAAGATGCAAATTGGGGAAGAATCATTGCAGCCGTTGGCTATTCAGGAATTGAGTTTGATCCGGATAAGTTTGAAATATTTATTAACGGCACTCAGATTTTACAGCAGAATTATATTGTAATGCTACCAAGTTTTGAAGCCAATAAAACATTACAGCAGAATCACATTGATTTAACAATCAAACTGAATCTCGGTAGTGCATCTGCGACATGCTGGACTTGTGATTTTTCTGAAGAATATGTAAAAATTAACGGGAGCTACAGAACGTGACTTTCCCGATCTTTAAAAAGGAGGATGTATTAATAGAAGCATTGCCGTTTATACAGCAGTTTGAAGGAAAGACTTTTGTTATTAAGTATGGCGGTGCTGTGATGGAAGAAGAAAATTTAAAAATTATGATCGCTCAGGATGTTACACTACTTCGTAAAATTGGGATAAATATTGTTGTAGTGCATGGCGGCGGCAAAGAAATTAGTGCTTTATCAGAACGGCTTAAAATTAAAACTAAATTTATTAACGGCCAAAGATTTACTGATGAAGAAACACGCGAAGTTGTTCAAATGGTATTAGCCGGATCAATAAATAAAGATATTGTTAGAAGAATTAATATTAACGGAGGAAGAGCCGTTGGCATTAGCGGAATTGATGCTGATTTAATAAAAGTAAAAAAATACGAAAAGGAAGATTTAGGATTTGTAGGTGAAATAGTTGATGTAAATGATTCATTTATAAAAAAATTATTGTATGATGGATATATGCCGGTTATTGCACCGCTGGGAATTGATGAAAATGGAACAGTTTATAATGTAAATGCAGATATGGCTGCCGGTGGTATTGCCGGTGCAATTGATGCAGTTAAACTTGTTTATATGAGTGATGTTGAAGGTGTGAAGATTAATAATCAATTAGTATCACATTTAACCGGAAAAGAAATAATAGACTTTATTAATGAGGGAATAATCAGCGGTGGTATGATTCCCAAGGTGGAATCTGCATTAAATGCATTGGATACCGGGGTCAATAAAGTTCATATTGTAGACGGCAGAATTCAACATGCTCTTTTACTTGAAATTTTTACTTCGGAAGGTGTTGGTACTGAAATAGTTAGCGAGTGATTATTTCTTAGTCTAGTTACACCGAATTATTTTTATTTTAAGTGTGTATTAATAATGGACTAAGAAAAAATGGAGTATAACAATGAGTAAAAAATTAGAAGAGATCAACAAACGCCACTCGATTATTAAATCATTGATTAACTCGCAAGAGATTCATAATCAAACACAATTTGTAAAAATATTAAAACAAAATGGCGTGAGAGTTACACAAGCAACATTATCAAGAGATTTGAATGAACTTGGAGTGGTTCGTGTTCCGGCAATTAACGGCGCGGTTTATAAAATTGCTGATTCTGCAAATCAGAATACTTTAAAATCACACATTGCAGAAGAAGTAATTTCTATCGATAGCAACGAACAGTTGATTGTACTTAAAACATTTACTGGACGCGCTCAAGGTGTAGCGGTTTTTTTGGATAAGCAGAATTTAACAGAAATATTAGGAACAATAGCCGGAGACGATACAATACTTGTCATCCCACGTTCTATAAAAAGATTAAAAACAATAATTGAGCAATTAAAAACAATATTAGGAATTACTTAAATGAGCAAGAACAAAATTGTTGTAGCATATTCGGGCGGATTAGATACTTCCATTATGGTCCACTGGCTTAAAAATAATTATGATGCAGAAATCATCACATTCACCGGCGATCTCGGTCAAACAAAAGAACTTACCGGATTGAAAGAAAAAGCAATCAAATCCGGCGCTTCTAAAGTTTATATTCAGGATTTGAGAAAAGAATTTCTTGAAGACTATGTTTTCCCTTCTTTAAAAGCCGGCGCAATGTATGAAGATGCTTATCCGATGGCCACTTCAATTGGAAGACCATTGCTTGCAAAAGCTTTGGTTGATATTGCTCTAAAAGAAAATGCAAACATTGTTTCTCACGGATGTACCGGTAAAGGAAATGATCAGGTACGTTTTGAAGTTTCGGTAGGAGCGCTAGCACCGGATTTGAAAATTGTTGCACCTTTGAGAGAGTGGGAATTCAAATCAAGAGAAGAAGAAATTGATTACGCAAAGAAAAATAATATTCCGGTTGCTGCTACGAAAGAAAATCCTTATTCAATTGATGAAAATTTATGGGGAACAAGTATCGAGTGTGGTGTACTTGAAGACCCGATGATTTCACCGCCGGAAGATGCATTCCAATCTACAACCTCACCGGAAAAAGCAAACAAGGAAGCAGACGAAGTAACTATTGAATTTGAAAAAGGAATTCCAACCGCAGTGAATGGCCAGGATATGGAAAGCATTTCTCTTGTTAAATTTCTAAATACTGTTGGTGCAAAGAATGCAATTGGAAGAATCGATCTTGTTGAAAATAGATTAGTTGGAATAAAATCTAGAGAAGTTTATGAAGCACCGGCGGCAACGATTTTACATTTCGCTCATAAAGAACTTGAAAGATTAACACTTGAAAAATCTGTTATGCACTACAAATCTTTAGTTGCACATGAATTTTCCAATTTAATTTATAATGGTCTCTGGTTCTCGCCATTAAGAGAAGCGCTTTCAGCGTTTATTGAAAAAACGCAAGAACGAGTTACGGGACTTGTAAAAGTTAAACTTTACAAAGGAACAATCAGGGTAACCGGAAGAACGTCTCCATATTCATTATACGATCCGGCACTTGCAACATATACAGCTGAGGATCAGTTCGATCACAAAGCATCCGAAGGATTTATTAAAATTTACGGATTGCCATTAAAAACATATAATCGTGTTACGCAGAAATTATTGAATAATAGAAAAAACGCTGTCGCATAATTTTAATTTAACAATCCATATATCCGGGAAGAGTAAAATAAACTATGGCTATTTGGAATAGTAGATTTAAAAAATCGCTGAATGAAAAAGCTTTAAGATTTTCTTCTTCGATTGAAATAGATAGTAGACTTTATAATGAAGATATAATTGGAAGTATAGCGCATGTTAAAATGCTTGTTAAGAAAAAAATTATTTTACCGGCTGAGGGAAATAAAATAATAAGCTCACTAAAAAAAATTAGAAAAGAAATTTCCACCGGTAAACTAAAATTTAATTGGAAGAATGAAGATATTCATTCGTTTATAGAAGAAGAACTTGTAAAAAAAACCGGTAGTACCGGTAAAAAATTACACACAGCAAGAAGCCGTAATGATCAAATTGCTCTAGATGAACGGTTATATTTGAAAAAAGAAATTACAGAGCTCATTAAACTTGTCCGCACTTTACAAAAAACTTTGTTAAAAATTTCTATAAAACACAAAAATACAATAGTGCCCGGCTATACACATTTACAAAGGGCACAACCGATTTTTTTTGCTCATCATCTTATCGCATACATTTCTATGTTTGAACGGGATGTTAAAAGATTGAATGATTGCTTAAAACGGGCAGATAAATCCCCGCTCGGTGCAGCAGCACTTGCTGGAACTACTATAAATATAGATAGAAATATTTCTGCGAAATATCTTGGTATGAAAGGGATCGTTGAGAATTCATTAGATGCAGTCAGCAGCCGTGATGTAATGATTGAACTGATTAGCGGATGCTCAATTATAATGATGAATTTAAGCCGGATAGCAGAAGAAATAATTTTATGGAGTTCGCAAGAATTTTCTTTTGCTCAGTTTGATGATTCATTTGCAACGGGCAGCAGCTTAATGCCCCAGAAAAAAAATCCTGATATTGCAGAGCTTGTACGCGGTAAGAGCGGACGTGTTTACGGTGCATTAATTGGAATATTAACTATGATGAAATCTTTACCGCTTGCGTATAACCGGGATATGCAAGAGGATAAATATCATCTTTTGGAAACGGTGAATACAACAGAAGAATGTTTACTGATTTCATCTGAATTATTAAAACACACCACATTCAATAAAAACCGTTTTGAGAAAGAATTAGATGGAGATCTATCTCTATCAACAGAACTTGTAGATTATTTAGTAAGTAAAAAAATACCTTTCCGCGAAGCTCATAATATAGTTGGTAAAATTGTTGATCTGGCACTTACCAAAAAGAAAAAACTCAATGAATTACTGATTAATGATTACAAAAAATTTTCAATCAAATTTGAATCCGATGTATTCAACTTCCTAACATCTAAAGCGAGTGTAAAAAACAAAAAATCGATCGGAAGTACTTCACCCAAAGAAGTAGATAAGCAAATCAATCATTGGAAAAATAAAATTTTATGATACAAAATTAATCTTTTTATATACCAGGGATTCATTAAATTCTTCGCTCTCAATTCATTCAAGTAAGCAACATTTCGTTAGCTCAAACCGTCTAACTTATACCAGAAAATTACCCACACATCGAAGGAAGGAGTTATGCAAAGGAATTATTCTCACCTAATCGTATATCTATTAATCTTACTAACAACTACAAGTTATGCACAGCAAAGCAAAGGTTTTGATCTTAAAAATCTTGACAAATCTATATCACCAAAAGAAGATTTTTATGGCTTTGCTGTGGGCGGATGGTTAAAAAACAATCCTATTCCGGATGAATACAGCAGATGGGGCATATTTGAAAAATTAGACGAAGTAACAAATGATCAGATTAAATTAATATTGGAAAAAGTTGCCGTTGAAAAAAATATCTTATACGGATCGGCACAGCAAAAGATTGGCGATTTTTATGCTACCGGAATGGATTCGGCATTAATTGAAAAGCTTGGTGCAAAACCTCTGTTACCCGAACTTGCAAAAACTAATGTAATTAGAAACACAAAAGACCTAATCAATCTTTTTGCAGAAGAATATCTATATGGTTTAAGAGTACCATTCAATTTTTTTGTTTCGGTTGATGCAAAGAAAAGTAATGTAATGGTTGCCCGTTTATGGCAAGGAGGAACCTCACTACCGGATGTTGAATACTACACAAAAGATGATGAACGTTCGAAAGAGATTCGAGAAAAATATTTAGAATATATCAGCAGAATGTTTGTATTAATTGGTGCGGATAATGAAACCGCAAAACTAAACTCAGACATAATTTTAAATATTGAAACAAGATTGGCAAAAGCTTCCAATACACGTCTGCAGAATAGAGATCCGGAAAAAACTTACAATAAAATGTCGATTAGACAATTAAAGAAAATAGCTGAGGGTTTTGATTGGGATGTTTACTTTGAAGGAATTGGAATCGAAAATCCGAATGTTATAGTAGTGGGCCAGCCGCAATTTTTTGAAGAGATAAGCAGAATGATGAACGAAGTATCTCTTAATGATTGGATAGTATATTTGAAATGGCAAATGATTAATAATGCGGCAAATGTTTTGAGTTCGGATTTTGTGAATGAACGGTTTAATTTTTACGGAAAATATTTAAATGGTACAAAAGCTTTGCAGCCCAGATGGAAAAGAATTCTGCAAGCAGCTGACGGTGCTATGGGAGAATTGATAGGACAAATTTATGTAGAGCAATATTTTCCGCCGGAAGCTAAAGAACGTGCAAAAACCATTGTTGATAATCTTATTACAGCAATGGGAGAAAGCATTCGTAACCTTAACTGGATGAGCGATGAAACAAAAGAACAAGCATTGAATAAACTGAGCAAATTTACAGTTAAGATTGGATACCCAGATAAGTGGACAGATTATTCAAAACTTGAAATTAAACGCGATACCTATTTCAAAAATATACTTCGATCAAATTATTGGGCTGTTAAAGATAATCTTGCTAAGATTGGCAAACCAGTTGATAAAACTGAGTGGGGAATGAGTCCGCAGACAGTAAATGCATATTACTCGCCAACAAGGAACGAGATAGTTTTTCCGGCAGCAATTTTACAACCGCCATTCTTCGATCAAAACGCAGACGATGCTATTAATTACGGTGCTATGGGTGCAGTAATAGGGCATGAGATTACACACGGGTTTGACGATCAGGGAAGAAAGTATGATGCAAACGGTAATATTAAAGATTGGTGGACAAGAGAAGACGGAGAAAAATTCCAATTGATGGCAAATAAACTTATTGATCAGTACAGCAGCTATGCTTCAATCGATACATTCCATGTAGATGGAAAACTTACTCTTGGAGAAAACATTGCAGATCTTGGGGGACTTACAATTTCATTTGCAGCATTCAAGAAAACAGAACAGTTCAAAATGAAATCATTGATTGACGAATTTACTCCGGCACAAAGATTTTTCTTAGGATGGGCGCAAGTATGGGCAAACAATATCCTCGATGAAGCGCTAAAGCTGCGTCTTAAAACCGATGTACATTCTCCCGGAAAGTTTAGAGTGTTGGGACCGCTAAAAAATATGCCTGAATTTTTTGAAGCGTTTGATGTTAAACACGGTGATGCGATGAGAAACAGTGATGATAAGATTGTGAAGATTTGGTAAAAGCGACCTCACCCTTTACCCCTCTCCTAATTTAGGAGAGGGGTAGGGGAGAGGTTAATTATAATCTTGGGTGTGTTAGTCTTTGGCAAATTATTTAAGCCAATATCTCATCAAGTAAGCCATTAACTAAAAAACCTTGACATATTATTATTACTGAGGTATTATATTTATCTCTTGATGCAACAGAAAAATTTTTTTCATCTAGATTTGAATATTTTGAAAAGTAATATCTAGGAAACGCAACTTTATAAGAATTAAGATTGTTAGTTAATTCAACTACATCATTTGAATCAAATGTGATATTTAGATGTGAATGGGCAAATGTATTCCGAATTTCAGAGATAAGTTTTAAATCGCGATATATTTCTTTATTAACCAAGCCAAGACTATAACAAAGATCTGCTCTATTTGAAAAAGAACCTAGGAAACCTTTATCGGGCATTAGAATCCGTAATGCTGTGCTACTATTTGGTCGAAAGTGTTTTTTTAATATAGAGCCAATGCATTCATTTAAATAACTTGCACCAATTAACGCACAAGAAAGATCAGATTCTTTATTTAATCTTTCAACTAATTTTTTTACTTCAGTTGATAAATCTTTTATAGGAATAATATTTTTCTTTGCCATAATTATATTATGAATTTGCCAACCATCTTATAAGTAGGTTACTTATTCTGAAAACATTTCCTTTAAAACATTGAGAATTTTTGTTTGAGTTAATTTATTTAATGTATCTATTCTTTTGACTAATCTTATTTTATCTACTGTTCTGATTTGGTCTAATACGATTTGACCTTGCTTGCCTTCAATCTTGCAAGGAACTCTTGTAGGATAATTACGTAACTTCGAAGTAAGTGGGGCAATTATTACTGTAGTAATATTGTAATTCATTTCATTAGGAGAGATAATTACACACGGACGTGTTTTCTTAATTTCACTTCCAATTGTTGGATCTAAATTTACATAGTAAACTTCAAAACGAGAAAACATTTACCACTCCCATTCTTCTTGATCCCAACTCGATTGACTGAGTATTGATTCGTGATCTAATAATATGTCGTCTTGTTTTTTCGCCATTTTCTTAAATGCGGTATCCCAAGATTCTCTATTTGCTGATATTGGTTTTATTATTATTTGACCATCACTAACTTCAAGCTCAACTTCATTTTTTAAACCGCTTTCGTTTATTAATGATTTTGGGATTCGTATTCCGCGTGAATTGCCAATTTTTACAACTTTAGTTTTCATTATTACCCTTCTAATAAATTCGTGGCTACAATGTAATTACACCACCGAAAACATTCAAGTATTTTTTTACTTCTATAATATTTAGCAATCTAACTTATAATTATGCCGCGATATTTCGTTGCTTAAAGAAAATAATTTCACAATTAACAGACAATATCGATGTTCTAAAATCTCAAAATGAAGTTCTGTTTGATATGTGTTTGCTAAAGAGTAAAATATAAACGTCCTCTAAATTCCGCAACAAATTAGTTGATGTTCGATTTTTTGTCAAACAATTTGTGGTGCAGAGAACATGTAGATTGTAAAGACGACTCGCCGAGTCGTCTCTACTTCTTGTGGTGGGAATAAGATTCATTGTCTGTAAATTATTTGCCGGGTAGTATTACATTCCTCTCTACACCAACAATTACCAACACTTTCCTTATATTACACGTCAAAATTGGGTCACATTTTAGAGGAAATAGATGCATGCACTCGAAGTAAAAAATCTAACAAAACAGTTTGATACTGTACTTGCCGTTGATAAAGCTTCATTCGAAGTACCGGAAGGATCGATATTCGGATTAATCGGGCGGAACGGAGCCGGTAAAACCACAACTATAAGAATGATGATGGGAATTTATCTCCCAGATGAAGGCGAAGTTATTCTACGCGGCGTAAAAGTAGGACAAGATTTCAAAAATAGAGTTGGTTACCTTCCGGAAGAACGTGGACTCTATAAAAAAATGAAAGTTCTTGACACACTTATTTATTTCGCAGAAATAAAAGGTAAAAGTGGTAGAGAAATTCACAAGAAAGCAGAAGAATATCTGAAACGCTTTGAACTTTACGACAGACGGCTATCAAAAGTGGAAGATCTCTCAAAAGGAAATCAGCAGAAACTTCAATTTATCGCAACCGTACTTCACGATCCGGATTTTGTAATTCTTGATGAACCATTTTCCGGTTTAGATCCCGTTAATACTAATTTACTAAAAGATATAATCATTGAAATGAAAGAACGCGGCAAAGTAATAATTTTTTCCACACACTTGATGGAATTTGCAGAAAAACTTTGCGACCACATAGCAATGATTGACCACGGTAAAATTATTTTGAAAGGTTCACTGAAAGAAATTAAATCAAAATACGCACAAAGAAATGTAAGCTTAACTTGCGAAGGGGACATCTCTTTCTTGAAAGGGAATCCGATTATTGAAAAGATCGAAAACTTCGGGAATACTATAGGAGTAAGATTAAAAGATTCCAATCACATCCAACAGTTACTTAAATTACTTGTTGATAGAGGAGTAACCTTGAAAAAATTCGACGCAAACGATATCTCTCTTCAGGAAATTTTTATTGAACTTGCCGGACACGAAGGGCAGAATGGTAAGGAGGTGCGTAATGTTTAGTTCAAGATTTATTGCCGTATTCAAAAGAGAAGTAAAAGAAAGAATAATCTCGAAGGGATTCATCTTTGCAACTATTCTTCTTCCAGTTTTTATGTTCGGTTTAATAGGAATTCAAATGCTGTTAATGAATGAAGGTGCAACACAATATAATGTTATAATTGTTTCTGAAACACCTGAATTGAATAGTAGAATTGAGAATGAATTTAGATCATCGGACTTGATAAAAGGAAATAATTATAAATTTCAATTCAATAATTTTCCAAAAGATGAATTGCCAAAATTCCTTGAAAGTAAGAAACAAGAAATTCTCGATGAAAAATTGACCGGTATTATTTATATACCAATCACAGCATTGAAGGATAAGAAAATAGAATATTACTCCAAGACTCCGCAGAATATCAGGTTATCGGAAAGACTTCAAGGTCCAATCAATAAAGTTCTAATAGACGCATTTTTTAGCAACCGCGCATTAACGCCGGAAGAATTAGCATTTGCGAGACAAGGGATAGATTTTTCGGGGTATAAAGTTACCAAAGAAACCGGCTTTGAAGAAGAAGGTTATGGCAGTTTAGTACTCTCATATTTGTTTACATTCTTGCTTTATATGAGTTTGCTGATGATGGGGCAGATGATAATGCAGTCTGTGATTGAAGAGAAAACCAGCAGAATAGTAGAAGTAATATTATCATCGGTAAGTGCAAAAGAATTAATGACCGGAAAAATTCTTGGTTCGGCTGTTACTGGCCTTCTTCAAATGGCTATCTGGATGATGCCGGTGATAATGGTTGTATCAACAACACTTTTTGTTCTTCCTAAAGAAGTAATGTTCAGTATAACATCGCTTCAAATAATATATTTTTTAATAAACTTTTTCCTTGGGTTGATAATCTTTCTTGGTTTGTTTGCCACAGTTGGTGCTATCTTTGATAATCCGCAAGATGCGCAATCCGGTTTATGGCCGGTAATGCTGATGATTATTATCCCATTTTTCATTGCTATATCGATGGTACAGAACCCTAACAGTGAGATTGGAAAAATTGCATCGTTCGTTCCATTTGCTAATATTATTGTTATGCCGGCACGCATGACAATTTTAGAAGTTCCGATGTGGCATCTAATTGCTTCATTGATTGTTAGTCTCGCAACTATGTTTGCAATCTTTCCGCTTGCCGGAAAAATTTATCGCGTTGGTGTTTTGAGAACGGGCAAAAAACCAAAATGGTCAGAAGTTATTAAGTGGGTTAAATATAAATATTAATAATTCTGAGGAGTGTAGCGACGAAGAATCTCAATATTGTTTGATGTGAGATTCTTCGCTTTGCTCAGAACAAAAGTGGAAGAAAAAGAAATTTTCAACGCATTGATTCAAAAACTTACCAAAGATTTTTCTTTAGAAAGCAATGCTCTTCCGGTTCAAGCTGGATTGGAGGCAATACGTGAACATTTAATTAACCGCATTAGAGAATTGCTCGCACGTAATTATGAAAGATTTTTAAATAGTATGTATAGAATAGATGTGAATGAAACTAAAGTAAATCAGATTCTTCATTCTAAAGATAAATTAACTATACCGGAACAACTTGCTGATTTAATTATAGAGCGCCAACTCCAAAGAATTAAAACTCAAATGATGTACAAAGAAGGAAAACTTTAGAAGCATAATCAAAACTCTTTCCTTAATTTTGTTATAATAAAAATCAGTGTTTACTATGCCAGAAGATGGAATATTTTCACCCGAGCAAATAAGATCTCTTGCATACGGATTTCAGCAAAGCCGTATTATTTTAACTGCAATCGAGCTCGATCTCTTTTCCGTAATTGATAAACAATTACTGCCTTCGGCAGAAGTGGCCAAAAAATTAGGAACCGATGAAAGAGCAACAGATAGACTAATGAACGCTCTTACTGCAATTGGATTTTTACGTAAAGTACACGGGAAATTTTATAATACGGAAGCAGCATCTCAATATCTTGTGAAAGGAAAACCGGAATATATGGGCGGACTTCATCACACAAACAATATGTGGGATACATGGAGTACTCTAACGGAGTCGGTCAAACAAGGGAAATCAGTTTTAAATAGAGATCGCAAGAATGAAAAAAAACTTGAATCTTTTATTGAGGCAATGCATTACCGCGCAGTGCACGAAGCCAAAATTATTTCTTTGATGCTCGATCTTTCGAATGTAAAAAAAATGCTTGATGTCGGCGGCGGTTCCGGTGCATTTAGTTTTGAATTTATACGTAAGAACCCCGGATTAAATGCCATCATATTTGATCTTGATGATGTAATAATATTAACTAAAAAATATGCTGCCGAAAGTGGAGTAGAACAAAACGTCTCATTTATTTCAGGCGATTACAACAAAGATAGTTTCGGTTCCGGATACGATCTCATTTTACTTTCAGCAATTGTACATATAAATAGTTATGAACAGAATAAAGAATTGATAAGAAAATGTGCTGAGGCATCTAACTCGAAAGGGCAGATTATTATTAGAGATTTTATAATGAATGACGACCGCACATCACCGGTTAGAGGCGCTTTATTTGCACTTAATATGTTGGTGGCAACAAAGAACGGCGATACATACTCAGAAAAGGAAATGAGAGAGTGGTTTGCATTTGCCGGTATTAAAAACATTCAGTGTAAAGAAACTAGCTTCGGTTCAAATTTATTAATAGGGATAAAAGAATAATAATGAAGATGACCGGGAAAATAATTTTATTTCTGCTGGCATTAGTATTATTTTTTTGCAGCAGTAAAAAAGAGATAGATGAAATATTAAAAAACAATTACTCGATTATAATATTACCCGATACGCTTTCCTTTAAATCAGATGCATTGAAAAAAAATAATCTGAAAGAAATTCTTGTATTAATGTTCAACAAAATTGATAATGAAGCAATTAAAGACTATTTCGACCTGGATGACAATAAATACAACGAATTGATAAATCAGCTTTTTAATGAAGGCTTAATAAAAAAGAATGAAGATGGAAAGTTTATTCCGGCGTGTATGATAATAGACGAAGCATTTAAAGATCAAATACTTAAAGATGTTAAAATATTAAGTAATAATTTTGCCGCAATAGTGATTGATAGAATAACAAAAATAAAAGAGACTTATTCAAAGATTGACTCTTTTAAAGATATAGAATTCGAAATAATGTCCGACTTCATTTATTTTGAAGTGATGCTTAATAAATGGCAGCTAAGAAGCATCGAAAAAAAATTTATTAAAGCAGAACCGCCTAAAAGAGGAGATAGCAGATATTATATTGCGCTTCAAGAGAAAGAGTGGTTCTCGGATAAGACAACATCACCGCAGATTAACAGCGAAGACGAAAAAATATTTATTGAGATGACCGGATTGATTACAGATGATTTATTGAATCAATTGGAGTATAACCGCCCATTGCTGGTAAAAAGTTATTTAAACTCAGTTTACAAGGATCAAATTAGTTTCCGCGAGTGGTTTGTTTGGGTTTATAAATTTATTGTTAATGAAGCTCGCACCAAATTAATAGAAAGAAAATATATAATTGAATAAGTGTTTATAAAATTTGTTGTTAACTTTTTAATTTATTACATACCTCATTATCGGTCGTGTTTCAGAGCGTCGGGCTACTTCTTCAAATCCGGCTTTACGGAATGCTGAAGCGAAACCCGTCCACGCAAATACAGAAGGCATATTTTCATTTTTCGGTTCTATCGGATAACCCTCAACAATTTTTCCGTTTTTCTTTTTTACATATTTAATAACTTCTCTTAAAATTCTCGGAGTTAACCCTTTTTTTCTGTAAGAAGATTTAATGTAAAAACATACAATAGACCAGACTTTTTTTTCATCAACTTTTTTTAATACGCGTGAATTTTCAAGTATCGGAAAATCTTCTCGTGGTGCAACCGAACACCAGCCAATGGTTTCTTTATTGTAGTAAACTAATAAGCCGGGAATTATTCCATCATCAACAATCTTTTTCATTTTCTTTTTGTTGCCAGCGCCCTTGCTTTTGTTATATTCGGATCTTTTGAGACGCCACCACATACACCAACATCCTCCGCATGCACCTTTTGCACCGAACAGATTTTCAAAATCTTTCCAATTCTTTTTTGTCAACGGTTCAATATTTAATGGAAGTTTGTCAGCAGTCATTCAAGAAAAAATCAACTGTTCAGAAATGTAACTCTAAAAGTAGTACCTTTTCCTTTTTGAGTTGTTACTTTTAATTCTGCGTTATTGAGGTCAGCATATTTTTTTGTCAATGCTAATCCCAAACCATTACCTTCAAAATTTCTTGTATATCCTTTTTCTTCTTTGGAAAATGGTGTAAAAAGCATTGGCATATATTCATCAGAAATTCCAATACCGGTATCGATAATATCAACAAACAAACAATTTCGCGGATCCCGATCTATTTTAATTTCAACTTTACCGGCTGATGTATATTTTATTGCGTTATCAATTAAATGATAAAAAATTTGATTAACAGAATATTCGTCGATATTTAACGAAGTATCTCCGGCACTTTTATTAAAATCAAAAGAAATTTTCTTGGTCTGAGCAATTGATTTATAACTAAAATAAAGTTTTTCTAAAATGTCTTTACTTAAATCAATTCTTCTTGGACGGATATTATATTGACCGGTTTGAAGTTCGGACATATTAATTATCAATTCAATAGTTCTCATTATGCGCTTACCTTCATCGGTAATTACATCGAATCCATTTTTAAGTTCATCATCAACTTTATCTTGAAGTTCTTCTTTCATCATACTTATAAAACTAAGGATAACATTTAATGGTGTTCTGATTTCGTGAGACATCTGTGATAAGAATTCTGATTTAAGTTTGTCGGATTGTTCAGCTCTTTCTTTAGCTTTAATTAATTCTTCTTCTGCTTTCTTTTTTTCAGTGATATCTTCAATTGATCCTTCATAATAGATCGGATTACCTTCGTTATCTCTTACTAAGCGGGCACTTTCTCGCATATACAAAGGTGTACCGTCTTTACTTTTCCAAAGAGATTCAAAACCAACAACTCTTCCTTTTTGAAGAAGTATTTTTATAAATTCTTCTCTTGTTTCGGGTTTGTAGTATGATTCTTTTGCATTAAGTTTTGAAATCTCGTCAAAATTTTCGTAACCCAGCATTTTAATTATTGTTGGGTTTGCCATTAAAATTTTTCCATTAATCGAAGTTCTGTAAATACCGATAGTAGCGTTTTCGTATAATCCCCTGAATTGAAGCTCGCTTTGTCGCAGCGCTTCTTCTGATTTTTTTCTTTCTGTGATATCTTGTTTTATGGCTACAAAATAATTTATCTGTCCGGTAGAATCTTTGACTGGCGTTATTGTCATTTCTTCATTATAAGTAGTACCATCTTTTCTCTGGTTGATTAATTCACCATGCCAGAATTCTCCGCCGATAGCCGTCTTCCACATAAAGTCGTAAACTTCAGATGGGAAATCAGGCGCTTTAAGTATATCTAAAGTTTTTCCGATTAAATCGTTAAGCGTATAGCCAGTTAGTTTTGTGAACGATGAATTACACCAGATCAATTTACCATCATGATCCATAATAACAATGCCATTAACAGCGGCTTCCAATGCATTGCTTTGAAGAGCAATTTGATCTTCAACTGATTTTTGTTCTGTGATGTCGCTTATAAATCCTTCTAGTGCAACCAGTTCATCTTGTTCTGAAAAGACACCTACACCTTGTTCCCATACCCATCTTTCAAAACCGGCAGCGGTATTAATGCGATAAACTAATTGATAAGGATGCCTTTCTTCAATTGCTTGCTGAATAGTGTTCCATACTTTTAATCGATCGTTTGGATGGATTATATCTGCGTAAGATATATTTTTATTATTTATAAAATCATCAGATCTATAACCAGTCATCTGAAAAGCATTATCACTAATAAATTCCATCGTCCATGAGTTGTCATTTTTGCATCTGTAAACCATTCCGGGGAGATTTTGTATTAAAGTGGAAAACTGACGCTGAGCTTCTTGAAGTGCTTCTTGTGCCTTAGTTGTTTTTCGGAGACCTTTTTCTAGCGTTGTGCTAGCATCTTCAATTTTACGAATAAATGTGTCTTTCTGCTTTTTATATTTATAGTAGACATAAGTTGTAATAAAAGAAAAGAATACACAAAAAGCTGAAAGAAAGAAAAGTAATATCCGGTAAGTATTATTTTCTGATATGTTGAGTTGTGAAATGTAAGCTTCTATATCATCCGTTTTATCGTTAATGGATTTAAAGATGTTATTCCAATAATACAGCATGTCTGAATCTTGAGATGCTCTATTAATTAATTTACCTGATTCACCTCGGAATTCTAAAATTAATACCTGAAGTTCTTGAGCCATTTGTTTTAGTTTTAAATCATTAAGTGGAAATGAAAGCAAATTAGATTCATCTTTTTCTTTAAGAAGATTAGAAGCGCGGTTTTCTGCGATATCAAGTTCTTGCCAGGCATTTTGAATATATATTACAGATGTATCTTCGAAACTTTTTAAGAAATTGGAGTGGGCAAAAGTTACATAGGATTTAATTTCTAAAGCGGTGCCTTTTAAATTTGTTGATATAAAATTTAATTTTTGTGCAGTTAGAAGTGTATATAAAACTAGTCCGGCTAACAATACTCCGGCAAATAGTATAAGGTAATATGCAATAGAAGTTACCGGAGATATTTTATTTTTATGTAATGACATTAATGTAAAGTCAAGTAGTTATTTATAATAAATATTATATCCATATGGTTCGAGTTTTAAATTTTGTTTTATATCTAAAGTTACGGGTTCTCCGCTAAATAAATTGGTAAAAGTATCCTTTAATTTTTCGTTATCTAAGTGAATCTCTTTGCTGTGGCGAGAAAGATTAAATACTGCCACAACTTTATTTCCATTCTTCTCGCGTAAAAATGCAAATACAAAGGGATCGTTAGTATTTAATTTAACAATATCTCCACCGTAATTCCCATTCCACAAAGCTTGATTATTATGTTTCAAATTAAAAAGTTTAGAATAGATATCCCGGTATTTACTCTCTTTCCATATAATAGGGTCCTTTTCAAAAAATAGAAGACGTTTATCTAAACCACCTTCCATGCCAGAATATACAAGCGGCATATCATTTACCAGACCGGTAATAACAGCAAAGGATTCTGCAAATTCATTGTATCTTTCAATATCGGTTCCGTGCCACGAGTTCTCATCGTGGTTAGTAGTGAAAACCATACGGTAAGCATCATCTGGATAGGTAATTTTTTCATCCGAAAAGTACTTGTGAAGATCATCACCGTTCTTTCTTCCCTCGGCTATCCCGACAAATAAATCTTTAAGCTGCCAATTGTAAGTCATATCAAAAACCTCGTGCAGTTCCGGTTCGTGGGCCTCGGCGAGCATAAATACCGGTTTGAATGCCTCGAGCTGCGGTTTTACAAATTTCCAGAATTCTAATGGAACCATCGCAGCAACATCACATCGGAAACCATCTATATTACATTCTTCTACCCAAAATTTCATTGCGTCAGCCATGTAATTCCAAAGCTCTTTGTTGTCAAAATTCAAATCAATTACATCAGTCCAATCGAAAGGTGAAATGAAATTACCGTTTTCATCTTTGTTGAAAAATTCTGGTTTTGTTTCTGTCCAAACATTATCCCACGATGTGTGGTTTGCGACCCAATCAATAATGACATACATACCAAGCTGATGTGCTTTTTCAACTGTTGATTTAAAGTCATCCAAAGTTCCAAATTCCGGATTCACTGCTTTATAATCTTTTACAGAATAATAACTGCCAAGAGTTCCTTTCCTATTTTTTACACCTATTGGATGAATTGGCATAAACCACAAAATATCAATTCCCATTGATTTCAATTTTGGTAAATTTTCATTAAATGCGTTGAATGTACCTTGTGTGGTATATTGTCTTACATTTACTTCATAAATAGTGGCATTACGGCTCCATTCTGGATGTGGTGTTGATTTCAGGGTGTTATCAGAATTAACGGGATTATCAGTATTGCTGCAGTTGACGATATTGTTTAATAATAAAATTGATAATAAGAAAAAAATAAATTTCACAAATTTGAACTGATATAATTTCTTCATAACACATCCTTTATGGGTGAGTTTAGTATGGTGTCAAATTTACACAATTTTAAAATTATATAAATATTTTTTGATTATTTTAAATCAATAAATTTAACCGTCATGAAAAAAAATTTAACTGACCCGGTAATCAAATTTTTTGTATCTGCACTTGGATTGGTAGTAATTCTTATGGTTTTAAAGGAATTGCAGCACATTTTTTTACCTTTTGTTATTGCTTACTTTCTCTTTTTTATTTTTGAACCTCTAAACGACTTACTAGTAAAGTATAAGCTACCACTCGGAATTGCAATATTTGTAAATATAGTTATAATGCTGGCATTGATTTTTGGAGCTTCAAGAATCATCATTGATGCATTTGTTCAATTCAGTTATCAGCTGCCTACATTTGAAGGGAAACTAAATCATATAATTAGCACAACAGCTCAATCAATTGGAATAAAAGACGAAACATTTACACAGTTTAATATTTCGAAACTTCTTCAAAGTTATGATTACGGTGGTTTAGCATCTGGAATTTTTGCCTCTACAATTGATCTGTTTACTTATATTTTTTTGATTTTGTTCTTTTTCATTTTTATCAGCAGCGGACACGGAAAATTTGTTGAAGCAATACGCCTTCGTTTTGTTGAAAAAGGAGTTAAATCGACTATAAAGAAAATTAAGAAAGGAATTAAAGATTACGATAATGAAGAGCATACTACTGAAGATCTTGCTTCAATGACAATTCAACGCGAAATGAAATTGCAAAAAACTTTTAAAGATATAACCGAACAGATTCAAAAATATATTTTAACTAAATTTTTAATAAGTCTGCTTCTTGGAGTTGTAGTTGGAATAACTTGCTGGGCATTTGGTATAAAGTTTTTTATAGTATGGGCAGTAATTTCGATACTCCTCAATTTCATTCCGAATATCGGTTCGGTAATTGCAGTTCTTTTAATTTCATTAATGGCATTAATTCAATATGAATCCTTCAGTTATGCTTTATTTATAGCATCCACATTAATATTAATACAAAATCTAATTGGCAATTTATTAGAGCCGAAAATTGTTGGCAACAGATTAGGATTGAACCCATTGGTGATATTACTCTCTTTAATGCTGTGGGGATATTTATGGGGGATAATAGGAATGTTTCTTTCTGTTCCATTAACAGCAGTAATAAAAATTATAATCTCAAACTCCACCTCTAAAAACATGCGGTTTATAACAAATTTGATGAGCAGTTAATCCTTTCCAAACCCACTTTCATTTAGTATTGATTTTTACTAATGCGGACACACTCTATTTTTATTATATTTAAAACAGTTGAATAAAAAAAATATGTATAATAAAAGAGTAAGTAGAAGAACAGCTGATGATTCATGTTGGGCAGTTGCCCCGATTTGATCGGGGAGGAAAGTCCGAACTCCGCAGAACACGGTGCCGGGTAACACCCGGGGGCATTGTTACGCAAGTTCAACGCTACGGAAAGTGCCACAGAAAAAATACCGCCCCGAGCTAGTTGACGGGTAAGGTTGAAAAGGCGAGGTAAGAGCTCACCGTCCTTAAAGTAATTTAAGGAGCTGGGCAAACCCCACCTGGTGCAAGGTCAAGCAGAAGGGATCCCGAGTTTTTCTCGGGACAAGGTTGTTCGCCTTGAGATTTTGCCATTTGGCAGAGTACCTTCGGGTAGACCGCTGGATTCCGGTAGTAATATCGGAACTAGATAAATAACTGCCGTCCCGATTTTTTTCGGGAAACAGAATTCGGCTTATATACATGATTCATCGCAATGTTCTTCTGCAAATTGAAACCATGCAAAAAAACCGCTGGAAGCTAAAAGAAGCTCCGGATGAAAAAATTATTCTTGCCCTTGCAGATAGTCTGAATATTTCTAATGCATTGGCAAGTTTGTTAATTCATCGGGGTATCACCAATTTCTTCGAAGCAAAAACATATTTCCGCCCATCTTTAGATTCTCTCTTTGATCCTTTTTTAATGAATGGTATGCACGAAGCATCAATCCGTGTAATTAATGCAATTACGGGTAACGAGAAAATTTATGTTTACGGTGATTACGATGTGGATGGAACATGCTCTGCTGCATTAATGTATTTATTTCTGAAAGAACTCGGTGCTAATGTTAGTACTTATATTCCAAATCGACTAACTGAGGGATATGGAATTTCAACGCAAAGTATTGATTATATAAAAGAACAAGGATCAAGTTTAATTATTTCTGTTGATTGTGGTATTACTGCTGTTGAAGAAATTGATTACGCAAATTCCATTGGGATTGATACAATTGTCTGCGATCATCACCAACCGAAAGAACAATTACCAAATGCTCTTGCTATTTTGGATCCGATAAAACCGGGCTGCAATTATCCATTCAAACATTTATCGGGTGCCGGAGTTGCTTTTAAATTAGCAAGTGCTGTAGGCGATCGAATCGGTAAAAAAGAGATGGCTTTGAAATATCTTGATCTGGTTGCTCTTGCCGGTGCTGCAGATATTGTACCCCTCGTAAGTGAAAATCGAATTTTAGTTAGAGAAGGTTTGGAAATTATTAATACAAATCCGAGACCGGGAATAGAAGCATTGATAAAAAGTGCACGAATGGAACCCGGTAATTTATCTGCTGGACAAATTGTATTTACAATTGCACCGCGTGTAAATGCAGTTGGAAGATTGGGAGATGCTAACCGCGCAGTCGAACTTTTTACTACCGATAGTCCTGAAAAAGCAGCTGAGCTTGCACGAGTTTTGGAAGATGAAAACACCAAACGCCGTACGATTGACGAAGCTACATTTTCTCATGCTATTGACCTTGTTGAAACAACAATTGACCTTGAATCAAATTTAGGAATTGTACTTCATGATAATGATTGGCATCCGGGCGTGATTGGAATTGTTGCATCGCGTCTTGTGGAAAAATTTCATAAACCTACAGTAATGCTTACAACAATAGACGGTGTTGCAAAAGGTTCTGCAAGAAGTATTCCGGGTTTTAATATTTACGATGCACTACTTGGATGCGAAGATTTACTTTTACAATTTGGAGGCCACGAAGCAGCTGCCGGTCTTGCAGTGGAAATTGATAAGTTAGAATTTTTCCGCGAAAGATTTAATTCAATTTTAAAAAGGAATATGAAGGAAGAACAAATTCTTCCGGAAATTACCATCGATGCAAAAATTTCTTTTTCTGAAATCTCACCAAAATTTTTACGTATACTCGATCAATTTGCCCCCTTCGGTCCGGGTAATATGCGTCCGGTATTTTTAAGTGAGAATGTCTCGGTTGTTTATCAACCCAAAATTGTTGGCTCAAATCATATAATTACATGTTTAAAACAAAACGGTAATGATAAAATATTTGATGCAATCGGATTCAATCTTGGGGCTTTTGTAGATTTAATAAATAAGGATAAAAATTTAGTAGACATTGTTTACACTATTGAAACAATCACAAAAGACGGAAGATCATTTCCACAGATTAGACTTAAGGATATTGTTGTTAAGGAGAATAATAGCGTAGTAAAATAATTCTAATCGGAGGAGTTTTATGTCCGGCCACTCTAAATGGGCAACAATTAAAAGAAAGAAAGCCGCAATTGATGCAAAGAGAGGAAAAATGTTTTCGCGGCTTATCAAAGAAATTACAATAGCAGCACGCCACGGTGGCGGCGATCCCGATGGAAATCCAAGATTGCGATTAGCTATTGATAATGCAAAAGCAGCAAACATGCCAGCCGATAATATTGAACGAGCAATAAAAAAAGCTACCGGCGAACTTGAAGGGACACAATATCATGAAGTAATTTACGAAGGTTACGGTCCCGGTGGCAGTGCTCTCATCATTGAAGCTGCAACAGATAATAAAAATAGAACCACTTCAGAAATACGCCACACATTATCAAAATATCACGGTACAATGGGAGAGTTAAATTCCGTTGCATGGATGTTTGAACGTAAAGGTATAATAACAGTTAAACGAAACGGCAAATCCGAAGTTGAGATGATGGAAATTATAATAGATGCTGGTGCTGACGATCTAATTACTGAAGATGAATATTTTGAAATTAAAACATCGATAGAATCATTTGATGCAGTACGGAAATTAATTGCGAGTAAAAAATTTGAGATTGAGAATGCATCGCTTCAATGGGTCGCAAAAAATCATATACAGGTTAATGGAGAAAATGCAGAAAGATTAATTAGACTTATTGAAATGATAGAAGAATGTGATGATGTGCAGAATGTTTTTACAAATGCAGATATTGTTGATTGAAAATATAACATCAAATATTTGAAAGAACTTTCTGCGGTTAAATTTTTTTAACGCAGAGTACGCAAAGAAGACGCAGAGATTCATAGATAAAATAATTATTAAAATTATATAAGATATTAAATGCGAATACTTGGTGTTGATCCCGGAACGCTTTTTACGGGTTATGGAATAATTGAATACGACAGAAATGAAATAACTCACATTTTTTCCGGTGTAATAAATATTCCGTCAACCAGAAGTTTTGCTCCACGTCTTCAAAAAATTTATGATGAGCTTAATGTAATAATTAAAAAATATAAACCGGATGAATTTGCTCTCGAGACAGCTTTCTATGGCAAAAATGTTCAATCGGCATTAAAGATCGGTTATGCACGGGGCGTCTCACTACTAGCAGCTGCACATAATGAGCTACCAATAAAAGAATATTCACCGCGTGAAATCAAAAAATCTGTCGTCGGCAATGGCGCATCTTCAAAAGAACAAGTTCAATTCATGATAAAAAAAATAATGAACATTAATAAAAAGAAGATTAAGTTTGATGAAACAGATGCGCTTGCTGTGGCAGTGTGTCATGCATTTAAAATTACATCGCTGTCTTCAAAAAAGAAAAGTAAAAACTGGAAAGAGTTTATTGAAGCACATCCGGAAAGAATTATTAAATAAACAATAATATATGATCGGTTACCTGAAGGGAAAAATAATTTCTAAGAAACCAACCAAGATAATTTTAGATGTAAATGGTGTTGGTTACCTCGTAAATATTTCGATCAGCACATTCGAAAAGATTGCTGATAAAGAAGAAATATCTCTCTATACCTACCTTGCCGTAAAAGATGATGCACTTGACTTGTACGGTTTCTATTCGATGGACGAAAAAGAAATGTTTGAACTTCTGATAAGTGTAAGCGGCATTGGTCCCAAAACCGCTCAGAGTATTTTATCTGGCATACAAATAAATGATTTGAAAGAAGCGCTAAAAACCGGGAACATAGCACGTATAATCTCAGTACCGGGCATCGGTAGAAAAACCGCAGAACGTATGATGGTTGAACTGCATGATAAAGTTGAATCGATTGGTGAAAGCACCGAAGGGGTATCGTTTGGAACATCGAGCGTTCGCAGTGATGCTATTGCCGCATTAAGTAACCTTGGTTATAATCAAAAAATAGCCGAACGAATCGTAAGAGTTGTTTTGGATAAAAATCCGAATATTGCAATTGAAGATCTGATTAAAGAAGCTTTGGTTGGGTTGAATAAATAAATATCCCTTCCTTTTGAGAAGGGATTTAGAAATTATCTCTTAATCATTTATCACAATTTTCTTTGAACCTTCCAACTTTTTACCGGTGTGTTTTTCGTACATTTCTAAATATTTTTTATGAAGTTCCGGTGATAATTCTTTGTCGTTTACTTCCATCTTTTTCTCGGAAAGAATAAATTGATCAATATCGTCTTCATCATTAATTATTCCATCTTTGATTAATTCATCTTTTGCTTCGCGCATAAATTCGCCAAATTTTTTCATTTCCACACCGAAGACCTTCATCTCTTCTCCAAAGTGCTTCATGTTTTCCTTAAATTCTTCCATATCCCATTTGTGATCTTTCATATCCTCGCGGAATTTTTCCATGTTGGCTTTAAACTCGTCTTGCCAATCATTCCATTCATCATCATCAAAATGTATGGGTGGTATAGGTGGAATATCGATTGGCGGTATATGAATAGGAGGAATGTGAATTGGAGGTACCGGCGGCACATGGAAAGAACCGTTCGCAAATTCATCTCTAAGTTCTTCTCTTAATTCTCTCATTGATTCACGCAATTCGGACATATCTAGTTCGGGAATATCAAAATCAAAATCGTGGTCAAAATCATTATGCCATGAGTGAGATTCTGTTTTATACTCGCGGAGTCTATCCCGATAATCATCCAATTTTTCTGAATAATCCTTTAGAAGTTCTTTATACTCAGTTTTTTTGTTTTTGTACTCATTTAACAAAGAATCGTATTCATCAACGCGCTTTTGAATTTTGCTTTCATATTGATTCAATTCATTATCGGGAATTTCTTCACCATTAACATAAAGCTCTTCTAACTTTCCATTGTTCATCTTTGCTTTATATCTTTTACGGTTTTCACCCTCACCCTCATAAAATTTTATTGTGTGCTTTCCTTTTTTAATGCTTGTTGTGTCTTGCCGCATCATTTGATTATTCAAATCAACAGCATTATCATTGATATAAATGAAAGGATCAGAAAATCCAGCTTTAGCAACAATTTTATTCTTTGATGCGAACGAAGAAGGTGAGTACAATGTAACTGCTACTATGGCAATAATAACAAGAGAAAAAGCAGCGAACTTTATTCCATACGAAAGTTTATTCTTGTTACCATTCATTCTTTTTATCCTCCTAAATAATTGATTTTTGTTTCCGATAGCGGCAAGAGCAAATAAAGCACCGCTGGTTTTCAACTGTTGAATGTTGCAAAGTGCTTTCGAATAAGTAAGTGAATCGCCGCATAACTCTAAAGTAATATCATCGCAGCAGTCTTCTCTTTCTGAACGGATGATAGATGAAATCCACCATGCTGCCGGGTGATAAAAAAGTATTGTTTCTACCAATGTCTGTAAAAGGTTTACTAAGAAATCGTATCGTTTAATATGAGCAAGTTCGTGAATGATAATTGCTTCAACCTGATTTTGCGGAAGTCCGGTTATTACACCAATCGGCAGCAATATTACCGGTTTTAAATAGCCGACAGCAATAGGAACTTTAACTTTTATCGATTCATAAATTTTTACTTGAGGTTTTATTTTAAGTTGTTTAATAAATAACTCTGTTCTATTTACTAATTCTTGTGGAAGAGGAAGAATGTTTTTTGTCCGCAATCTTTCTATATATAATAATCCACCAACAAACCTTAATGAAAATATTATTAATCCGAAGAACCAAAAAGTAACTATTAGAGGAAGATATGATGAAAATATTGTTTCAATTTGTCCCAATATATTCTGAGCAGTAGGATTTTTCTCAAGATTTTGGATTGTGCTTTCTGCAAAAGTAGTAAAAGATGTCAGCGAACCATTAGTCGTTATGTTGTTTAATTCACTCACTGGTTGATATAATTTTGAGAAAGTTGCAATGGAAGCAAATAATAATAAGGCAAGAGCACCGACGGAAAGATTATAACGGAATACAGAGCTTCTTTTCCCGGATAGCAACAACGTAACTCCCAAGACAACAGAAATAATAACACCTTGCCATAAGGAATGGAAAATTGTCCAGCCGATTGCTAAAATAAATTCTCGTGGTAAAAATTGATAAATGAAATACATCATTCACCTCTTTCAATCTTATTTAAATATTCACGGATCTTTTTAAGCTCATCTTTTGAGGTATTTGAATTACCTAATGCTTGCATAACAAGATTAGCAGCAGAGCCGCTGAAAGCAGTCTCTAAAAATCGATCCAGTAAAACCTTTTGCATATCATTTTGACTTATGGCAGCACTGTAGATATGACTTTTTTCATCTTCGTTTCGTTGTACCAATCCTTTTTCATTCATTATCTGCATCAATTTTAGTGTGGTAGTGTATCCAACTTCTTTTTTCTCATTCAAAATTTCATTTACAGATTTAACAGTTGATGCACCATTCTTCCATAAAATTTGAAGTATTTCCAATTCAGAATCAGTCGGTTTTGGTAATTGTTTCTTTGCCATAATTTCTCCATTTACTGAAAGTTGAGACGCCCTTGTTTACGAAAAGTTTCGTAGTTAATATATACGAAAGTCTTCGTAGAGTAAAGAGAAAAAATTGGAACCGTGTATTAAGTCTAAAGCACAAATGCAGAGTTTAGAACGATTACTACGGATTTAAGTATAAATTGGCAAGAAATGGTATTTAAAATTATACTTTCTTAATACGCCAAAATGATGGTTGCAAATTTTTAACACTACATTGTGGTCTCCGCATTATATACACTTCACTCTAAGCGCATTTTTCCGCATTTTAAAGACAACCTTTTTCATATTAACTAAGTCAAACCACATAGAACAGTTTAAAAAATGAGCTTGAGCGATAATCAATTAATTCTAAATGCACAAAAGGGGGATATGACGGCTTTTGAGGAGTTGGTTTACCGGTATGACCGGCACGTGCTGAATATTGCAAAATCATTTAGAAATAATGATGATGACGCTAAAGATATTTATCAAGAGGTCTTTATTAGAGTGTACAGAGGATTGAAAAATTTTCAATTCAAAAGCGAGTTCTCAACGTGGCTTTATCGTATTACTGCAAATGTTTGCATAACTTATCAATCACGTAAGAAACAGCATGATTCTATTGATAAAGAAATTGGTAACGATGATGACGGACAAACAACATTTGCAGAATATCTGCCGGGAGAATTAAAAACAGATGATACGGCAATCGGCTCCGATTTATCTAAACACATAAACAAAGCGCTAGATACATTGCCACCTAAACAAAAAATGGCTTTTACATTAAAATATTACGAAGATTATAAAATTAAAGAGATAGCAGATATTATGCAGTGTAATGAAGGAACAATTAAGAGATACTTATTTACTGCTACGAATAAAATGAGAGAAAGACTGAAAAGAGTTTTGAAATACTAAGGACGACTTTAATCGGACGAAGTGTCTCTACGAAAAGAAGTTTGAGATTCTTCCCTGCTTTGCGAGGTCAGAATTAGAAGGAGACAAAAATGAATAAAGAAATTTATTGAACAAGCGCATCTGTATTTGATGAATGAAATTGATGCGGATCAAAGAATAGAATTTGAAAATCTAATTTTAGAAAATAATGATCTGCATAACGAATTTGAATCAATAAAAAATTTATATGAAGCAATTACAAAAAACCATCCAGCAGAAGCAGATGAAAATTTATTAGTTTCGGCGCGCAATAATCTTATGCGTTCAATTAGAAATGAGCATAATACTGTATCGGTAAAAAATAAATTTTTAGATTGGCTCAAAAATATATTTATAACAAATTACAAATTGTCTTTTGGGGGCGTCGGTTTATTGGTTGTGGGATTTTTAGCCGGCTATTTGATTTTTTCTGTAGGTCCGCAAAAACCATTATTGCAATCTACTAATTCGGTGGATCTTGATAATCTTTCTGATAATTCGACGAAAATTACAAACATCCGTTTTCCAAATCCTTTTTCTGAAAGCGGAGAAATTGAAATCGCATTTGATGCTGTTAAACCAATAAGCTACAAAGGAACTGCTGATGATCCGATGATTCAGAAATTATTGGCAACTGCTTTGGTAACAGAGAACAATCCGGGTTTACGATTAAAGACCGTAAACACAATTTCATCACAATTGAAATCAGAATCTATTTCGATTGATCCGAAAATTAAAAGTTCATTGATAACAGCTATGAAAGTGGACGAAAATCCGGCAGTACGCAAAGAAGCATTAAATGCTTTAACAAAGTTTCCATTTGACGAAGAGATAAGAGATGCGTTCTTATTCGTTCTATCAAACGATAACAATTCGGGGATGAGAGTTTCTGCAATAAATGCACTTGCAGAATTAAAAATTCAAGGTAAAACATTAGATGATAAAATAATAGAAGTGTTAAGCAGAAAAGCTGAATATGATGAAAGTGATTTCATTAGAATACGCGCTGCTTCTCTTGTTAAGGAGGAATACTAATATGAAAACTTGTAAGACGCTGACTGTAATATTTATTGCCCTATTCATTTTGTTGGGTAATCTTTATGCCAACTATGATTTCCAAAAAGAGCCAACCGGAACTTTTAAAGTAACAAAAGGGGGAAAACTTCATGTTGATGTTAATCCGGGCGATGTAAAAATTCAGACATGGGATAAAAACGAAGTGGTTGTAAAGGTACGAGGTTTAGAAGATAACGAAGTTGAAAATCTTGAAATGAAACTTGAGAATAATGTTGTAACAGTTGAATACTCTTCCGATTGGGGATGGGGAAGTGACGCTCAATATTTTATTTCAATACCATCACAGTTCAATGTTGAAATTTATACTAGCGGCGGCAATATTAATTTTTCCGGTGAAGTTTACGGCGAGGTTAATCTGAATTCTATGGGCGGTGATATTACTCTTAAGGACATAAAGGGGAATACACAGATCAATACACAAGGCGGTAACATAAATGTTGGTAATGTGAACGGCGCAATAAGCGTAAGTACTATGGGCGGCGATATTAAACTGGGTGATGTTAACGGTGAAAAAGCAAAAGTTAGTACAATGGGTGGTGATATAATTGTTGGCAAAGTTTCCTCTGGTTTAAGTGCCGTTACTTATGGTGGTGATATTATTGTAAACGGCATTGGGGGGAATGCCGATGTTCAAACGATGGGCGGAGATATTGATCTTGGTTATGTAAGCGGTTCTGTTAAGATGAGTACAAACGGAGGCAACTTAACTGTAAAAAGTGCAAGCGGAAAAGTTCAAGCAAACACAAATGCCGGAGAGATTGAATTATATGGAGTAACCGGCAGTGTAGATGCAAAAACAAACGCCGGAAATATTTTTGTGGAAATCAATCCATCTTCAAATAGCAGCAGTAAATTATATGCCACTAATGGAAGTATTACAGTAGCTCTGCCATTATCAGCAAAAGCAATAGTAGAGGCAGAAATAGATGTTAGGGGATATTGGAAATCAATGAAACATGAATACAAAGTTTATTCAGAATTTGATGCAAAATCTTATATAACAGATGATGAAAGTAGAAGCATTAAAGCTACATATGTTATAAATGGTGGCGGCGGTAAAATCTATGCAAAATCAGTAAATGAAAATATTACAATAAAAAAATCTAAATAAAATTATTGGGGGGGGAATGAAAAAGTTATTAATAATTACCGGCTTGGTATTTACAAGTATTATTTTTATTGCAGCGGCTTTAAATCCAGTTAATGTAGAAACTTCTAAACAATCTGTTCAAACATCTCTTAATAGTTTTTCTGAAGATAAAAATTTTCAAAAAGAATTTAATGTTTCCGGAACGGGAACGCTTACTTTAGATCTTAAAATAGGCGGAACGATTGACGTTGAAGGTTGGAATAAAAATGTGGTTAGTTTAGATGTTGCAATTAAAGGTAGAAACTCAGATGATATTAGAGTTGAATTTGAGCAGCATGGAAATGATGTTGACGTTAAATCTTATTACGACGGTTTTGAAAACAACAATAATTCAAATAGCAGATTTGTTGTTAAAATTCCTAAGAATTATAACATTGAATTTTCTACTATGGGTGGAGATGTAAAATTTAAAAACACCACCGGTGATTTTAGCGGACAAACAATGGGTGGCGAATTGGAAATTTACGGTGTTAAAGGGGAATTAGACCTCTCCACAATGGGCGGAGACATTATTGTAAAAGACTGCGAAGTAGATGGAAAAGTTCATACAATGGGTGGGGAAGTTCTTGTTGAAAATGTTGTTGGTGATCTTAATGCTAAAACTATGGGTGGAAAAATAAAACAGATAAATGTTAAAAGTAAAAGCGGCGACAAAGGGAATGAAGTAAATATTTCAACAATGGGCGGAGATATCGATGTGGATCAAGCATTGAGCGGCGCTAAAGTAAAAACTATGGGCGGCGATATTGAGGTTATTAAAGCTGTGAAATTTGTTGAAGCAGAAACTTACGGTGGTGATATAAATATTAAATCTGTAGACGGATATGTTAAAGCTAAAACTATGGGCGGTGATGTTCAAGTTATGATGGTTGGCGATCCGAATCAAGGCGACAGGTCAGTTGCAATCACTTCTATGGGAGGCGATATTATTCTAACAGTTCCTTCCGGATTATCTATGGACATTGATATTGAGATAGCATACACAAAAGATAAATGGCATAATAATAATGAAGTAAACATTTTTAGCGATTTTAATATTACAAAAGATGAATCCAATGAATGGGAGGACACGAAAGGATCTTCAAGAAAATATATTTATGGTAAGGGCGAAGTTAACGGTGGAAAACACAAAGTGAAAATAAGAACAATTAATGGTGATGTTTATTTAAAGAAAAGTTAAATCACACTACGGATGCAAACAAAACCCGATCCCGTACTGAACGAGACCGGGTTTTTTATTCTTTATAAACCAAGGAATTGAATTAATCTGTTATGTGCTTCATCAGAAACCTGAACATTATATTTTTTATAGAATTGAATAGTGGCTTCAACTGAGTTGAAATAATGCTGACAGTTCTCACAGCTCTCAAGATGAGTCTTTATTTCAATGCATTTGGGCGAGTTAAGTTCTTCGCCAAGATTATCGCATATATGCGACATAACATCTTTGCATGTTGGTTTATGTATTTTGTGATGAGGTTTATCAATTGCCATAGTTTAATCTCTTATCTAATTCATTTCTTAAAAATGAGCGCGCACGGTGAAGTCTTGATTTTACAGCCGGAACAGAAAGTTCAACAATTTTTGCAGTTTCTTCTGTTGATAATCCCTCAACATCGCGCAGTAAAAATACGACACGGTATTCCGGTGCAAGTTTCTTGATAGATTCATCGAGCATCTGTTTTAATTCATTGTTCTCTGTTATTTTATCGGGAGTTATTTTCCAATCAGCAATAGATTTCTCTTCAATCATAGAATCGTCATCATCAATTGATGTATAACCGTATTTATTTTCTGTTCGTGCAAGCATAAGACAGTGATTTGCAACTACACGGTAGAGCCAGGTCGATAGTTTTGATTGACCGCTGAACTGATTCAAACTTTTTACCATACTTAAAAAAGTCTCTTGCATAGTATGCTCAGCCCGGTCTTTATTTCTGCACATTTTAAATGAGAAATTATATACCGTTTGTTCATACATTTTAACAAGCTCGGTTAATGCTTTTCTATCACCGTTTTTTGCAAGTTCAATTAATTCTATTTCTTCCATAAAATGAGATGTTTCTTTTAAAGTAAGGATTCAAATTCTGCATCTAAACTTTTCCACATATACAAACTTACAATAGAACAGTATGGATGCCAATTCTTTTCTTTTGCCATTTTCCGGAGTTTTTTCTCATCTGGTAATTTTTTTAATCCGTAATTTAACATTACAGCTTTGCGAATGCCAAGATCGGAATAGGGTAAAATATCTATCCGCCCTAAGGTAAAAATCAAAAACATGTGAACTGTCCAAATACCGATACCTTTTACTTTTGTTAATTCTTCAATAATATCAGCATCAGATTTTGCTGATAAACCTTTTAAATCTACTTCACCATTAATTATCTTTTGTGATAAGTCTTTAATATACTTTACTTTTGCATTGGATAAACCGGCAGCTCTTAAATCGGAATCTTTTGAGTTAATTATATCTATCGGTTGCGGATCTTTTACATAAAGGGCCCAAAATTTTTTACTTATAGATTCAGCTGCTTTTAGAGATAATTGCTGCCCGATTATTGACCGAATTAGCAAATTGAAGTATTTCTTATGAGGTCGTAAATTGCAAGTGCCGATGATTTTTATTAATGTTGATAGCACTTTATCGTGTTTTGAAAGATGATTGAGAGCAGTAGTAATTTGATTATTAATCATTTAATTTTTCCCATAATAATTCCGGTTAAATGGAAAATCAACTATCGATAGTACTTGGCAGAAACAAGCTTCTTAAAAATGTAGATATTTCTGCAATTAACCTAAATCAGGTTAAAGGTAAATTAATTACTAAAACCGAAGGCGAAATACTCTACCGGGAAGGTGAACCGGCGGACTCTATTTTTTTAATTATCAGCGGTGAAATTAACGTTCTTAAAAAACGTACTCTTGGCAAACCGAAATCTTATATCTTTAGTGAAAATGAATTCTTCGGTCATGATGAATTTTTTGAAGAATCCTTTAGATTTTCTACAGCAGTAGCACTTAGAGATACATATTTAATTTCTTTATCTAAAGAAGAAATAGATTTATTGATTTCTCAGAACAAAAAAATTGATTCGAATCTACGTGAGCCATCTGTAGAATCACTTGAAACTGGAGCAGAAACTTATGAAGACGGATTTGATTTTGAAGTTCACGATCTCAAAAAAACATTGGGCGACGATTACCCAATACCGCCGCATCTCAAGGGAGAATCAGAAGAAAATTTTTTCAGTTCCATTGCACAAACTTCAAGACCCGACGAAATCGATCTTGTTCAACCTTTACAAGATCTAGAGCCGTTAGACAAAAGTAAAATAATTAAAGATGATTTTGATGAAAAAGATTTCTTAAACGAAGATGGAATTCCTAAAGCAGAAATTGATTTAACTGAATCTGCAACATCAGAAGAAATCCCAGTTTCCAAAACTGATAAACATGAAGATTTAAACCAAACAATTCCAGATCTTGATCTATTACATGAAAATATTTTAAATGAAGACGGAATACCAAAACCAGAATTTGAAATGCCAGAAGAACCTTTGAGAAAAACAAAGGTGGATAAACCTAAAGACGATTTAGATGACGCACTTTTTAGTCTGTTAAGCGGAAATTATACGGAACCTAATCTTCAAGAACCAAAAGCAGATTTAACTGAAACAGAAAAACCGGCAGAAACTTTCTTTTCTGGTACGAAGTATGACTTCCCGAATAAAGAGAAAAATGATTTTATTGATAAAAATATTGTAGAGCCGAAAGAAGAAAATAAAAATGAGCTTAAACAAATGTTTGAAACTCGTATTAAAGAAAAACCGGGTACCCATAAAAGTATAGATGATTTTGAATCAGATGAAATATTTGAAGAAGCAGATGAAAACATTAAAAAATTAATTACCAAAGAAGAACCGAACAAGACAGAACTAAAGCCGAACTTTTCTGTAAACGAGGGAGGCAATATGAATAATGATCAGTTGAAGATGATTATTAAAGCTGCCGAACTGGTTAACTCGACAATTAAAATTGATGAAGTATTAAAAAACATTGTGGAAGTTGCAACGAGTTTAACAAATGCCGATAGAGGAACACTTTACATTTTAGATAGAGAGAGAAGCGAACTTTGGTCTTTGATTGCAATGGGTAGCGAGAAAAAAGAAATAAGATTAAAATTGGGTGAAGGTTTAGCCGGTTATGTAGGCAAGACTGGTGATATTCTTAATATTAAAGATGCTCGAATGGATCCAAGATTCCGTTCGGATTTTGATAAAGCCAGCGGTTACATTACAAAAACGGTTTTAACATTTCCAATTAAAAATAATAAAGAAGAAATTATAGGCGTTTTGCAATTGCTGAATAGCGGAAACGGTGAATTCTCTAAACTTGATGAAGAACTTCTTAATGCAATGTCAATTCATGCCGCACTTGCACTGCAAAATGCAGAACTGCTTGAAAAACTTTTACAATCAGAACGCGTTCAATCTCTTGGTAAAATGGCTAACTTTTTAATTCAAGATATTAAAAAACCGATTTTAGTCAGCAAGCGTTATGCCGAGCATCTTAAAAGTAAAAGTCTGCAGCCGGATAATGCACAAATTGTTGAAATGCTTCTTGAGCAATTAGGTCAGGTTGCAGATTTGGTTCAAACTACATCAAGCTATTCTGAAGGAAAAACTATTCTACGGACTCTCAACGTTACATTAAATGGTACATTAACAGACTATTCGGCAAGGATTGGTGCTTATGTTGAATCCCGTAATTGCAGAATAATAAATGAATATGATAAAGATGTAACTGTTAAACTTGATATGAAAGAATTTTATCAATGCTATATGCATATTGTTAAGAATGCTTGTGATGCAATGCCCGATGGAGGGACAATTTATATTTCTACAAAACGTGAAGATAATAGAGTTAAAATATATTTCCGCGATACCGGACTTGGAATACCAGATATGTTCAAAGATAAAATTTTCGAACCGTTTATGACACACGGTAAAAAAGAGGGAACCGGTCTCGGTTTATCAATAACTAAGCAAATTGTTGAAGCACATACTGGAACTATACAAGTTCAAAGTTCTCTCGGCGGCGGTTCAACTTTTATTATTACTCTGCCGGTTGCTACACCTTTTTAAAACTACTATTTAATTATAAATTCATCTTTTTAATAATTTGTAATTTACCAACCGTAAAAAATTTACAATTAAATGAAATATAATCTTATTACTATTCTTGGTCCAACTGCTGTGGGTAAGACCCGGCTGGCGGCTTTACTTGCCAATCGTTTTGATGGAGAAATTATCTCTGCTGATTCAAGGCAAGTTTACAAAGGAATGGATATCGGAACCGGCAAAGACTTAAATGATTATATAATTGATGGAAAAAAAATCCCGTATCATTTAATAGATGTTATTAACCCATCGGAAGAATTCAACCTTTTTCTTTTTAAGAAACTATTTTGCAATTCATTTATCAATATAAACTCAAGAAATAAAATTCCTTTTTTAGTAGGCGGAACCGGACTTTATCTTCATTCAGTTTTGAAAAAATATGATCTTACTGAAATTAATTTTAGTAATGAAAAATATTTACAACTAAGTGAAATGAATATCACCGAACTGCAAGAATTGCTGAAGAAATTAAATCCGCATTTGCACAATACTACTGATCTCTTGGATAAAGAAAGGATAATTAAAGCTATAATAATTTCCGGCGGCCAAAAAGAAAAAGACACGGTGATGGATATTGAAATAAATTCACTTGTGCTGGGTATTAATATAGAGAGAACCGAAGTTAAAAAAAGAATTACAGCAAGACTGAAACATCGATTGGATAATGGGATGATTGATGAGGTCAAAAAATTAATCAATTCAGGTGTTACATACAGCAAGCTCGATTTTTTTGGTTTGGAATATAAATTCATCGGCAAATACCTAAGAGGAGAATTGAACTATAATGACATGTATCAAAAATTGAATAGCGCTATTCATGATTTTGCAAAAAAACAAATGACGTGGTTTAGAAAAATGGAACGTGAAGGAATTGAAATTAATTGGATCAGCGCCGGTGATTTTAACTCAGCAGAAAAAATAATTAGAACTAAATACATTGCATGAAATCAGCTCAGTTTGAAGATCTCCCTATTGCCGTAAAAAAATATTTAGAGAAATATGCATTCTCTAATTGGAATCTTAGTTTTAATCCCCCTCATAAATTTAATAATGTAATAGTTATTCCGGTATTAGCGGAATACGAAAATCTACTTTCTCTTTTAGAATCACTGATAAACAATAACAAGAGATATTTTGCAAGTACACTTGTACTATTTGTAGTAAACAATTTAAATGAAGCCGATGAAGACGTAAAAGAAGATAACAAACGTACTATTGATTTGTTAACGGACATTATAAAAACAAACAAAGCAGATCCGTTAATTAATAAAGTAAATGAGAGCGGCTTGAACATAAATTTCGTTGATGCAGCTTCAAATGGATTAGAGTTACCGGATAAAGATGGCGGTGTTGGTTTAGCACGCAAAATCGGTATGGACTTAGCTCTAACTATTTTAGATTATCAGTCAAAAGAGAAAAAAATATTAATCAGTCTTGATGCAGACTGTACAGTTGATAATAACTATCTCTCATCAATTATTGATATGTTCAACAGCGAAAAAATTAATGCTGGATATGTTGAGTATGAACATAAGTTACCCAAAAATGATGTTGAGAAACGGGCAATTATTTGTTACGAAATATTTCTCCGTTATTATGTACTAGGACTGCAATACAGTAATTCTCATTTTGCCTTTCCAACTATCGGCTCTACAATGGTATGCGATTATGAAAGCTATATAAATATTGCTGGAATGAATAAACGTAAAGCAGCAGAGGATTTTTATTTCCTAGAAAAGCTTGCTAAAATTACACGGATTTATCAGATTAAAAATACTAAAGTATACCCATCAAGCCGTGGTTCGTGGCGTGTTCCATTCGGTACCGGACAAAGAGTAAACAGATTTATTTCCGGAACGCATAATGAATATCTTCTTCACGATCCAAAAGTATTTAAAATATTAAAGGAATGGAATAAACATTTTTATGATGATAAGATCAGATCAGCTAATGAATATTTATCAATCGCAGATAGTATTGATCAAGCTCTAAAAAACTTTCTTTTACTTAATGCTTTTGATAATCAATGGGAAAGAATCATTAATAATTCCAAGACAGTTGACCAGATACAAAAACAAAAAATTAATTGGTTCGATGGCTTCCGCACTCTTAAATTAATTCACTATTTACGGGATAATGCATTTCCGCAGATTAATATGTTTGATGCTGTTGATAAACTTTTAGTTATGATGAATATAGAAAATAAAATAATAAGAGATGTAGAAATACCATCATTAGAGATTCAATTTTCATATCTGGAATTACTGCGTAGGCAGTAGGCGTAACTCTACAATTAAGAACAAACTTTCGTATATTTTGCGCGCTTTTTTTCAAAATTATTATGAAAACAAAAAGGAATTATGGAACTCTACGATAAATTAAAATCGATTAAAGGGAAATTTGATAGAATTTACGAACAACTATCCGATCCGAACATTATGTCCGATCAGGCAAAATATATTTCTTTAAGTAAAGAAAGAACGCAGTTAACAGAAATTGTTGAAGCTTTTAAAAGGTATGAAACTTTATTAAAAAACATTGAAGGTAATCAAGAAATAATAAAAACCTCGGATGATAAAGAGTTAATAGACATTGCAGAAAATGAATTGAACGAGTTGAAAGAAAAACGCATAAAAATGGAAGAAGAAATAAAAGTTCTTTTAATACCGAAAGATCCCGATGACGATAAAAATGTGATTATGGAAATACGTGCCGGTACCGGTGGTGATGAAGCCGCTTTGTTTGCAGCCGATCTTTATAGAATGTATTCCCGATATGCCGAAGTTAGAGGATGGAAAAAAGAAATTATTGATTACAGCGATACTGGAGGTTTGGGCGGAATTAAAGAGGTTGTCTTTAGTTTGATAGGAGCCGGTGTTTATGGTAACCTTAAATTTGAAAGCGGTGTTCACCGCGTTCAAAGAGTACCTGAAACCGAAGCAAGCGGAAGAGTTCATACTTCGGCGGCTTCTGTTGCTGTTCTACCCGAAGCTGAGGATGTTGAAATTGAAATCAATCCGAATGATTTACGTATTGATGTTTTTAGAAGTGGCGGCGCTGGCGGACAAAACGTGAACAAAGTTGAAACTGCTATACGCATAACACATATACCGACCGGACTTGTAGTTCAATGCCAGGATGAACGCTCACAATTGAAGAACCGTCAGAAAGCGATGAAAGTTTTGAAAGCACGTTTGTATGATATGAAACTTCAGGAGCAGAATAAGGAAATTGCAAAGCAAAGAAAGTCGATGGTTAAAAGCGGTGATAGAAGCGATAAGATCCGAACTTATAATTACCCCCAAAATAGAGTGACCGACCACAGAATCAATTTAACACTTTACAATCTTGCAGAAATTATGGAAGGTGATCTGGACGAGCTTGTTGAAAAACTTAAACTTGCTGATAGAACCGAAAAACTTCAAAGCACTTTTTAAGTTCTATATTCTATAAGTGAAGATTAATTAAAGAAAAGAATTACATACAGAGTTCAAAAAGATTTGAATTTTTCGTTCTCTGCAATTTCCTTTTCTCGAAAGGATGGCTACACCAGCGATCTTTGCGTGAAGCTTTTTTAGAATCTGAACCAGAGTTAATTTTTTACAAAATCCCAAAGCACATTAACAATTTTCCATTCACCGTTCCATTTTGCCATATGAATATAATCGAAGAAACCTTTTGCAACAGTTCGAACGCTTGCGTTGTTTCCGGTGATATCGAGTATCTTGAATTCGAATATCCGCTGATCTACCGGAATCATTTTTCCACCGCCGGCTTTGGTAATATTGATCAGTGTCATTGCACTCATTTGATCGATACGCGGTCTGCCCGACTGAGGATCGGTTCTGACAATTCTTTTAGCAAGTTCTGGATGCAAAGCTTGTTCCATCCGCTCAGCATTCCCTTCATAAAATCCTTCGATATAATTCATCGCTGTCTGTTTGATTGCAAGTGTATCTTCTTTTGTCTGTGCATGTGATAAATTTGGAATGAATGAAACAATAATGAAGAGTAGAATAATTTTTTTCATAACAAATCCTTTTTTATTTACACAAATTAAGATGCTTAGAAAAGACATTTGTTTCTATTTCATCAAAAAATCACTGGTGTAAGAATTGTTCTCTGTAGGTGTTGTAAAGCAATATGTGAATCCGGATTTTAATGAATAAGCACCGAACTCTCCGGATTTTGACAATGCAAGATAACTTACATTTATATTTGAAAGATTTTTTTGTGATTTGTAAATCCGATTAATAGCAAGCTCGCACACCTTCTGCGGCGAGAGACCCTCTCTCATCTTTTCAACAATCAAGAATGCACCTAAAGTTTTCATAACAAACTCACCGTTACCGGTTGAGACGGCACCTCCAATTTCATTATCAACAAACATTGCAGCACCAATAATGGGGGAATCGCCGACACGCCCGTGAAGTTTGAATGCTAATCCGCTTGTAGAAACACCGCCGCTCATATTGTTCATTTTATCTAATGCAAGCATACCAATCGTATCATGATTCTCTTTCTTGACTTGTTTTTGTTTCCAATCTAACCATGTTCGCTTTGCTTCTTCGGTTAAAAGATTCTCTTCTTTGAATCCATTGGCAAGTGCGAATTGCTTTGCACCTTCTCCGGCGAGCATAACATGATCGGTCTTTTCCATTACTAATCTAGCAACAGAAATAGGATGCATAATATTCTGAATGAATGCAACTGAACCGGCATTTCCTTTCCAATCCATTATTGAAGCATCGAGAGTTACTATTCCATCAGCATCGGGGAGACCGCCATAACCAACTGAATGATCATTAGGATCTGCCTCGGTTACTTTTATTCCTTCTTCAATTGCATCTAGGGAAGTTCTATTACTCAAAAGAACCTCCATCGCCTTGGCATTAGATTTTAAATTCGGTGCCCATGTTGATACAACGACTGGCTCAGTATTTTTTGATAATTGTTTTGAAAATATATTTTGTGGAAGTGAATAATTTAATATTAGTCCGCTGCTTAAAATCGATCCGGTTTTAACAAAATCCCTTCGGGATATTTTCATTTATTCTCCTAAATTCTTTTGTTTTACATTCTGATTTATTTTTATTAATTCAGGGTGTTCGTCGAAAAGTTTTAATATATCATTAAGTAAAAATATTTTTCCCGATTCGTAGAGTTTATTATAAATGCTTTTTATCAATTCATAATCTTCCGTTGTATCAATCGTCCATCTATGAAATGATAGATCTTTATCATTCGCAAAGTTTTTGATCTTAAATTTTTCGGGGTGCTGATAAATATATGGAGTAACATGTTCAAGATCGTTTTGATTGACCGCATTATTGAATGATATTTCGAGAGCATCGCAAGTGAAAATCTCTGTATCAAGTCCGCGCGGAAACATACGCGGGAAAACATTGCTCATGTAATCAATTTTAGATTTTTCAGAAAGGAATTGTTCAAGCATCTTATCAATAATTTCGGGATCAATTAGTGGGCAATCGGAAGTGATGCGTATAATTATTTCTGCACCAAATACTTTTGCTGTCTCGTAATAACGAGAAAGTACATTTTCGGAACTGCCCCGGTAGTACGGAAAATTATTTTCTACACAGTAATTTTCAACTACATCATCTTCCGGTTCAGTTGTTGTTGCAATAACAATCTTATTGCAGAGCTTTGAATGTGATAAACGATTCACAACGTGCCATAATACCGATTTTCCGGAAAGTTCTTTTAGAATTTTTCCAGGCAGACGTGTTGACCCAATTCTTGCTTGTACTATTGCTGTAATTTTACTCAATTAAATTCCAATTAAGTGGTGTTCCTTTTTCAATATTACTTTTAGCTCTTTTGCCGATTACATCTTTCAAAAATTTCGGGGATAGTCCATCGGAAGGCCGAATTGATTTTATATTTTCATTACTCAGTATTTCTCCAGCTTTAATATCCTTTACTGCAAAAAGTGAACGGGCAAATTTACGGCTTGTTTTAATTTTATCTGATAATTCAAAGCCAGCTTTGCCCAAAGATTTTTCAACAATTCTAATTTCATCAACCATTTTTTTGAATTCACCCGGTTCTAGTGAAAATGATGAATCAGGTCCGCCGATTTTTTTATCGATAATAAAATGTTTCTCAATAACTCTTGCACCGAGCGCAACAGCAGCTATTGGGATAGTTGTTCCCAAAGTATGATCGGAAAGTCCGACTTGAACTTTAAACTTTTCTTTCATGTAAGGAATTGAATTTAAATTTGCATCTTCAAAAGGAGTGGGATATTCGGATGTACATTTTAAAAGAATGATCTGTTCATTTTTCATTCTTTTACAAGCATCGATAGCATCTTTAATTTCAACCTCTGTAGCAATACCGGTTGATATTATCATCGGCTTTCCTTTTGATGCGGCATATTCAATTAGCGGTATATCAACAATTTCAAATGATGCAATTTTGTAAGCCGGTACATTCATCTTTTCTAAAAAATCAACAGCAGTTTTATCAAACGGGGATGAAAAACAAATCAATCCTAATTCTTCCGCAACCTTTTTCAATTCGGGCTGCCATTCCCACGGTGTGTATGCTTGTTGATAAAGTTGGTAAAGGGTAGTCCCGTCCCAAATAGTTCCTTGTTTGATTTTGAAATAATCTTTGTTGCTGTTGATTGTAATTGTATCAGGTGTGTAAGTCTGCAATTTAACAGCATCTGCACCGCATTCTTTAATTGCTGCGATTGATCTCTTTGCAATTTCAAATTGTTGATTGTGGTTTGCAGAAAGCTCTGCAATTACAAATACTTTTTTCGAAATATCAAATTTATCTATTAGCATAATCTCTATTTCCTGAGAATATATTTTGCAAAGTTAGTATTGTTTATTAATTGATCTGATGAATAAACAAATCCAGCAGATAAAAATCCTTTAATTGATGCAGTGTTATCTGGCTTAATAAAAGCAACGATTGAATTAACTTTTGTTTCCGAAAAAACTTTTGCACATGCGCGCTTAAGAATTTTTTTTGAAAATCCTTTTCCCCGGAATTTCTGTGTAATACTTATACTTACAACTGCATTACTATTCTCTATTTGGAAACGTACTTGCCCGATTAATTCATATTTAATTGTGAATGCTAAAAGAAAAAGATAATCTTTTTCGTAGATTTTCTTTGCGAACCATTCTTGATGGTCCTTTAGCTCAATCATCTCGGTATTAATTGATTGTGAGCGTACAACTGGATCATTAGATAATTCAAAGACGATTTTTGAATCGGCCTTAACAGCTTGCCTTAAATAGAAGTTATTTTCACTACAATATTTATAAATTAAAAAATCAATTACACGATTAGAACCCTCTCCATCAACTTTATCTTTCCCAATACTGCTCAATTTTTTTCTCAATTTTATCGAGCGCAATGCTTCTATCTGTTCGATAATTTTCCGGCGAAGATTTATATCGTTGTAATAAATTGTATCGATCAAAAATCCGCTCTTCTTCCATCCGGTAATATTACTCTTTTGATTTTCTGCTACCGAAATTGCAATTGTTGGTGTACCGGTTACAGCAAGTTCGTACAAAGTCTGCCCGGCTGCCGAAATTGCTGCATCGGAATTCAGCATCAGCTCAAGCATTTTATCTGCTTCTATAGAATTCCAAACATTAATCTTTTCATCGAGAGTAAGTTTATCATTGGAAGTTTTACCACCGGCATTTACAACGTTGATAGTTAAATGTGGAAAATGTTCGTGTATAGATTTCACAGTAGGTAAAGTTAAATTTTTTATATCTTGTCCACCGAACGTGATAAGTATCGAGGTGAGTTCTTGATTGATTTTTCTCGGTGGTAAATTCCAGAACTCTTTTCTTATTGGAATAAACTTTGAACCAAGCAGAAATTCTTTTCCCGATTCTTTTTTATAATGGAAATTTTCAGCATTGATTGTTCCGTTCAAAATAATTCCATCTGGATAATCGATTCTTAAATTGTCATCGATATATAATGAAAGAATAGCAAGCTTTGAAAAATTTTCATAATGCTCTCGTCCGGCAAGATAGGAATCGATAATTAAAATATCGCTGTTCTTAATATCGCCAATCAGCTTTGTAGGATTTTGGAGCCAATCAATCAATTTTATTTGTTTGCCCGGTGCAAATGCCTTTGAAGTTTCATCACCGTTTATAAAAAGAGATGGATAAATATTTCTCTCTTCAAAAGCTTGACATAAAGAGAGACACCGAGTTATGTGTCCATAACCCGTATTTTGGAATCCTTCTGTGATAATCGAAACTTTCATTTCATCTTTGCTAATGTTTTTTCAATTGCGGATGTGATAAACTTTAAATCTGTCTTTGTTAGTGATGGATAGATTGGAATTGATATTTCTCTTTCATAAAATTTTTCTGCTATCGGAAAATCACCAGGCTTAAATCCAAAGGTATTTCTGTAATATGGTTGCAGATGAACGGGAATGTAATGAACTTGAAATACCACTCCGTTCTCTTTCAGTCTGTTGTAAAACTCACTTTTATCAATCTTCAATTCATCAAATTTTATTTGAAGCGGATAAAGATGATATGCATGTTTTACTTTTTTAGAAACGGTTGGAATAATGTAGTCAGATTTACCATAAAAAAACTTATCATAAAATTGTGCTATACTCCTTCGTTTGGCTACGAACTTATTTATTTTTTTAAGTTGATTGATTCCAAGCGCACATTGAAAATCTGTAATTCTGTAATTAAATCCGGGCTCGTGCATTTCGTAATACCATGGACCATCATTCTTTTCGAGCATCGCATCATCTTTAGTCATCCCGTGAGTGCGTAGAATTTTTATGCGTTTATCAAGATCAGAATTGTTTGTTAGAACGGCTCCACCTTCTCCAGTTGTAATATGTTTAACCGGATGAAAACTGAGATTGACAGCATCGGCATATTTAACTGCAAACTGTAGATCGCCTTTATATTCCGAACCGAGTGCGTGGCAGAAATCGTTAACCAATTGGAAACCATATCTCTTTTTTAATAGAAGAAGTGAATCCCAATCGCATGGATGACCGGAAAAATCAATAGCAACAACTGCTTTAACTTTTTTGTTTTGCGATTCATAAAATTTCAGTTTCGATTCGAGCTTGGCGGGATCGATTGTATATGTTTTCGGATCTATATCTGCAAAATCAACTTTAGCACCGACGTAAATTGCACAATTGGCACTTGCTAAAAAGGTAATTGGAGAAGTGATTACTATATCATCTTTTTTCCATCCTAATCCTAAAGCAATAAGATGCAGAGCGGCAGTTCCGTTTGCAGCAACAGAAGCATACTTGGCTCCAAAATATTTGCAAAGTTCTTCCTCAAATTTTTGTGCTTGCGGTCCCTGGGTAATCAACTGCGATTTTAAAACCTTTGCAACATGTGCAACATCGGAATCATCTATTGTTTGTTTACCGTAATAATAGATTTTCGGTGGTCGGTTGTTGGTGTTCTGGTTATCAGTTATTGTTTGTCGATTATAAGTTGATCTGGTTGAAATATTTGATTTTTTCTTTTTCATTTGGATTTGATAGAAGAGATTAATGAATTAATCTTTTTTCCTAAAAGAGTGTAATTGTTTTTTAAGTTTTCGAAAATATTTACATCAATATAACCTAAATCTTTAGCAAAAATTAAATGGTATTTAGTTTCTTCGACTGAACCTCTGGCGATAACCAAAAACTGAGTTAGTTCTTTTTTAGAAAATCTTCCCATGCCCTCGGCAATATTTGCTGGAATAGATTGCGCTGATCTAATTATCTGCTTTGTAAGAATATAATTTTCAGTTTTTGGAAATGATTTTATAATTTTATAAATCTCCAACACTAGTGAATGTGATAGTTTCCATATTTCTAAATCCTCAAATGATTTTATTTTATTCTCCATCTCTCACCATTCTACCAGATAACTGATAACCGATAACTAAAACACTGACAACCGAAGCACCGATAACCAGAACACAATCTAACCACCAATCACTAACCACTAATCACAAATTATTATTGATCAAACTTTTCAATTCCTCCACAGAAAGAAACCATGGATTTGTGCCGCTGTTATATTTGAATCCGAAGTCGCAGAATTTACCGGGCTGACTATTACTTGACATCCTGAATTTTTCAGTATCCCATAATTTCAATGCCGGAGTTTCACCAAGCTGAACAGATGGTAGAATTACAAAATATTTTTCAAATTCAATAGTATTGAGCGCATCAGCTTCTGTTATCATCTCTTCATGGATTTTTTCACCGGGACGAATACCCACTTTTTCGATTTTTGCATTTGGTGCAATTGCTTTAGCGAGATCCAAAATTTTGTACGATGGTATTTTCGGAACGAATAATTCACCGCCCCACATTATATCGAGTGCCATTAAAACAAAATCAACACCTTCTTGAAGCGTAATATTGAAACGTGTCATCCGTTCATCGGTAATTGGAAGCGTACCCGTTTTTGCCTTTTCAATAAAGAATGGAATTACCGATCCGCGGCTTCCCATTACATTTCCGTACCGGACGACAGAAAATTTTATATCGCGTGCACCGCGATAATTGTTTGCCGCAATAAAAAGTTTATCAGATGTAAGTTTTGTTGCGCCGTAAAGGTTGATTGGTGCGGCAGCTTTATCCGTACTGAGTGCAACAATTTTTTTAACACCAGTCGCAAAACTTGCATCAATTACATTTTGTCCGCCTATTATATTTGTCTTAACCGCTTCAAATGGATTGTACTCTGCTGCCGGAACTTGCTTCAATGCAGCAGCATGAACTACAATATCAACATCAGTCATAGCCATAGTTAATCTTTTTTCATCGCGTACATCGCCTATAAAGTAGCGCATCAAAACACCATTCTTATGGAAGCGTGGATCTTGCTGCATTTCAAACTGTTTCAATTCATCGCGGCTGTAAATAATAATTTTTTTTGGATTGTATCGTTTAAGTACTGTCTCAATAAATTTTTTACCGAATGATCCGGTTCCGCCGGTAATTAGGATAGTTTTACCGTTCATAATTCCTCGTTTTATCTTAAGCGAATTTATGAAATTTATTTGTCTGTTGGATAGAGAGCCGGATTGAATTAGACGTTATTTTAGAGCAATTTTTTCAAACGCATCAATATAACTTTTAGAACTGGCGTTTATAATTTTTGCATTTAAATGATCAGCATAATATTTTAATACAAAATAGCCCTTAAATGCAAAATGGAGCTTACGGAAAATATCGTGGATGAAATATTGTTCCCCTTCAAGTTTGTACATTGGCATTTGAACAGTGCCCGTATCATAAAAATGCTGGTGATTTACAGAAACTTTATTGCCCTGATCCACTTTAATTTCTTCATGCCATGAATGATCTGCGCCAAAGATAAATATTTTTTTAAATCCGAGATTCAGAGCTAAAAAAATTGATGGATTTAAAACATTATGGGGACGAGGCATTCCGAGATTCAATTTGAAAAAGATACGATTGAATATACTTAAACCTTCTACTGGAGTATTATTATAAAAAACGAATTTAATATTTTTATTTAATTCAACATTTTTGTGGAAGTTGGAATTCTTAGCTTGAAAAGGAATTAAAAGAATGAGATTCCATTTAGTTTTTTCAACTAAACTTTTTATCAATTCAACTTTCTTCTGTTTGAAGTAGTCGCTTGTTTTTGAAAGCCAAAATTCCGGCGCCGCTAAAATGTAGTATTCCGGTTTGAGTTCCTCATATTCTTTTGCCACAGCAAAAAAATTAACACAAAATTTTTTTCGCACAGAGATGAAATCCGAATTCAATTCAAGGTCTTTAGTTAAACATGGACCATTGGCAAGTATTACAGCTTCTTCATCGGTTGATCCATACTTTTTCAAAGAAACAAAAAATTTTGAAAGGAGAATAATCTTCACAAGTGAAAACAATGTCTGAAATAATTCTGTAATAAATTGTTGAAATTTATTCATAAGATATCTTTTTTAAAATAGCCGATTAATGTGTACCATCTGTTTCTAATTATATATTCTGCTTTCTTGAATTGAAACTTAAAACTAAAATAAAGAGCAATCACTAAAGCAGCAAATAGTTTCAGTTTGTACTCAGCAACTTTCTTAAAATTTATTAATAGACCGGCATTTTTCAATCTCATCCTTTCGCTTGCACCAACAATAAGTGAAATCTTTTTTACCGATTCAAGCTTTACGCGGTATGCATCAATGTTATGTTTCACAACAAGCTTGGGATAGTATAAAAATTCCATTCCAAATTTTTCTAGCTGCCGGAAAATGTATTTGTCATCGCTTCGTAAATTAAGATCAGTGTTAAACATTCCGGTGTGATTGAAAACCGATTTTCTAAAAACCATACTGCAACCGGCTGGATATTTGCTCGGCGGATATTTTCTTATTTTGTTACCCCAATCGACTTTTGTTACGAGTCCCCACAACGGAGGTGATAACCACGATGGTTCCTTTCCGGTTTCATAAACAGGAATTACTTTCCCGCCCATTGCAGAAACAGTTGGGTACTGATTAAAAAATTCGATTGCAGTTTCGAGATAATTATTCTCAACTTCTGCATCGTCATCAATAAATGCAAATAAGTCGGATGATGATTCAATAATTCCTCTATTACGAGCCGCCGATAAACCTTTTTGTTTTTCAACTACATATTTTACATTGAGTGCAGAATTGTGTGCAATAAATTCTTTGCAGATCTGCTCGGTATTATCGGTTGAGTTATTATTTACAATTACAATTTCGTATTCATTTTTAGGAATAGTTTGATTGACAAGCGAGGCAAGGGCTTTCGGCAGAAACTTCTCACGGTTGTATGTACATATTATTATTGATATTCTTGGCTTCATCGATTCAGCAAGTTTTTAATTATTTGTCCCGGACTTTTTAAAGATTTGAAACTGGACTTAATAGTTTCGAGTTCTATCTTTTCATAAAATCTAATTAGAAAGAGAAGAAAGGGGAACGCTGTAACAAGTATTAACTTTTCTAACAGCATTAAGAAAAAATTATCGAAAAGAATAAATTCTTGAACAACAAACAAGAATATACCGAGCATTATCATTTTAAATATCTTGAAATTTTCATAACTGATTTTATAATACTTGTCAGCAGTTAAAAATGTAACGATATAAAAAATGAAAAATGAAATTAAAGTTGTGTAAGCTGCTGCAATGGTACCATAGATGGGAATAAAGATTATGTTGAGGCAGATATTCAGAACTCCGGCGACAACTGTAATCAGTGCAATCAAAAAAGTCTTTTGTGCAAACAGCAGTCCATTAGATGCAACATTCCTCATAGCACTAAAAATATAAGCGAGTACAATTAATGGGATATACATATTTGCGGTTAAATAATTTTCATTGCCAAGTATTAAAATTATTTCTTCACTGAAAACAGAAATTGCCAGACCGCCCCAAATAATAACATAGCACATATAAGTCATAAGCTTACTTAAATAACGGTTGTTTCCGGGTTCACTATAAACTTTGAAAGCTGAAGGCAGCATTGCTTGATTGAAAGGCAATATCAAAAACATATTTACTATCCCGGCAATGCGATAAGCTATATCATACGTTCCAACCTCTTCCAGATTTAAATAAAAATTAATCAAGTACCGGTCGCTTAAATTTAAAATCATAATTCCGATTGAACTGAAAATAAGAGGAGTGCCGAATTTTAATGCCACTTTCAACGCAGTTTTTTCAATTACCGGTTTCATTTTTATTATCATTCCCGGAAGTAATGATACAAGTACAAACATCTCGCTAATCAGATAGGAATACATTATACCATATACAGATAATTTTAAGTAAACTACAGTGTAAAAGATCAATCCGATAAAAGTGATAATTTTAATAAGTGTTATTACTGTGTAGAATACGGATTGCTCATCAGCTCTTAATTTATTTAGAAATAAATTATTCATTACCCGTATAAAACTGATGTAGATAATAAATGGAAGGAAACGTGTTAAATCTTGTGTTGATTTTGAAGAAGAAAGAACAGAAATTCCGAAAAGTTCGGCAGCTAGAATAAATAAAAGATTTACTAAGATAACAAACGTTGTAATGGTGTATAGTACGGAACCTCTTTTATCCTCGTACTCTTTTTTATTGTTAAAAAATATTATTGAATTAGCTTGTCCAAGTATTAATATCTCGGCAAGGATATTTATGGTTATATCAATTAATCCGAAAGTACCGACTTCTGCTTTAGTGAGATAGTTTAAGTAAATAGGGAGTGTAACTATTCCCATCCCTTTGAGGGCAATATTACCAATGCTGTAAATGGCAGAATGTTTTAATGTACCAAATACTTTTTCTTTCATTAAGAAGTTTTAGTTTTTCTTTTTTGAACAAAAAATATTATAACGATACCTCCAAGCACTAAAATATTTAAGATGAGAGAAAGATATTTCCCGATAACAAATCCAGCCGGTTCATATACGAATTCAACTTTGTGTTTCCCTTGTGGTACTACTATTCCTTGAAATCCGTGATTAGCTTTGTAAACTTTTGTTTCGCTTCCATCGATATACGCTTTCCATCCCGGCATAAACGTAGTACCGAAGAATAAAAAGTTATTTGCATTTGCATTTACATCAACTGAAACAAACTCATCTTTGTAACTCATTATTGCAGCAGAAGCGGATGAATCTGTTCTGCTGATTTGAAAGTCGAGATTTTCAACAAACGCCAATTTTTTCGGGTCGAATGAATCATTTTTTATTTCATCTAAAATTTCCGCTGCGGATTTTTGTGCAACACTATCAACAAAGTAAACACGCGGTAATGCTTTTTCGTTTTTATATACAAATGTTTTTTCCGACTGATGTACTGCAGAGAAACCATCCGGATTATAAGGTCTATCCGTTACTACATATTTAACGCCGAGCATTCTCCAAAGTGTAACGTTCACAGGTCCAACTATATCCATTAAATCCTGATAGCTTCTTGGTTTTGCTGCGGAGTACCCGTAGAAATCCTCTTGTAAAAAGTAAACATTAAAATTTGAATTTTGTGATAATGTGCCCATTGAACCATCTTGTTTCAAATTCAAAATCCGGTACGGATCTTTTTCTTTTTGTTGTTTGATAACTGAAATATAATGCGGTTCTTTGAATCTTTCGTTAATAACAGAAACGTCAGCGTATGAAGCACCGCGGCTGCTGATTCTGAAAAGGTCAAAAAGAATAAATAAACATAAACCGACTATTAATAACTCTTTATTTATTTTTGAAACAACATAAGCATAACTAACTCCGAATGTTAATGCGAGAAGTACTAATGCAATTTGAAGGTCACCGGTAAACATGCCGGACATATAATCGGCAAGGGCAGAAAACATTTGCGATTCTTGTTGATTTCCAAGTGCTGATGCATAATTTGTAACTCTGGATTTGAACCACGAATCAATAGATGAAGTTAATAATAAAGAGAGAACGAAAAGAACGGCGAACACAATTGCAGTGTTCTTCAATCCTTTTTCTATACCCGGATTTTTTTCATTTCTGAGTGAAAGAATTTTCATCACACCGAAACCGGCAAGAAGCGGAAAGATTAACTGCACAACATGAAGAATCATCGATGGAACTCGGAAATTATCAAACAATGGGAAATAGTAATACAATAGATTATAGATCACCGGAAAATTTTTTCCGAACGAAATAAGAATAAAGAGAACAATAACGATTCCGAATAATTGAACAAGCGGCTCTCTCCAGTTTGCAAAAAGAGTGAACAATCCAAGCGCAAATACAACCACGCCCATATACATAGCGGCATCTACAAATGGCATCTGTCCGAAGTAAGTGTTTACTTCATATTCCTGATTATTTGTTAACGGTCCTTTGTAAGTTGATTTACCAAATCCATAGTATGATGGAACAATAAAAGTTAAAACTTCACCTGGTGAAAATGACCAGCTTGTGTTGTATTCGTATGAATTGCTTTGTGAAGGTTTATCAGGGTTCTGTATCTCTGTTATACTTTTAGTTCCCCTTGTTGAATATGGTTTGTATTCGTAAAGCTGTGAATATGTATCATAAGACATCATCAATGCTATAACACCGGCAATTATGGAAACTCCTAAAGATTTCATTAATTGTTTTTGAAGCGGTTTGTCTTTTTTAACAAACGAACGGATAAAGTAATAGATGAAGTATATAATTACTGTTAATAAAAAGTAGAATACAATTTGAACATGTGCTCCGAGCGCTAATAAGTGTATGCCGAGAATAAAAAGAAGAATATCGAGAATTTTAATTTCTTTTTGAAAACGGAAAAGCATCATTAAAATAAAAGGAAATACAGCAAGACTTTTCAATTTTGTAATATGACCAATAAAAAAGAGAACACTTATGCCGGTACTGAATGTAACTGCGGCGGCTGTAAGAAAACTAACACCACGGCTTAATCCAAATCCTCTCATTAAAAAGAAAGTTGAAAAAGCGAGTATTACAAAACTTAGTGTGTAAGTAACGCTGTAATCGTTTACGACTTCAAGCAGAGCTAATGTTGTAATAGAATAAAGTGCTGAAGTTAAATCGAACCAGCGGGGCGAAGCCGAAGTAACAACAGCCGGCATACCGCAGAAAATATACGGATTCCAGAGTGAGTATCCATCACGCTCTTTTAGAGCATATTCTCTCAAACTTTTTACCTGGATTAAATCACCCGAAGCAACAGTCTTTCCGCTGAAAAAGATTGGTGAGAAAAAAAGAATTATTATTATAAAAAGGAGAAGTAATAAAATCGGTGTCTGATATTTTTGAGGAATAATTTTATCAAACGAAAAACCGATTTCATTTGTTTTTTGTTTGGCAATATTTTTTTGTTTTGACATTTGATCTCCTTTTTCCTTTACGAACCGCCTTTGGCGGATTCTTTGCATGGATGCATAAAAAGATTTTCACGCAGAGTTAATAATTTAAAATAACCCGTGCATAATTTCCCCAGCTCATATTTTTTGCTTGCTCTTCAATTCGTTCACGCGGTATTGGATTATTTAGAAACTCTTTCATTACATTATACATCGATTCAATATTTTCCGGCTCGGCAAGATAGCCATTGTATCCGTGTTTAATTGTTTCCGGAAAATGTCCCACCCGTGTTGCAATTGTGGGTAGCTTAAAATTATATGCTATCGATTCAACTCCAGAAGGTGTTGCAACAAGATAAAACAAAACGTTGCAGTCCGCCACTTGAAAATATTTGTGCACTTCCTCATTGCCAACATAACGGTTCACTATTACAACTTTATCTTTTATACCAAGTTGGTCAACTAATTCAAGCGGACGGTAATTCGTTTCGTCGTCTCCTTTTTTTACTAATATTTTCTTAATCACACCGAAGAGATTCTTTTTAATTTTTGTAGAAAGTTTTTTAGGATCGAGAGTTTCCCAGAAAGATTCTCCGACAATTAATAGAGAAACATCATCTCTCTCATTTGCAAGTTTTGCAAATGATCTGATTACATTGTGCAGACCTTTATATTTTCTGATAAATCCGAAAAAGAGAAACACATTTTTACGCAATCCCAATTCTTGCTTAACTTTTTCTTTGTCGAAATCAGGATCGGGTGTAAACATATCATAAACCGGGTGATAAAGCTTAATAACTGATTGGGTTGCTTCATTCTTGGTTCTTGGTTCTTTGTTGATAAGAGTAAATGATTTGCCCGGAAAAATTTTCTTCAGTTCTTCAAAAGTCTTTAATGAATGAACAATGAATGAATGCGGTTTTGATAATGCATAACGAAGCATTATTCCATCAATAGCGCTCACTTCTTTTTGTGCAACTACATGAAGATCAAAAATGATTTCACAATTACAGAGCTTTTTCAATTTTTTTGAAATAAATCCAATTGGTAATCCTTGAATTGACACAGACCATTGCACAACAACTGTTTCCGGATTAAAATCTTTAATTAGCAGTACAGTTCGATTCCAGGTTGAAGGGCGGTTGTAATTTGTAATGTAATGAACATTAATTTTTGTCCCTTCCAATAAATTTATTTTGCTACTTTTATCAACAAGGTCGCGTGGAAATATAGATGGATACATTTGTGTCCATGAAACGATGTGAACCTCAGCACCGAGTTTATCCAATGATTTGGCGAGCGACGTTGTGTAGTTAGCAATACCGCCTTTGAATTGGGGACCGGGACCGAAGATAATAACTCGTTTCATAGTGCAATTGAAAATTGAGAATTGAGAGTTGAGAATTTTATTTTAAACGTTTCACTTTTCACGTTTCATTTTTCCCGTCTTAGATTTTCAACAGCAACATCGTACACGCGTTTCATTCCTTCTTCCAAGGAAATTTTCGGTTCCCACCCCAATTTTTCTTTTACAAAGCTCATATCGCAGTAACGTGAATGAACGCCGACCGGTTTATCAAGCAATGGTTTGATAGTTGGATTGTACCCGGCAAAATTGCTGAAGACTTTTATTAGATCAATAAACGATGTCAATTTACCAGAACCGATATTAATTGCAGTGCCGTCGTGAATTTTATCCATTGCAATGAACATACAGTCCATCACATCATCAATGTGAACGAAGTCGCGCCCTTGTTTACCGGAGCCCCAAACTTCAAAAGGATTTTCTTTTTTTGCTGCACGTCTTGCAATTGCCGGAACTGGGTATGTTAAATCCTGATCTTCACCATATCCGGAAAATGGGCGGATGCAAACAATCGAAATTCCATAATTGCGAGCGGCAATTTTTGCTAAAAATTCACCGGTCATTTTTGTCCAGCCGTATGTTAGATCGGGCATACCTAAAAGATTTCCATCTATATTAATATCGCTTTCTTTAAGAGCTATTGCATCGCTTTCAGTCTGCATGTGTATTGGATAAGCAGCGGAAGAACTTGGATAGAGCACCCGTTCCGGTTTTGCTTTTGCAATCCAATTAAAGAATTCAGCATCGATTGAAAGATCGAGAGCTACAGCCATTGGATCTCCTTCAATTTTTGCGCGTCCGCCTACAATAGCGGCAAAATGAAACGCATCTCCCAATTCAATTTTCAATCCGTATTCTTTTTCGAGCCAGTTCGGATCATCTTGTAGCTTTTGTAAAAATTTTCGGAAATCCATTTCCCAATAAAAAAGCCGCTTTTCTTTCCCGATAATTTCTATATCCTTAAATTTTTTTGAAGTGAAATCGGGCAGCCACATTGATGGATGAGTTCCAACCGAAAGATCGTCGATCATCAAAACATTATCATTAGTCCGTTTAAGAAGCTGTTTTACAGTATTACGTCCTACAAATCCGCAAGCACCGGAGACAATGTGAAATTTCATTATGATTATCCTTTAGTGTGCCGAAAAATAAGAATTTTTGAGCGAATGAATGATGTACAAACAGAGGAAGAATTTTTGAATATCCATATTACATTTTTTGATAAGCCATCAAAAATCTGATAACAAATTCTTTTGATTCATTTAAAAAACAGCAATTCTACTACAATTTGCACATCATTTCTTCGGTACAATTATTGTCTAAACTAGTCTTTCTAATTGAGTGTGAGGAAAATATGAAAAAAGAGAAGCTGATTAATTTTATTCTGTTATTACTATTAGTATTTATATCAATTTACCTGATTAGCTGCGAATCCAATGCTAACGAACCGGAAGACAACAATGTACGCACATTATCAAAAACAGAAGAACAGATTGTTTCATCATCATCTAATTTTGGATTTAATCTTTTTAAAGAAATATCAAAAACTGAAACCGGTAAAAATATTATCATTTCCCCTCTAAGTATTTCAACTGCTTTCGGTATGGCATTGAACGGTGCGGAAAATCTGACATTTGAACAGATGAGAGATGTACTTGGATTGATCAATATGAGCCGAACCGATATTAACAACTCATACAAAAGTTTAAATGATTTATTAACAAGTATTGATAATAATGTTGAATTCACATCGGCAAATTCAATTTGGTATCGAAATGAATTTGAAGTGAAAACCGATTTTCTAAATGTGAACAGAGATTTTTTTAATGCTGAGGTTACAGAAGCGGATTTTGATAGTCCAGCAACTGTAAATATGATTAACGATTGGGTAAAAGATGCAACCAATAATAAAATCGACAAAATTATTGACAATATTGATCCCGATATGGTTATGTACTTAATTAATGCGATTTACTTCAAAGGGACTTGGCACTATCAATTTGACGAAACAAAAACGATAGATGATTATTTCAAAGTATCGGATAATAAAAATGTACCGGTTAAAATGATGGTGCAGAAAAATAAATTCCGCTATTACAGCAATACTGATCTTAAAGCAATTGAACTTCCATACGGCAATGATTCGTATGAAATGATTGTATTACTTCCCAACGGAAATACCGGTATAAATGATTTAATTGAAAATCTTACTTCGGAAAGTTTTTCACAGATCAAATCTAATTTTACTGAACAAGAACTAACCTTAATGCTGCCAAAGTTTAAACTTGAGTATGAATCAAAATTGAATGACTATTTGATTTCATTGGGAATGAACGAAGCATTCGATCCTTATAATGCAGATTTCTCAGGTATAAATGAAGTTGATCAAATTTTCATAAGTGAAGTAAAGCATAAAACTTTTATTGAAGTAAATGAAGAAGGCACAGAAGCTGCTGCCGTAACATCAATCGGTTTTGAATTGACATCAATTGGTGATGATATAGTATTCCGCGTTGATAGACCTTTCTTATTCTTCATTTATGAAAAGAATACAAACACAATTTTATTTTCCGGTAAAATAATGGACCCATCTTTATAAGAGGGAAAAATGAAAAAACTAATTTTAATTCTATCTGTTTTTGCTTCGTTGATTCAAGCTCAATATTATAATGAAAGAACCACAGAGCAGAGTTTCGAAAAATCGGATCTCTATTTCAGCAGTCATTACTTAAATACTTTCGGTATGAAGAATTTCAAAAACGTATCGGTTGGAATGGTTGATGATCCGTTTTTGAATGTTTATTTAAATCCAGCTTTGCTTCCCGACTTCAAAGAAAACAGCACAATATTTTATCTTGATTTCAGAGGAGACAGAACCGAAGAAGAAGTAGTGAATAGTTATGTTATGCCGTATTATGCAGATATGATGTGGCGTCCAATTTATGACCGCCGGTGGATTACAATTACACGTGCTGAACCGGAACCGACATTTTCATTCGGAGTTTTAATGAATCCGATAAAAGACATAGTTGAAAATTTTTATGTCGGTGCAACATATCAAATGCTGAGAAGGGAAGAAGGATTCTATTCATCACCATTCGGGATTTACCATACATCTTATATGTATGATTCATTCGGAAATAGAGCTGAAGGACTTGCCGATGTACCGATAGTTGACCGATATAGTGGCAAAGATGAAATGACAACTGAAGCTCATCTTCTATCATTTTTTACCGGTTATAAAATTAATGATAATATAAGTGCTGGTGTATACATTAACACAGTATCGCACAACAGAGAAGGAGGTTATCTTAATGCTAACAACGATGAATACGGCAATATTGATAACAGTTTTTGGGAAAACAGAAATCAGCGCGATAAAGAACAAGATTACAGTCATACCGATTTCAGTGCCGGGGTTATGTTTGATTTAACAGAAAAATTTAAAGCCGGTTTAAAAATCGGATTTTTAAACGGTATCGCTGAGCAGAAATTGCTTTCCGCTGATTATTATAAATATGATTACAACAATCCAACATATAATAATTGGAGCAACAGTTACTCTAATTCATTCAACCGCCAAACTTGGGAACATGATGGAACAAATAAATATTTCGGTTTAAACTTTATATTTAAGCCGAGTGAAGGAAAAACAATTAATGGTTATTACCGGTACACAAACGGAGAAGAAGATATCACAAATTCCTCGATAATAATCGATACATCAAATTATATCTCTCACTGGGAAAACACTTACAACAACATTCACGATATAAACGATTATAGTGGTCAATCAAAAGTGAGCGATAATCGGAGCGGAACCGGTAACCGCTTTGAAGATAATCACGAAGTAATGATAAATTTTGTATCTGAGTTAACCTCGTGGAGTAAACTAACTGCCGGATTTTATGTTAACACAAAATCGTATGAAATAAACACTACCGAACCAGTTACTAATTATCAATATTCAGAATACCATAGCAAAAGTACCGGCAATTATAACAACGAGTACAATAATTTAATTATTCTCGAAGAGGTAAAAAGATTGGAATGGAATTACTACTCAAAATATTGGACAATACAGATTCCGGTAATCTTAGATTTTACTATCAATCAATATTTCGGGATTACACTTGGAATAAATAGAATGTTAAAAAATTGGAATATAGATGAAGAGACTATAGCATATTTCACATTCAGAAAGAGAAACGAAAACGGTGTAGTTAAACAAGAATCAAATTTTGCAGAACGGTATTCTCCAGCAGATGAAAAATACACAGAAAATGATACCGATCTATTTGTAAAGTTTAATTCAAAGATAAATTCAGAATTTAGTATCAATTTACTAGTAGATCCGGAATTGGAAAATCTTTTTCGTATTTCACAATGGTGGCTCAGCTTTGAAGCACGTTTTTAAAAATTAAGGGGGAACAAATGAAAAATAAATTATTCGGGTTGTTAATTTTTGCAACACTTTTTTCTGCTTGTAAAGATTCAGGGACAAATGTACAAGAGAGCGGGCAGAACAATGTCGTCTTCTATTTTAATTCATTTGAAAATCAAGCAGATACAAGTGATTGGCTCGGTTTATCTAAAAATACTTTTGTTAATGATACCAAATCAGGTAACGGCAATTTTTCGATTCATTTGGGAGGTGGATGTATTCAGCCGGCGGCATCCATAAAATTTGATTCACCCGGAGAAGGCAAATATAAATTCAGCTTTTGGGCGAAAATGGGTCAGGAATCTCAGCAAGCACATTTAATTCTTAAGTTGAATGGCGATGGGAATGAAAACGAACAGATTGTAGTTGAAGTTAATTCCACAGACTGGAAATATTATGAATCTGAAAGATATCTTTTTGTTCCGGCTAACAGAGAATTAGTATTGGAAATTATGGTAGGCGGAATTGTTTTTGCAGATGTGTATGTTGATAATTTAAAAATAGAAAAAGAAATGTCTAATTTATTAATAGGCAGTGTTTATAAATCAGTATTAAATTTATTCAGATGACATAAATGGAAATAGATTTTAATTGTAACTAGCACTTATGTAGCATATTTTAAAGCAGAAAAAGTATGATAATTGATGAAAAAGGATATTAGTTTTTTCAACCGCTCTTATTACAAAATTAGAATTATAATTACATTTTGTGCCGTTACAGTAATACTAGTTGTGTTAATTTCTTTGACTGGTTATGTTTTTGTAAAAGACTTGTATCTGAATAATTTAACAGAGAAAGTAAACAATGTTACCGGTCTTCTGGCAAATCAAATAAATAAAAGCTATCTCGGTCTGTTGGAAATCGGTCCCCCGACTGAAACTGTTAGAAATTATTTTGATGAATTATTTTCCGGTTACATTAGAATTGAACCAAATTCAGATCTGTTCATTTTCGAAAAAAACTTTAATGTAATTGTTCATTCAAATAAAGATTTTATTACTGGAATAAGAGAGCAAAGATTACAAATAAATGAGAAAGAAATATATGAGCTGCCGGTTGAAAGTTCTACAACATCAATGCCGTTCAAAGGAGATGATGGTAAATGGTATTTGTGGGGCTTTAATAGATTAAATGAAAATCAATGGCTTGGAATAAAAGTTAGTGCTTCCAAGCTTAAAGAGATTGATCAGCTTGCAGTTAAATTTATTTTGATTGGTGCCGCTGGAATAATAATAACTTTTATATTTAGCTGGATTATCGCCAAATCGATTTCACGTCCGGTTGAAGTTCTTTCAAATTATAGTTTAGAAATAGGCAAAGGGAATTTCGAAGTTGCTTTACCTATCGGTGTTAAAGGGGAGTTTGATAATCTTGCAAAAGTATTGGATAAAATGAAAACCGATTTAGCAGCTAATCAGAAGGAGAGAGAAAAGATCCTTGCTCAGATAGCACACGAGATTAGAAATCCTCTCGGCGGTATTGAACTGTTAGCTGGTTTGACAAAAGAGGATCTAATTAAAAATGAATTGAGTACCGGTTACATAGAAAAAATTATAAACGAAATAAATGGATTAAAAAAATTAATAACTTCCTTTTTAGAATTTAGTAAACCGGCGCCGGTGAATTCTAAAATATGCAATCTGAATGATTTGATAGATGAATCATTTGTAAATCTTAAAGGAAGTTTGGGAACAAAAAAAATCAATTTAATAAAAGATTTAAAAAAGAAAGAAATCATCTTCGATAGAGGGCACTTAAAACAAATTTTAACAAACATAATTGGTAATTCAATTGATGCTATAAATGAAGATGGTATTATTTCAATATCTACCAAAGAAGAAAAGGGGAACTGGTATATCGTTATTTCTGATAATGGAAAAGGAATTTCCGGTGAAGATTTGCAATTTATTTTTGATCCCTTTTATACTACAAAGAAAAACGGTACCGGATTAGGACTGGCTATTTGTAAAAAACTTTGCATGGAAAACAGAGCAAAGATAGAAATTGACAGCGACGGTAATAATGGAACTAAGATAATAATAAGCGGAGAAGTTGAAAGTGAAATCTGAAAAGATTCTTATAGTAGAAGATAACGAAACAATGCGCCTCGGTTTATCGGAAAGCTTGAAACGTGAAAACTATAATGTGTCTGCATTTGAAAATGGTAATGATGCAATTAAAAATTTTATTTTAAATCCATCTCCAGTTGCTATTGTTGATCTTAAAATGGAACCGATGGATGGTATTGAAGTCCTTTCAGAATTAAAAAAGATTAATCCCAAAACCGAAGTAATAATGATCTCGGCATACGGAACAGTTGAAACAGCCGTTAAAGCAATGCAGATTGGAGCTGCGGATTTTTTAACAAAGCCATTTCCACCCGATGAACTGCGGCTGAAAGTTAAAAAGGTATTTGAAAAAATTAATAACGAACGGAGAATCGAAGAACTTCTTGAGCATAATAGAATTCTAAATGAAGAACTGTATACAGGATATGATGATATTGTTGGAAAATCTGAGTCTATAAAAAAAGTTTTTACAGTTATTGAACAAGTTGCCGATAAAGACAGCGTGGTTTTAATTCAGGGAGAAAGCGGAACCGGTAAAGAATTGGTTGCACATGCAATTCATAGAAAGAGCAGACGCAGTTCAAATCCATTTATAAAAATTAATTGCGGTGCATTGAATGATAATCTTTTGGAAAGCGAACTCTTCGGTCACGAAAAAGGAGCTTTCACCGGTGCTATCAAAAGTAAAAAAGGAAGATTTGAACTTGCAGATAAAGGAACATTGTTTCTGGATGAAATTGGTGATATTTCACCGGCTATGCAAGTTAAACTTCTGCGTGTTCTTCAGGAAGGTGAATTTGAAAGAGTGGGCGGTGAAGAAACCTTAAAAACAGATGTTAGAATTATTTGTGCAACAAATAAAGATCTCCAAAAATTAATTCAAGAAGGAAAATTTAGAGAAGATCTATATTACAGATTAAGTGTAATTCCCATAAACATACCATCTTTAAGGGAAAGGAGAGATGATATTGTAGAGCTTACAAACTATTTTCTAAAAAAAGTTGCGAACAAGAGTAACCAAAAAACGAAAAGTATAAGCAAAGAAGGATTAAAACTTTTAATTGATTATCCGTGGCCCGGCAACATTCGTGAACTTGAAAATTTAATTGAACGATTGTCGGTAATTTCAGCAACAGATGAAGTTGATGCATCATTAATAGCACAACATCTTGGCAAATCCATAAATGTTTTTAACAACTATGTTAATCTACCGTTAGAGGAAGCTGTTTACTCTTTTGAGAAGAATCTAATTATAGAAGCAATGAGAAAAACTGGCGGTGTTAAAAATAAAGCGGCTAAAAATTTAGGTATAAGTACAAGTTTACTTTATTATAAACTTGAGAAGTTTAAACTATTGTAATGAGATTGAAATGAAACAGAATCAGCAGCATTGTGAATTGAGAAAATATTTTATTTTTACAAGAAATCATTCTATTAATAATTTTATAAAAATAATTTTCCTATTCTTTTTTCTTTCAGCGAACAATAACGGTTATGCACAATCCGTTGCAATGCTGGAATTACAAATCAAAGATTTAAATAATCAACTAATGTCGGAGTATCATAAATATGATTCGTTAAAATCAATTTACAACCAGCACATACGTGATATTGATCAGCAAAAGAAAAATAATGCTGACCAAAACGTGATTAAAAAAATGATGGCTTCATCAGTTGTGATATCTAACAAGATCGAAGATCAGCAGAAAAGGATTAAACAATTTGAAATAGACTTAAATAAGAAGAAAGAAAAATTGGAAAGTAAGTATTTAGTGTTAATTGATTCATTAAAAGAACTTCAGAATTCAAAACATTATACGGGTAATAAAGAAAATCTCGAAAAAGAAATTTTAACATTTACAGAGAAGAAAATACTAATATCACCGACAGTTACTTCGTTATCATATAATCCAGAAAAAATTATTTCATTAAATCCCGGGGATGCAAAATCTAATGAAGAAAGAAAAATCTATTCAGAATATTTAAGTGAAGCCTTAAAAGAAACAGAGAACAAATTACAGCAAGTTCAAAGTATTAACGGCGAAGTTAAACAAATAGTCCAGTTACAGAAAAAAACAAAAAAGTTTTTAGAAGAAGTTGAGCTCGGGTCAACATTTAATAGATCAGCACTAGCTGTAAGCGGAAAGAAAAATGTACACGGTACAGAAGCTACAAATACACCAAATTACGATAGCGGTGAAAGAGATATTACCCAGCTTAATACTTATTTATATATTCTTAATCAGTTAGATTTTAAAATTCAGCCGGATATAAACAGTAAAGGGAGCAATTCGATTGAATCAAAAGATAAAAATTTAACCTATCAGGAATATTCTGAATTATTGAGTGAAGTAGAAAAACGGCTCGCCGAATATCGACTTGTCTTAAAAAACAAAATCAACTCTTTTAAGTGAAACAATACGTGCAAAGATTATTATATACGGGTATTATTTTAATCTTGTTGTTAACTAACACTTCAGCACAAATAAACATTCAAGCAAATACAGAATCAGGATTTTACAAATCAGTGGGAGATTTTCTTGTTGATCAAAACGATATTATGTTAGCACTTGAAGGTAAATTAGGTTACAGATATAAAAAAGATGCAACAGAATTTAGTGCTGATATAAAGATTAGGCCTGAATTTTATTCGTTAAAAAGAGAGTTATCAACATTTGTTATTAGAGCAAGCAGCGATTTTGTACGCCACGAAGAAGATTTCGATTGGGGATTGAATATCAAAAGACAATTTAATAATGTCTCCGGTACTGAATTCAAATTGAACTATGATATTTTTTCGTTACAAGGTAATGCCCAGGTTTACTGGTTTGATAATTTTCCAATTTCATTTTTACTTGGCTATGCATATCAGAGTGTTAATTCAGATAATGATCAAAATCATGATATTATTTTTTTTGAAGGGAAAGCAAATTCCTTTTTAGATTCCTATTTAAGGGCTGGCTACGGATTTTATCTTGAGAAATTTACCATACAAGGTGATACTATTTCTAATTTTGTTAAAACAAAAGAAAACATACCGGGTTTTAGAATAGGTCCTGAATTAGAGATTGATTATTTAAAAGATTTTGTAATTAATGGTCAGTATAGACTTCTGCTGCATATTTCCGATAAAGTTAATTCTCCATCTTTTGAACATTCGATTAGATTGATAGCTGGGAAATTAATGACTAACGGACTCTCTATTTTTTTGCTGGTTGATTATTGTTTACGGGATATTAAAAGAAAAGATGATAATGAACAAATTGAAATTCTTTATTCACCGTTCAACTTAGAAAATCAAATTAGTTTAAAAATTGGATATGATCTTTCCGAACAAATTGAATTGTATATTAAAGGAACTTATTTCCACAATGATTTAGTATATAAAGATTATATGTTCGAAGGCGGAAATATATTATTCGGGATCGGCTATTCTAACTGAACACTTAACGATTATTTATTAGCACAGAATAATTTATTTTCTTTCCTTAATCACATACTCTTTATCATCTTGTGTATTGTGTACAATCAACTCGCCAATCAATCCGATAGCAAAGAATTGCACAACAAAGATTTTAATTAATAAATAATGATTATTAATTTTTTAGGAAACTATATAATAAATTAAACTTGTGTTTTTCTTGAGGCAGTAAAAATATATTTGTAGATTTCCAATAAGAAATGATAAAACAATTAAAAATGCTTAAAAAGCTTAAGTTTAAAATCAACATATTTTTTGTTCTGTTAATAGTATTTGCTCTATTCTCATTAATTCCAATAATAATTCTTATAAGCCAATCAATTTATAGTCTGGATTATACACGGCAATTAGCAACCCAAACAATTGAAACTACATTTAAAGAACAAACGACTCAGCTTTATAAATCATATGCACAAAACTTAGCAAAAAGGGTTTCAGATTTTCTTTATAGCTGTGAATCGGATTTACTGGATTTAAGCAATATTAATCAAGATCCGATGTCGTACAAAAAATTTTCAAGAGATAATTTTAGATATTTAAATTCATTACAAACAAAAAAACCTTTATACAAAGAAGTTGCGTTAATAGATAAATACGGCAATGAAAAAATAAAAATAGTTGATGGCAAAATTATTACTCAATTGATGCTAAAAAACGTAAGCGATCCCAATCAAACTAACTATCGTTCCGAAACATATTTTTTTGAAACTAAAAATAGCTCGGATAGCATTTATGTAACTCATTTAACTGGCTGGTATATAAGTCGCCAAGAACAGCTAGAGAAAGGAAAAACGGTTGATGGAGTAATACGTTTTTGTAAAAAGATATTTGATAAATCGGGAAGTTTCAATGGCATATTCATGATTGCACTGGATCACATCCATTTAATGGATTTTGTTGATTATCAAATAATAGATAAAGATGCTTTTGTTAAAAAGTATAAAACCGGCAGTTATACTTATATCGTTGATGATGAAGGGTGGATAATAGCACATCAAAAATTATGGGACATACGCGGATTAGATAAAGAAGGAAAACATGTAGAACCGCTCACAGAACACACGCCTAAATGGAAGTATGATGCTGGTACTATTCCAATTAATTTATTGAAAATGGATTGGCGATTAAAAGATATTTATACAAATGAACCAATGAGTGAAATAGTTAAAAGAGTACAAAGAGGTGAATCTGCTATAACAACTATGAAGTCAATGGGAATTTATGGTGAGACTGATGGTATAGTTAGAACACGTGCATATGCACCTATATATTATTCAACCGGTTCCTATAAGAAGTATGGTATTTTTGGAGCGGTATCTGTCGGAACATCACTAAAAAAATTCATGGATACTTCTTCTACATTATCTAAAGAATTAGAAGCAATAATTAATAATTCTAAAAACCGTGTGATGTTTCTGGCTCTCTTTTTATCACTCGGGATTATTATCTTGTCTTTTTTACTTGCAAAATGGATAGCTAAGCCAATGAAAGAGCTTAATAATGCATTGTTAAAAATTGGGAAACAAGATTATAGTGTAGAAATAATCCCATCAAAAATAGACGAGATTAAAACACTTTCTATGGGTGTTTTTGATTTAGCAACCGAGTTAAATGAAAAAGATAAAAAAATTAACAAATACGTGGCAGATCTGGAAGCAGTTAACTTAAAATTAAATGAGGCAAAAAAAGAACTTGCTACATATTGGCGCCATGAATATGAAAAGGAACCGGATAAAGTATTGGAAGAAAGAATAAAAATGTATGAGGAAGAATATCCAGCACTTAAATATGTACGCAGTAATTTATTGATTGGCAGTGATACGAAAATACTAAAAGTGCTTAGATTCATAGTCCCTATGAGTCAGATGAATATACCGACTTGGATTTATGGCGAATCCGGGGTAGGTAAATCAGCATTAGGATATGTTATTCACACTCTAAGCCCCAGATCAAAAAAACCATACGAAGTTTTTGCAGCATCTGAATTTTCTGCGGCAGACCCGATGATAATTTTAGGAAAACTTTTTGGTTATGGACCGGGACACGGAATTTTTGGTATTGATAAAAATGGGCAGAAGGGAATTATTGAAGAATGTAATGGGGGTACATTATTAATTGATGATGTTGATGTATTACCTTTGGAAACACAAGCTCAAATATTAAGAGCGGTTGATGGTCTTGATTTTCATCCGGCGGCTGGAAAAACAAGAAGTATTCAAGTTGATGTAAGATTTTTATTTGCATCACACTTAAATCTTGAACAAAAAGTAAAAGAAGGTTCATTTAGAAAAGATCTTTATAGAAGAATAGGCGGAAGTTTTAATAAAGTTGAGATGCCCCCATTAAGAGAACGAAGAAGTGATATACCATTGTTAACAGATCATTTTATGAAATTGTATAGTACAAAGCATAACATTAATCTTCAGTTAACAGATGATTCACTAAACTTGTTAAGTAATCACAATTTTTCTGATGGTAATATTGCCGAATTAAAAGTACTAATAGAGATAGCTTGTGAAAGTGCTCGTATTGAGGGGAACAAATTTGTTTCTGCAAAATATTTTCCCGCTATTAATAAATCGGTCGCAACGGAATTCCAGTCAACTTTATTAGATGAAAAGTTTAATGATTCTGAATTAAATAAGTTGAAGGTTTTAAGAGAAAATAGTTTTAAAATTAATTTGTGTGAAGAAAAACTTGGTTTTAAAAAAGGCTCACATACTCTTTCACATCATTTAAAGGGATTATGTCTAAAAGCACTTCATAAATCTAACGGAGATATTGATAAAGCAGCAGAAATTATTGTGGGATCGAAAGATGATGTATTATTTGCAATTGTAAAACAGAAAATTTATGGATATTTAAATAATATTTACTCCAAAAATGTAGATGATAGAAGAGACACCTTGTTAAAAAATTTACCTAAAGAATATCATAGTTATTTACTAGAATTTGTTATGAAAAGAAAGAATTAATGATTTCAATACCCCACACATTTCCCACGGCCGTGTGGGAAATCCATTCATTAGTTAACACAGCCTAATAAAAAAACCTTTAATAAATAATGATTTATTAACACAACTATCTGGAACGTATTTTGCACTATTTATAGATTCCGTATAAAAGTATAGTGAACTATGCAGAAAAAATTTATTACGGCTTCATTCATTTTATTATTAATCTCATCGTTAGGTTTTAATTTCATTTATCCACAAAATATTAATTCAACTACTTACAGCTTAAATATTCAGGACAGTATTCTTTATCAGAATAATTTTAATGAAGTGAAATTAAATGATTGGGTTGTGATTGATGAAAGTAATAATATTAAATCAAATTGGTATTTGGAAGATGGATATCTAATTCAAGATACTGATGTTGGCAGCAGAAGTAATTTATCAGGAAGTATTTTTCTCTACAACAAAATGAAATTCGATAATTATGTTCTAAAAACAAATGTTGGATATACCGACGATGATTATATCGGATTAATTTTCAAGTATATAGATGAAAATAATTATCACAGATTTATCTTATCCAGTCAAAGCCAAACGATAAGATTGGACAAAAAAGTAAATGGTGAAACAATAATAGTTAAAGAATTAAAAAACAATGAATGGCATGAATGTAAATTTTCCATTACACTATTTGTTAACAGTGATTCGATAGTTGTTTACCTTGATTATACTAAAATAATATCTGCAGTGAATGAAAATCCTCAATCAGGTAAAATCGGCCTTGTATCAATTGCTAATCTTGGTTCTTTCTTTGATGATATAACATTATTCTCAAGATATCAAATTACCCAACCGAAAGAAATTTTTGGAATTACTCGCGGACCGTATTTACAAAATTTGCTTGGTGATAGTGTTACGATTATGTGGCGTACGAATAAAAATTCAAATTCTGTTGTTGAATATTATTCAAACGAAAAAAATGTTTCAGTGTTGTTCATTAAAGATTCCACAATAATACATGAGATAAAGCTAAAAAATCTATTACCATTCACAAAATATTATTACCGAGTTAAGTGTGATTCAACCGCAAGTGAATGGTTTACATTTACAACTCCTAAATTAAATACTGATGAATTTTCTTTTATTCTGTATGGAGATAACCAGCTTAATTTTCTACGTCACAAAAAAATAACTAACCACTTTAAGAATCACAAATTTGATTTTATTATTAGCTGTGGTGATGTTGTTCAAAGAGGACCGAGAAATGATTGGGATACCGAATTTTTTACTCCATTAAAAGAAATACTAACGGACAAACCAATTTATTGTGCAATCGGTAATCACGAACTTAATTCACCTAATTATTATTTTAATTTTTCCACCCCGGCACCAGATCACGAAAACTATTTTTCATTTAGCTATTCAAACAGTTTTTTCATATTTCTTGATAATCCCCTTGCCGCTTATCCCGATAAGACTTTCTTTACAGATTTCAAACCCGGAAGCAATCAATACGCTTGGCTTGAAAAACAATTATCTTCAAATGAAGCACAAAAAGCAGATTGGCTGTTTGTTATCAGTCATGTGCCCAGTTATGTATTAGATAGAAAGGATATTTACGCCGATAGTGAAAAATATTTAGTTCCGCTATTTGAAAAGTATAAAGTTGATTTCAGCTTTTCAGGACACATACATGGCTATGATAGAGGAAATGTTAATGGTGTAAATTATCTGGTTTCAGCCGGCGGCGGCGGTGCATTAAATAAACCAGGTTCCGGGAAAGTGAAAAGCAATAAACGATTTAAGATATTATATAATTATAGTTATATAACTGTTAAGAATAAAACAATCACTCTACAAACTTTTGATGTAAACGGCAATCAGATTGATTATTTGCAGTTAAAAAACAATAATTAATTAACAATCAATTATTTGTGAATTGATATTAACATTTTATTTTTAATAATAGTTTAAAATTATCACACAATATAAGAGGAGGTCTAAATGAAGTTGTTGAATACTAGATTATCATCAAAAAGATTAATTTTTAAATTAATTTTTACTCTAATAACATTTCTAATGATTTTTTCCCAAAATATTTACGCTCAAAATACGGGTAAAATTGTTGGAAAAGTTATTGAAGCTACATCCCGTACACCCTTGCCTGGAGCTAATATAATTGTTGATGGAACAAAATTCGGCGCTTCATCAGATCAAGACGGAAGGTATGTTATATCTAATGTAGAACCAGGCAGCTATACCATCACCGGTTCTTTTTTAGGATATGAAAAAAAATCATTTTCTGTGGAAGTATCAGCCAACAAAATTGTAATGGTTAATTTTGAACTGAATGAAACAACAAGAGAATTAGGTGAAGTTTTAGTTTATGGTTCATTAACCCGCGGTCAAGCAAAATCTTTGAATGAACAGAAAAATTCTGCAAATATTAAAAACGTAGTTTCTGCTGAACAATTTCAATTGTTCCCGGATAGAAATGCGGCAGAAACAGTAGGAAGAATTCCCGGTGTATCTATTCAATATGATCAAGGTGAAGGTGAATTAGTACAGATTAGGGGAATTAGTCCGCAATATAATTCTCTTACAGTAAATGGACAGAGAATTCCGGCACCGGATCCTGATTTAGGAAGAGAAGTTGGATTGGATTTATTAAATCAGGATTTAATGGAAAATATTGTGGTTGTTAAAGCATTAACACCAGATTTAGATGCCGACGCTATTGGAGGAAACATAAATTTCCAAATGAAACAAGCTCCGGACGAAGGTATCTATGCTGTTAATTTAGGTGGCGGATACAACATACAGCACTCTGACTTTAATGCATTTGGGAATGATATAATTGATGTATCAGCATATTTCGGACAAAGATTTTTTGATAACAAATTTGGAATTTTAATAGCCGGAAGTTATTATAAAACAAACCGGGGTTCAACATTAAGAGAATTTGAATATGATGATATTACCACTGGACACATTTTTGCACAGCACTCAAATGATTATGATGTTTTAAGAGAACGTTGGGGAATAAACTTAAATACAGAATATAAGTTTGATGAATTTAACAAAGTCTATTTGAATGTTAATCACAATAGATATTTCGATAAAGAAATAAGAAGACTTAATGAATGGATAATTGATGATGAATCTGAAACAAAGGAAACAAGAAACCGAGTTGAGGATCAATTTTTAACAAGCGCAATGATCGGTGGAAATCATAATATAGACGGATTGAAATTAGATTATACATTAAGCTGGATTAAAGCATTAGAAGATATGCCGGCACGAACATATTTCCGCTTTCAAAGAGATTTTGATTTTTCAGGTTTTACAAATGATGAAATAAAAGAGTTTAACCCTACCTCAAAATTCTCCGGTCAAGATGAGTTAACATTAAATAGAATTAGAGTAGATGATAATATGAAAGAAGATTCCGATCTCTCGGGTGCTGTAAATTTAGAAATACCTTATGAGTTAATGGGCTTGAGCAATTCAGCAAAATTCGGTACCAAACTTGTTAACAAAAGTGTTAAGTATGAAGCCCGCAGATTACAGTTAAGAAATTTCCCCGAAGCTCATGTAATTGGCGAAGGCGAATTTGGTTTTGAACAAGTTATTGTTGACCCAAATGATACACATTATCTTGGTTCTACAAGAGCTGAATATCTTGACCAAACAGGTGATAATTATGATGCTTCCGAATTAGTAATGGCTGCATACGGTATGACATCCTTAAATTTTACTGAAAAATTCAGTGTGCTTGCCGGACTAAGATTTGAGAATACAAATAACAAGTACAAAACACTTGCAGTAGCATCGGTAAACAAATCTGAATCAGATGCAAGTTATTCAAATATACTTCCATCAATCCATTTCACTTACAGATTCACTGAAAATATGAATTTAAGATTTGCATACTCAACGGGAATATCAAGACCCAATTACAAATCATTAGTTCCTTATGAATTTAGAGATGATGATGACAGAGTAATAAGCAAGGGTAATCCCGATCTAGAACCAACAAGTTCACACAATTTCGATTTGATGTACGAAAGTTACACTCCTTATTTAGGATTATTGAGTGCCGGTGCATATTATAAAAAAATGTCAAATATTATTGTTGGATCAGTTCATACAGAAGAACTTCCGTTTGAAAATGGTACTCAAATTTATGAAATTTCTATGCCGATCAACGGTGACGATGATGCCACTATTTATGGCCTTGAATTAGCTCTCAATCAAAGATTGAATTTCCTTAATGTACCGTTTTTGAATTACTTCAGTATATATGCCAACTATACTTATACAAAAGCAGAAATAGAAGTAGGCGGCAGAAAATTACCTTTGGGAAGTAGCCCTGAACATGTTATTAACTTTGCTATAATGTATGATAATCCTGAAATTGGTCTATCATTCGTTATTTCAAATAATTATCGTGATGATATTCTCCAGTCAGTAGGCGAAGATATTTATCATGATTCCTATTTCAAAAAAGAATATCATCTGGATATTTCGGTAACACAGAAAATCATGGATAATTTTACTATTTATTTGCAGCTTAATAATCTCACCGATCAAGAAGAAATACAAATATTCGGCGATCCTTCTGAAAGTTATTCCAAGATTCAGCAATGGGCTAAATTTAATTCGTACGGCACGTTTGGTATTTCATATAAATTATAATTTCCATGTGAAGCGGTGAACGCTATTGTTCACCGCTTACTGTGCAACAAACATTAATATTAACAATTAGAAAATATTATTAAATATTGAGAAGTATTTGTTAGCATTATCTGTAGTTAGTAGTGAGAAATAAACTCACTGCTTATTTATAATTTTTACTGAGCTCAATATGCTGAAAAAAATAATTCTGTTCTTTAAAACCGGAGAAGATAAACCATTATTAAAAGATGAAAATGAGATAAATAGAATATATAAACAGAAACGCTGGAGTATATTTATCTCGTTAATTCTTGGTTATGGTTTTTTTTATACATGCAGATTAGGATTGTCAGTTGCCAAGAAACCGATATTAGATGCCGGGGTATTATCGGTTTCAGATATGGGTATTATTGGTTCTGTTCTATTGTATGTTTATGCCATTGGTAAATTTACAAATGGGATATTATCTGATCGGGCAAATATCAAAAGATTTATGTCTCTCGCACTTTTGTTCTCGGCTCTGGTAAATATACTATTTGGTCTAACAAATTTATTTATCCTTTTTGTAATACTTTGGGGATTCAATGGCTGGTTTCAATCAATAGGTTCAGCACCAAGCGTTGTTTCAATCTGTCAATGGTACAGCAATAGGGAACGTGGTACAAGATATGGTATCTGGGCTGGGGCACATAATATTGGTGAAGGATTAACTTTTGTTGGAACTGCTTTTTTAGTTAGCACATTCGGTTGGCGTGCTGGATTTATTGGTCCGGGAATTATTTGTGTATTTATTGCATTAGTTTTATATCAAACATTAGCAGATAGACCGCAAACTTATGGACTTCCGCATGTTGCCGATTTTAAAAAAGATTATTCTGCCGGAAAACCTATTCAGGAAAATATTACCTTATTACAAAAACAAGCTTTACGTAATCCATATGTTTGGATTTTAGGATTCAGCAGTGCCTTGATGTATGTTGTAAGGTATGCCATTAACAACTGGGCAATCTTATTTCTTCAAGAATCAAAACACTATGAATTGGTAGAAGCCAGTTTTGTAATGGGTGCGTATCCAATAATGGGATTTATCGGAGCTTCATTTTCAGGCTTTTTCTCAGATAAATTTTTTAGTTCCAGAAGAAATATTCCAACTTTAATTTATGGTATAATTCAAACTAGCGGAGTTGTTCTACTATTTATTACACCGCCGGGCAATAAATGGATTGATGTAGTTGCAATGGGATTGTTTGGATTTGGTATAGGAGGTCTAATTGTGTTTCTTGCCGGATTGATAGCAGTTGATATTACCCCAAAAGCAACTGCTGGAACGGTAAAAGGTTTAATCGGAATGTTCAGCTATATCGGAGCTGGTACACAGGATTGGATAAGCGGATTTTTAATTGATAACAGTGGTATAATTGTAAGCGGTAAAATGGTTTACAATTTTCAGAATGCTTTTGTATTTTGGATCGGAGCATCTATACTTTCAATGATATTGGCTTTAACAGTTTGGAATGCAAAACCAAAAGAGTGATGTGGTGAAATCCAAAATTTTAATTCTAATTGTTTTGATAGAAATTTATAACTTTAAAGCACAAGTACTGCCTGAATCTGGATTATGTGCACACCGCGGTGCTTCATTTTCCCACCCGGAAAATACTTTGACTGCATTTAAAGAAGCTATTCGTCTAGGCGTTCAAATGATAGAATTTGATGTGAGAATGACAAAAGATTCTGTGCTTGTAATTGCACATAATTCCAATTTAGAAAAAACTACCGGACATAAAAAAAGTATAAGCGATCTTCTCTTTTCTGAATTGAGAGCACTTAACACCGGATTATGGAAAGGTGAAAAATTTAAAGGAGAAAAGATTCCTACACTGGAAGAAACTTTGAATATTATTCCTTCAAATATCTGGATGAACATTCATATTAAAAGTGATAAAGTTACTGCTGTTAAAACTGCAATTATGTTAAAAAAGAGAAATCAACTTTCAAATGCTATTCTTGCCATTGATGGTGATGCAGCGAACGCCGTAAGGGAAATTGACAGCTCATTTATAATTTGCTGTATGGATCGAAAAGATTCTCCGCATGCTTATATTGAAGAAACATTACGAATTAAAGCAGATTTTATTCAATTAACAGAGCGTGAGTTTTCAATTCTAGATGAATTAATCCCTATTCTAAAAAAGAATAATATTAAAATTAATTTTTATTATGCAGATGATGTTGAAAAAGCAAAATATCTTTTTAAATCCGGTGTAGATTTTATATTGGTTAATGATATAGCAAAAGTATTATCACATGTTAATATTAAATAATGGTTCGTTTTTTTCTGGAGAAAATATGAACAAAAAAACATTTTTATATTCAGGTATGATTATCAGCATATTAGTAAGTTTAATAGCTTTTAAGATATTTAGCAGAAGAGAAATTGTAGAGCAAAGAAAATTCTCAGCAACCGAAGCAAGACAAGGTATAGCAGTGGATGAAAAATATATTTACGTTATAGATACAAAGGAAATAGCTAAGTATAACAAAAGAAATTTTGAACTTGTTAAAAAGTGGAACGATGAGAATAACCATATCATTCATCTTGATAGCGGAGTGATAATAAATGGTAAACTTTATTGTGCACATTCAAACTATCCGGGAATTCCGATGACTAGTTCTGTTGAAATATGGGATGCGGAAACATTAAAACATATTGAGTCTTTTAGTTTTGGTATTAATTGGGGTTCGTGTACTTGGATTGATTATTATGATGGTTATTGGTGGGGGGTATTTGCTCATTATAATAAATGGAAAGAAGTATCCAAAACAGATGTTAGTTGGACAACATTGATTAAGTTTGATGATAATTGGCAGCACCTTGAATCTTGGGTTTTTCCAAAAGAAGTTTTAGAAAAATTTGGTATGATGAGTAATTCCGGCGGATCTTGGGGACCTGATGGATTACTTTATTGTACCGGACATGATGCACCAGAACTTTATGCTCTTAGAATTCCTTCAATAGGTTCCGTTTTGGAATTCGTTGATATAGTACCTATTAATTGTACCGGTCAAGGCATTGCCTGGGACAGATCGGAACCGGGCTCTATATATACAATTAGAAAATCCGATAGAATAGTTGTCCATTCTCGGATGATAACAAACTAAATTTTTTGAAATATGGATTCACGATAAGATAATTTACACATTAGATTAACTTATTTTTGTCTAATTGTTGTGATCAAGATAAATTTTAATTACATCAGCCGCATTTACACCCACATAAAATAAATGAGCCATAATAGTTTACTTATAATATCATTTTTTATAAGCATCGTTTGTATAATTATTTTTACTGCTAAACTTAAAATAAATGCATTTTATGTTTTAATACTTGCCGGAATTTCTGTTGGTATTGTAACTGGCTTGTCGGCGGAACAAGTTATACATACTTTAAAAGTAGGATTTGGGAATACACTTGCATCCATTGGTCTTGTAATAGTTTTTGGTACAACACTCGGTGTCATGCTCGAAAAAACCGGTGCAGCTTACAGTATGGCAGAATTTATTTTGAGAAAAGTGGGTAATAAAAATGCACCAATAGCAATGACAATTACCGGCTATATTTTTGGTATTCCAATTTTCTGTGATTCGGGATTTGTGGTTTTAAGTTCGCTGAATAAGTCCGTTGCAGCTAGAACAAACCGGTCTATGACAATAATGGGATCACTGCTTGGAATAAGTTTATATTCGGTTCATTGTTTAATTCCACCCCATCCAGGGGCAACGGCGGCTGCCGGAATTATCGGAGTATCTTTAGGTAAACTAATGTTGATTGGTTTGGCTCTTGCACTTATAGCCTTAACAGTAACTTTCTTTTGGATTCTTTTTGTAGAGAGAAAAATTGTTAAACAAAATGAAAATAAAATAACTGAAACTCAAAATTCAGAATATATTCAATTACCAAATCCTTTATTATCATTTTTGCCGGTTCTGCTGCCGATTATTTTAATAGCAGCAAAATCGATTTTAATTATGTATGATTCCGCTCCTAATAACTTGGCAGCTACATTGATTTTTTTTATTGGAGATCCGGCAATTGCGCTTTTGATTGCATTAATAATTAGCATGTTTATTAATCTTAAATCCAAATATGTCGAGATCCAATCAGTAGTTGAGGAAGCTATAAAAAATGCTGGTGTAATTTTACTAATAACTGCAGCTGGAGGTGCATTCGGTGCAATTCTTAAAGCTGCCGGGATAGGTGCAGTTACTGGCGAATATTTATCTTATTCAGGTTTGGGAATCTTTATTCCTTTTCTTATAGCAGCCGGACTTAAAACCGCACAAGGTTCTTCTACGGTTGCTATCATTACAACCTCGTCTATTATTTTGCCAATGATTAATGAGCTTCAGCTTTCCGGGGAAATTGGTTTGATATTAGTTGTACTTTCTATGGGTGCCGGGTCTATGATTTTTTCTCATACTAACGACAGCTACTTCTGGGTGGTTACTAAATTTTCTAACATTGAAGTGAATAAAAGTCTTAAAGTTTTTTCTTCTTCAACTTTTGTATTGGGAATTACAACGCAATTATTAGTGTACGTGCTGTATCTACTTCTTATTTAGTCTATTACCAAATAAACATTTAAGATCTGTTTTAAGTGTAGTTGTAATTCTATTTTCTTTCCTTTATAACATACTCTTTATCATCTTGTGTATTGTGTACAATTAGTTCGCCAATCAATCCGATAGCAAAGAATTGCACACCGACGATTATTAACAATATACCTAGAAAGAAAATGGGACGGTTGTTTATTCCAATGTTATAAAATAATTTTTCATAGGTTAACCACAAACTGATTACAACACCGGCAAAAGCTGTTATCAATCCAACAAATCCAAATAAATGCATCGGACGTTTTATATACCGCGTTGTAAATAGTACTGTTATTAAATCAATAAAACCTTTGAAGAAGCGTGATAGGCCAAACTTTGTTTTTCCGTATCTGCGTGGATTATGTTTTACAATTATTTCCGAAACAGAAAAACCTTTCCAGCTTGCCAATACTGGTATGTAACGGTGAAGTTCGCCATAGACGTTTATATTTTGAACTACTGCACGTCTGTATGCTTTTAGTCCGCAATTAAAATCATGGATTTTTACTTTAGAAAAAATACGGGTCACAAAATTGAAAAACCTTGAAGAATATTTTTTTATAAAGGGATCATAACGCTTCTTTTTCCATCCGGATACAAGATCAAATCCTTCATCAAGTTTTTTTAGAAGATTCGGAATTTCTGACGGATCATCCTGAAGATCAGCATCCATTGTTATAACGGCATCACCCGTAATATGTTTGAAGCCAACTTGTAATGCTGCAGATTTACCATAATTTGTTTTAAAACTGAAATAATGAACACGGTTATCAATCTTTGCTAAATCTTTCAGAACAGATAATGATTTGTCTGTGCTGCCGTCATCAACAAAAATTAATTCGTGATCGCAGTTAATATTTTTTAGGGATTTTTTTATCTCGTTGTACAAAGGACGGATGGATTCCTCTTCATTCAGCAGCGGAATTACAATTGATATTTTCTTAAAACTGAAATTCTGGATTTTTTGCTGTGGAGAAGTTTGGTCGCTTACCGGCGGACGGAATCTTTTTCTATTATTATAATATCTTCTATAAGGTTTTTTTTGCTGAGTCTGTTGCACCGACTGCTGTTGATTTGGCGTGCTGCTGGTTTCCGGTTTTGTTTGTTCGTTCAAATTTTCATCCGTTTTTCTTAAATAATCTATTTTAATACATCAACTAAACCAAAGTTAAAGTTTGCCTTCCCTAAAATCAATTAACACCCGGAAAGGACTACAAAAAATTTTGATTCATAATGTAACAAAAGCTTATTTGCACCTTTCAAGTGCTTTGATAGATGCCCCAATTACAATTCCAATGAACATCATGCCAATAATTGCAAGAAAAACGGATGTGAATTTACCAAGTGTTCCGTTCGGTGTCATATCGCCATAGCCTATTGTAAATGATGTTACAAATGCAGTGTAGAGACAATCACCAAAATTACCGTCGCTGTTTTTTAATCCATCTATACGATAAACAATTGCACCCATGCAAATTATTACGAAAAAGAAAAAAAGTAAATTCCAAGCAGCAGAAAGAAGTGAAAAGAATTCTTTAGTGTATGATCTTTTCATTTTAACTCCATAAGTTTTTATTAGCACTATAAAAAATAAAAAGAAGATTGATTATAAATTTGATATTAATTCAGGTTATATAGAAAATAATTGACTGTACCCGATACAATATATATGTTTCTTAAAATTAGTTAAAGATTATGGGCGGAATTATATTTTGGGCAATAATTAGATCGGCATTCCTAATTCCGGTTTTATGGGTATTGCAGAATTATATGGAATATAAATACTGGTGGTGGTTCGGGTTAATGGCAATTTACGGAGTTGTTATTCATCCAGCCATGATTCAATTCAAAATATTTCAGGATGAAAATAAAGAGGTAGTTAAAAACTCACTCTGCTCTTCTTGCAGACATTTTGATGAAACGGCGGTTATCTGTTTGCTTTATGATAAACATCCTAAAATTGATTATCTGCCATGTGAAGGTTTAGAATGGGAACCGAAAGGAGATAACGATGAAAGATATAAGATCATTTCTTGATAATGAAAACGAATCAAAACAAAAATTAATATTTTGTACCGAGTGTGGAGAAGAACTTGATATGTTTGTTTTTTCAGAGCAAAGCAAAAATCTGGAAAAAATTAAAGAACGTTTTATGAAATGTAAAGAAACCGGTAAGTTTAAAGGTGAGAAATGCGCTATGATTTTTATTGCCGAATCAAATGAAGAATTATTTACTGATGAATGAGAGTATATAGATTCTGTAATGCATCTATAAATCTAGGACCCGGGCGAGAGAAGATATCACGATCTATCAAATAGAATTTATTTTCCTTTATTGCTTTTAAATTTTTCCATTCGGGATACACTTTTATAACCCTTTCTAGTTTATCATCAAGCGAGGTTGGATAAAAAATAAAATTTGGGTCTCTTTTTAACAACTCTTCTCTGCTGAAAATAGGATAATTAAATGGTGAATCATCGGCAATATTTTTAATACCGCATAATTCTAAAAATTCATTGAAGAAAGTATTTTTTCCGGCAGCCATTATCGGTGTAATTTCAATTAACATTGCACCGGTCAGGATTTTATTTTTTTGAGATGATAATGAAATTGAATTTGTAACAGAATCCCATTTAGAAATTTCATTTTTTGCTCTCGATTCTATACCGAAGATTTTAGCCAAATCCATATAGGTTTTTTTGATACCGCTGAAATTACGTGGATTAGAAACGAAAATTTTTAAACCTAACTCTTTGAATTTTTCATACGTCTCTTTAGTATTTCCCTCAACGGTTATAAAAATAAGATCAGGTTTTAAGGTAACGATCTTTTCAAAATTGAAAGTAAGCATATCGCCAACTTTCTCAACATCAGCAGCTTCTTCCGGATAATTGCAGTATAGAGTATTACCCACTAAATATTTTTGAAGATGTAAACTGTAAATCATTTCTGTGAGATTTGGTGCTAGAGTAATTACCCGTTGCGGCGCATTTTCTATTGATATTGAATTACCGAGATCATCGGTAATTATTAATTCAGATTTAACTGAGCTTTTTTCTTTTTCGCATGCAGATATAAAAAGGGAAGTAATAATTGATATAAATAGTAGATATTTATTAAAGCGCATAATAGTAGAAATTTTTTGTTGATCGAATTATACAAAAAACGGGATTAATTGAGGGCTTGTTTTGTTAGAGGGTGTAATTTCTTTATTTTTGCAACGCACCCATAGCTCAGTTGGTAGAGCATATGACTCTTAATCATCAGGTCGGGGGTTCGAGTCCCCCTGGGTGCACAAAACAGCCCAAGATTTTTCTTGGGCTTTTTATTTGACAAAAGTTCAGCTAATAAATAAATCATCAGGTCGGGGTTCTCCCGAAGGGATTCCTTTGGAAGAGTCCCCCTGGGTGCACAAAACAGCCCAAGATTTTTCTTGGGCTGTTTATTTGACAAAAGTTCAGCTAATAAATAAATCATCAGGTCGGGGTTCTCCCGAAGTTAATAATTTACTATGTAAAACTATTCATTAAACACATGTACCATTCTATTTTTATACTGCTCGTGGTAAATTTTTCTGAAATCAATAATATCCAATGCAAGTGGTACAATTTTCACAAATTTGTTCCTTGAGTCTTCCCAATTACTAATTATTTCATCTGCTATTGTTGAACCAGTATGGAATTTATGATTCACTAAAGTTTTTAAAAGCAGATCTTCATCTGCATTATCCAACCTGGTTATTCTAACATATTCTTTATTAATGCTCCCTTGAATAGAATTTATATTATTGTAAACAAAAGCAGAACCGCCAGTCATACCGGCGCCAAAGTTTTTACCAATTGGACCAAGAACTACAACAATTCCGCGAGTCATATACTCGCAGCAGTGGTTGCCGACACCCTCTACAACTGCAGCCGCACCGCTGTTACGTACTGCAAATCTTTCACCGGCTCTTCCAGCAACAAATAATTCTCCGCCGGTTGCACCATAAAGAGCAACATTCCCGATGATTGTATTTCCTTCAAGTGCTTTACGAATTTCTCTTGGAAAACGGATAGAGATCAAGCCGCCATTCATTCCCTTGCCAACATAATCATTAGCAACACCGCAATGGCGCACCTCTACATTTTCAACAAGGAATGCACCTAAACTTTGTCCGGCTGATCCCTCAACTCTGTATTGGATGTAACCCTTAAATGCACCATTTCCGTATAAAAACGAAATCAACCCAGATAATCTTGTACCAACTGCTCGGTGTGAGTTATTTATTTTTCTATTTACGATTGCACGTCCGTGTGTCATTATAGCTTGCCGAACTTCTTCTATAACATCTTCATCTATATGTTTATTGTCTCTAATGAGCGACGGCTTATATTTTATTTTTGAAGTTAAGTGATATAATTCAGATTTTTTAGAAAGCAATATCTGATCTAATGAAATATTTTTTTCTTTTATATATAAATGAAATTTAGAGTTTGATTTCAGTAATTCATTTTTTCCGATAATATCTTGAAGTGAATAAAATCCATTATAAGCAAGAATTTTTCTAACTTCTTCTGTAACAAATTTTAAATAGTTAACAAGGTTTTCCGGTTTACCTTTGAATTTTTTTCTGAGCTCTTGATCTTGAGTAGCAATACCAACCGGGCAAGTATTTAAATGACACTGTCTTGCCATAACACAGCCGAGTGCAATGAGAGCAGATGTTCCAAAATCAAATTCTTCTGCGCCTAGAATAGCTGCAATAATTATATCGCGTGCATTTTTGATTCCGCCATCTACTCTTAATATTACTCTATTACGTAAACCGTTTTCGCAAAGAGTACGGTGAACTTCGGTTAATCCTATTTCCCACGGTAAGCCGGTGTGTTTGATTGAGCCAAGCGGACTTGCACCAGTACCGCCATCATTACCGCTAATTAAAACAACATCTGCACCGGCTTTAACAACACCGCTTGCTACTAATCCAATTCCATATTGAGAAACAAGTTTAACACAAATGTTTGCACGCGGATTAACTTGCTTTATGTCGTAGATCAATTGTGCAATGTCTTCTATACTATATATATCGTGATGAGGCGGAGGAGAAATTAATGGAACTCCGGGGGTTGTGTACCGGTAGTTGGCAATTCCAAGAGTAACTTTCTCACCGGGTAATTGTCCTCCTTCGCCGGGTTTTGCACCTTGCGCCATTTTAATTTGAATTTCGCGTGCAGAAGTTAAATATGCTGTGGTTACTCCAAATCTTCCGCTTGCTATCTGCTTGATGTAGCAATTCTCACTTTTATCCGGATTGGAAATACTATATCGATCTGGCTGCTCGCCGCCTTCACCGGTATTACTTCTGATATTTAATATTGATGCTGCTCTTGCAAGTGCACGGTGAACTTCTTCCGATACTGCACCGAATGAAATTGCCCCAAGTCCGTATCGTTTGATAATTTCTTCTGCCGGCTCTACTTGTTCAATCTCAATACTTTTCTGCCCGGTAATTTCAAACAAATCTCTTACATAGATTGGAACATCATCTTCTGCAATTATTTTTTCATTTTTACCGGATGAAATATTATGTATTGATTTAAAAACAGCCGGCGAAAATCCATACGGCTCACTCCCTTTTCTGTATCTAAATCTTCCCGATTCTTCCAAATCCGGTTCAATTTTAAATGCGCGTTGTGTTGTTTCAAGCAATGCTGATTTTAAATTATCTAATGATAATCCCCCAAGTGTTGATTTTACTGATGGGAAATATTCATTAATTAATTCTTCTGAAAGACCGATTGCATGGAACAACATTCCGCCGTGGTAGCTGCTTATAGTAGAAATTCCCATCTTAGCCATAATTTTAAGGAGACCTTTTTCCAATGCATAGCGGTAATTGCTCATCCGCAATTTCCAGTCATCATCTTTAAATTGTTCGCGGATTAACTCATAAGCCATGTATGGATAAACAGCACTTGCACCGAATGCTACCAAACATGCAACGTGATGATCTTCAATTACATCTCCTGAAAAACAGAGCAGTGCAACCTGATTCCTTAATTTTTTTCTGATCAAATGCTGATGAACTGCAGAAACAGCAAGTAGCATTGGAATGGGCAGATAATTTTCACTTAAACCTTCATTTGATAGAAAAATTATTTTTTTCCCTTCAGTTACAGCATCTTCACATTCTTTTCTTATTTCTTCTATTTTTTCTTTTAATGATTGATCAACGCGAGCATTACAATTAACAATCTTGTGAGGGAACCAATCATATTTTTCTTTAAGCATCCTAACTTCTTTTGGAGATAAAACTGGACTTTCAATTCTTATTGCACCGCGGAATAATTCGGAATCAGAAAGAAGATTGCTTTCACTGCCTATATAGCGGAATGTACTCATCACGTATCGTTCACGTATCGGATCAATTGGAGGATTTGTTACTTGTGCAAAATACTGTTTGAAGTAATCATAAATTTTTCTGCGTTGATTTGAAACAACCGCCGGGGGTGTATCATCTCCCATTGAACCAAGCGGTTCTTTTCCGCTTTCAGACATTGGTTCAATAAATCTTTCTAAATCCTCTTTTTCAAATCCGAATGCTATTCGTAATCGTTTATCAAAACCGGTTTCAGGAATTCCGAACTCACCGAATTCTTCTTCGTTATTACCTCTTTCCAATGACGTTAATCCTTGCTGAATTAATCGTGTATATTTTCCTTCTTCAGATACTATACTGATAATTTTTTCTGTAGAGATTATTCCAGAGCCGTCAAGATTCATTGCAAAAATTTCTCCGGAGCTCATATGATGATGAAGCAGAATATTTGATGATTCAACATCAACTACTCCGGCTTCGGATGCCATTATAACTAATCCATCTTTAGTTATTGTGTAACGGAGCGGACGTAAACCATTACGGTCTAATTTTGCACCGGCAATTTTCCCATCAGTAAAAACTATAGCTGCCGGTCCATCCCATGGTTCAATATTGTTTTCGTGATAGATATAAAAATTTTTTAGATCTTCATTCATATCGTTGTTGAAAATGTACGGTTCGGGAATAAGCATCATAATACTCTGAAAAATATTTCTACCACTCATTGTTAAAAATTCAAGAATATTATCAAAGCTGTACGAATCACTACCGGTCTGGGAAACTATCGGTTTTAAATTATGGAAGTTCTCTCCCCAAAAACTTGATTGAATTGTTTCTTCGCGTGTCTGCATCCATAATCTATTGGCTTTGATCGTATTGATTTCTCCGTTGTGCCCTATCATTCTGAACGGCTGTGCCATACTCCATGAAGAAATAGTATTAGTAGAAAATCTTTCATGAAAAAGTGCAATCCGGGAAATAAAATCTACATCATTCAAATCGGAATAAAAATGAGAAAGCTGATTAACCTTCATCATTCCTTTGTAAACGATTGTTCGTGATGAGAGTGAGCAGATGAACGAATTCATTTCTTCTTTAAGAATTCTTTGTTCAACATCTTTTCTAATAATGTATAACCGGGTTTCAAAATCATAATTATCATCATGTATTTCGCTGAAGAAGAATTGAATTATTGATGGACAGGTTTTTCTACCGAGTTCACTCAACACACCGGGATTAATAGGAACTAATCTTCTGCAGATTAATTCAACATTAAATTTATTTGCAGAGTCTTTGAAATAGTTTTCCAGTTTTGCAGACTCACTATCAGAAGTGAATACCATGGCAATTCCAAACGGAGTATTTTCTTTGATCTCTATGTTGAGCTCTTCTTTAATGGTTTGTATAAAATAATTTTTCGGAATCTCAACCAGCAATCCGATGCCATCGCTCATATTTTCATCTGCACCGGATGCGCCACGGTGGGACATCTGCCGAACAGCTTTTATAGCAAGTTCAATAACTCTGCGTGTTGGCTTTCCGCTGTTCTCTGCAATAAAACCGATGCCGCATGCATCGTGCTCTTCTTTTTTTATTAGTTCTTCAATGTTTAGCATAATCTTCTCTATTGAAATTGTATTACTGTATAGAATAATTCTAAAATTATCTTTAATTAAAATCGTTAATTAAAAATGTGTAGGAGTTAACGATTATAGAATAATCGTATACGTTGTACGTAGGCAAACCCAAGCGGTTATCCGGACTTTTGGCCCGGAGTTATTGTGGAGGTATTTGGTATGTTCTCTCTTTTTTACCACTTGGAATATCTTTTTGCAATTTTGTTATAACTAAACCGCAATATAAAATATTTAGGTAGAAAATCAATAGTGGGTTATATTAATAAAGGATTAATCCCACTTCCGTTAATTTATAAGTTATATCTATTAAAATTTTTAATGAATAATTTTTGTAAACAAATTAAGTTTACAGCTAATAATTAGGAAAGGGAATGAAAAACTATTTCGATTTTGAGAATCAGAATACAAATTTTAAAACTGAGGTAATTGCCGGCATCACTACATTTTTAGCTACAATGTATATCATTGTTGTAAACCCGGCAATTCTTGCAGATACCGGCATGCCATTCTCTGGAGTGTTAACAGCCACCGTTTTAGTCAGCGCATTTACAAGTATAGCCATGGGTATTTATGCAAAAAACCCGATTGTACTTGCACCCGGTATGGGAATCAATACATTCTTTACTTACTCGGTTGTGCTTGGTATGGGTGTTAAGTGGGAAGTTGCTCTCGGAACAGTTTTTTGGTCGGGTGTGATTTTTATTTTGTTATCTGTTTTCAATATCCGGACTCACATTTTAAAAGCGATTCCGCGGCAGCTCCGTTTTGCAATTGCATCGGGTATCGGTTTGTTCATCACATTCATAGGATTTGTAAATGCAAAATTTATTGTTGATAATCCGGCGACTCTTATTAGCATCGGAAAAATTGATGAGATTACAACAACATTTATAGTTGGATTGTTAATTACATCGTTGCTTGTAATAAAGAGAATTAAAGGTGCTCTGATTTTAGGAATTGCAATCACAACTTTGCTCTCAATTCCAATTGGTAGATTGTATGGCGATGCATCCGCAGTTAATTTTGGTCAATCAACATTGGTAACATGGAACGGATTAGTTTCCTGGCCCGATCTCAGTATTATAATGAAATTAGATTTTATCAATTCACTTCAATTTGCTCTATGGCCGGTTATCTTTGCATTTCTTTTTACAGATATGTTTGATTCAATTTCTACATTTATAGGTGTTGCAGAAGCCGCCGATCTTATCGATAAAAACGGTGATCCGAACAGAATCAAAGAATCATTGATTGTTGATGCATTCGGAACAATGATCTCTGGTCCATTGGGTACAAGTTCTGCTACGAGCTACATTGAATCTGCAACCGGTGTTGAAGAAGGAGGTCGTACCGGACTTACTGCAATTATAGCCGGTATTTTATTTTTACCGTTTATGTTTTTCTCTCCGATTCTCTCTATAGTTCCATCAATTGCAACTGCACCGGCGCTTATTCTTGTCGGTGTGTTTATGATGAAACCCGTTATTAAAATAAACTGGACAAAATTTGATGATGCTATTCCGGCATTCTTTGGTATGGTGTTGATTCCGCTAACTTATTCCATTACACAAGGAATTATTTGGGGATTTATTTCGTGGACGGTTATAAAAATTGCAGTGGGCAAAAAAGAAGAAGTTAGTCCGATGCTGATTGTAATAGATATACTTGCAATTTTTGCATTGGTGATTTGAATCAGCACCATCATTCATATTTACAGTTGATATTTTTTTATATTTCCATACGTTATAGCAAGGATTTTTCAAACAATGAACAAACAGAAAAATAGTAAATACACAATTGGGCTTTTGCAGCTCGCTTTCAGTACCGATACGAACGACAATTTAAAAAAAACACTTTCTTGGGTTAAGAAATCTGTAAAGAAAGGTGCACAAATAATCTGTCTGCCGGAATTATACCGCTCACAATATTTTTGCCAGAAGGAAGATTCATCAACATTTGATCTTGCGGAGACTATTCCAGGCACATCAACAACAGCATTTCAAAAAGCTGCTAAGGAATATAAAGTTGTAATCATTGTTCCTCTTTTTGAGAAACGTGCACCGGGTATTTATCACAACAGTGCTGTAATTATTGATGCCGATGGGAAAATTCTCGGTACATACAGAAAGATGCACATACCCGATGACCCATCGTATTATGAAAAATACTACTTCACGCCGGGTGATCTTGGTTTTAAATCTTTCAAAACGAAATATGGAAATATTGGTACATTAATTTGCTGGGACCAATGGTATCCCGAAGGTGCACGCCTAACAGCATTAAAAGGAGCAGAAGTTTTATTCTATCCAACTGCAATCGGTTGGCATCCCAAAGAAAAAAAACGTTACGGCAAAGCGCAGAAAGATTCATGGGTAACAATTCAAAGAAGTCATGCAATTGCAAATGGTGTTTATGTAGCATCAGCAAACAGAATTGGTTTGGAGAAAATTGTACCGAGTTCGGATGGAATACAATTTTGGGGCTCGTCGTTTATTTGCGATCCGCAAGGAGTTGTGTTAGAACAAGCATCAGAAGACAAAGAAGAAATTTTATTAGCTGAAGTTGAACTAAAACATTTAGAAACGATAAGACGCAACTGGCCATTTTTGCGTGATAGAAGAATTGATGCATATAGCGGAATAACAAAAAGATTTTTGGAAGAATAACTAATGAATGGAAATAAATTGCGATTACCGGCTGAATGGGAACCTCACAAGTCAACAATCATTTGCTGGCCCCATCAAAAAGAAGATTGGCCCGGAAAGTTTGCGCCGATACAATGGGTTTATGTTGAGATAGTAAAAAATATAATACCGGGTGAACTGGTTAGAATAATTGTTCAATCCCAGGAAGAAAGAAAGAAGGCACAAAAATTTTTAGAACGCGCCCACATTGATTTAAACAATGTTGAATTCATAATTACTAAAACTGACCGCGGCTGGATGCGCGATTCATCGCCGGCATTTGTAAAACATGGGCATGAAGTTCAAGCTGTAAAATTTGTGTTTAACGGATGGGCAAAATATTCAAACTGGAAAAAAGACAAAAATATTCCTCAATCACTCTCCAAAGTTTTGGATTTGAAACTAATTGAAGCCGAATATCAAAATAAAAAAGTTGTGCTAGAAGGCGGTGCTATTGATTCGAACGGTTGCGGCACTTTACTAACTACCGAAGAATGTTTACTTGATGGAAAAGTTCAAACACGAAATCCGGGATTCACAAAAAAAGATTATGAAGAAGTTTTCAATAAATATTTGGGAATAACAAATGTAATTTGGCTTGGTAAAGGAATTGCCGGAGATGATACACACGGACATGTTGACGATCTCTGCCGGTTCGTAAACAAAAATACAGTTTTACTATGCAGAGAAAAAAACAGCAAAGATGCAAATTATAATCCTCTCGAAGAAAATTTTGAACGTATGCAAAGCGCACAATTGGAAGACGGATCAAAATTAAATGTGATAGAATTACCAATGCCGAAACCGATCAACTTTGAAGATTTGCGGCTGCCGGCAAGCTACGCAAATTTTTACATTTCAAATGATGCAGTTCTTGTTCCAACTTTTAATGATCCTAATGACCGTATTGCTCTTAACATAATAAAGGAATTTTTTAAAGATCGCGAAGTGATTGGTATTCACTCAGTAGATCTTGTATGGGGACTCGGGACACTCCATTGTTTAAGCCATGAAGAACCGTTGTAAGTTTTTCATTCACTCCTACAACGTTATATAATGTTAATTAAATCTGGAAATACAATCTTTTAATACTGTTATTCACTTTAATATATCTCTACTAGGGAAATTCCGTAGGAATGAAATTTTTATAGATAAATTATTGAAAAATTAATTAAAAGCTACAAAGGAAAGATACAAAGTTACTCTTGCTATTTCTTCTTTCCTTTTATTTTTATACATGTTTAGATATACTTGCAGTAGATTGTTTTAATAAAATTCCATTTCTTAAGGTTTATATGAAGAAGTTTCTATTGATAAAATTAATTGCCGCCGGTTTATTGTTCAACGCTTTCTCCAATGTAAAAAGTCAATCCTCAAAAGATATTATCGCAAAAGCTGGAAATATTTCCATTACCAAAGACGAATTTGTAAAAAGATACGAAATGATGCCTCATCCAAATCCGAAGGGGCTTGATCAAAATGAACTTAAAAAAGAATTTGTTTACACATTATTAGCTGAAAAATTACTAGCTCAGTCCCCATTAAAAAACAAAATAGAAAAATCTCAAGAATTTCACGCATTAATAAAATTTATAGAGAATCATTATTTACGCGATGTTATTTACAATAAAGAAGTGAAAGAAAAAATAGCTATAGCCGATTCAGAAATGAATGAAGGATACCAAAAAAGCTTAAAAAGTTTCCGGGTTAAATTTATTTTTTCTAATGACGAAAAGGAGATAACAGAAATTTATTCTAGTTTGTTAAACGGGGCATCGTTCGATTCCATTTTACAAACACGCAATGAAATAAATGAACAGAAAGAAGCAGCCAAAGTATCGTTCGGCTCTATGGCTCAAGAAGTGGAAAATGAAATTTATAAACTACTTCCGGGACAATTTACACCGCCGGTTGAATTAGAAGAGGGATGGTATATCTGTAAAGTTTATGAAGCTGAGGTTAAAAAAAGTTTGGAACAGCCGGATATTTCGAATATGAAAAAGGTATTGGAAAAAAGAGCGGAAGATAAATTATATAATGAATTTTATAGAAAATTTTTTAAAGGTGTAAATGTAAATACAGACCGGTTATTGTTCGATAAATTGGCAAATGGTTTTTATGAATATTTATTAAAACACGAAAAAGATTTCATAACAATTAAACAAGTAAGATTCCGCTTTACTGAAAAAGAAATTAGTGAAATGGTTAGAAATTTGAATTTAACCGAAGATGATAAAAACAAAATATTTATAAAATTTAAATCCGATCCAATTTCTTTTGGTTCATTTTTGCAACAATTGATATTAAGCGATATTGGCTTTCAGGAAATTAAACTTAAGCATATTAAAAATATTTTAAATGGATTCATTTATACCTATATCCAAAATGAACTGCTTGTGCGTGAAGCAATATTTAGAGGTTATGATAAACTACCGGAAGTTGCAAATGAAATTAAAATATGGAGAGAGTACTATTTATCCCGAGAAGTGATGAAGAATATTTTTAAGGAACAAGTTGTTACAGATGATGATGCAGTTGAATTTTTTAAAAAAGAAAACAGTAGTATAGAATTAGCCGATAGCGTTAAAATAATCGAAATACTTTTATCGAATCTTGAAGATGCTGAATTTGTCTTAAATCAAATAAATAAGGGTTTTGACTTTCAGGAATTAGCTGCCGAACATACCATACGGGAAAAATTAAAGACAAAAAAAGGGATGTATGATTACTTTCCGATTACTGAAAACGGCGAGTTGGGAAAAATTGCCTCTGAAATGAAAATAGGAGATGTAATTGGTCCCATTAAATTAGATGAGGGATATGCAATTATAAAACTAATTGATAAAAAAGAAGGGATTACAAAACAATTCGATCAGTTTAACGAAGCAAAGGATGAAATAAAAAATATATTGCGTACAGAAAAAATGTACATCGCTCTTGATAATGTCACAGCTGCGCTGGCAGATGAAAAAGGAATTTTTATTAATGAGCCTATTTTAAATTCAACAAAAGTTACAAATGTTAATATGGTTGTTTTACGAAGATTCGGTTTTGGAGGACAGATGCTTGCTGTACCTTTTTCTCAGCATTATTCATCATGGCTGGAAACATATTTAGAAAAACAAAAAAAAGATATTCTTAGATAATTGATATGAAAAAATATTTTAAAACATTCTCTTTCACTATTGCGGCTATTACAATTCTTGTTTTAACAGCGTTTGTATTTATGTCATTGGTTGGTGATTATCTGTTAATAAATGAAAGCTCTCTTAAAAAGATTTATTATGCAGATAATATGTCCCCGGGTCATAAACGGGTAATAGAAAAATTTAATGAACTATATAAAGGGAAAATTGAAGTTGTTCCGATTGATCTGCCATTTGAGAAATTCAGCACTAACGAAAGGAAAGAGTTATTAATTAGATATCTTAGAGGAAAAAGCGACCGTGTTGATCTGTTTTCGGTTGATCAAATATGGGTGCCTCGATTTGCAAAATTTGTTGTACCGCTCGGCAATTATTTTACGTCAAGTCAACGCGAGCAGTTTATAGATCCGGCTTATGAATCATGTTTTTATAAAGGGCAATTAGTTGCTATACCACTCTATTTTGATATTGGCGTTATGTATTATAGAATAGATGCTCTAAAAAAACTACCGGACTACCAGCAAGTAAAAAAAGAGCTTGAAAATTTCATAACTTGGGAAAAATTTATTGAGTTAGGCGAAAGAATGAAGCAATTTAATAAGCCTTTCTACATTTTTCCGGCGGATGATTACGAAGGATTGATGTGCAGTTTTGTAGAAATGTTAGAGGCGCAAAACGAGTCTATGTTCAAGGGTGATTCGGTTGTTTTAACAACTCCTAAATCAATTAAATCACTTAAACTTTTGGTAGACCTTGTGAATAAATACAAACTTTCCCCCCCTAGTGTGGTTGAATACAAAGAGACTGATAGCGACCTCCATTTTCTAAATAATGATGGAGTGTTTCTTCGTAACTGGCCCGGTTTTTACAGATGGTACGAAACTTTTTTAAGTAAGAAAGTACCGCCCAATACATTTGAACGTGCACCGCTTCCTCATTTTAAGGGAAGTAAACCGGCTAGTATTATCGGCGGCTGGAATTTGATGATATCGGATTATTCGAATCATAAAGCGGAAGCGCTCGAATTTATTAGATTTATTATTAGTGAAGAAGCTCAAAAAATACTTTTTGAAGCAAGCGGTTATCTTCCAATTACAAAAAATTTTTATAATGATGAAAAGTATTTGAAAGAATATAAAGACCTGAGCTTTTATAGTAAGATTATTGCAACCGCTGTTAAAAGACCATATCTGGAAATGTATACGAGATATTCCGATGTAATTGCTTACTATTTAAATATGGCAATTAAAAATGAAATGAAACCGGAAGATGCACTGAAAAAAGCAGAACAAGTGATTAACTCAGGAGATATTTTTATTAAATAATTATGGAAAGAAATCAACTTTTTGAAAATTTAAAGAAGTATCACTTCGAATTTAAGCATTTAACCGTGCTATTTATCGGGCTTATTATTTTTCAATTGATTCTTTCGTTCATTCATAAATCATCATTGAGCTCTTTTGTAGAGAACACACAAGATTGGTATCAAAAACATTCAACGGAAAGATTGGCTGAATTCAGCACCACCACACTGGAACTTCTTCTTGAAACAGCAATGATGCGCGAATCTAAAAATGAAGAGGAAAAAAGAAAAATCATTCAATTCTTTGATATAATCTTAAATCAGCAAGTGCTTCAGCAGAATGTTGAAGAGATTTGTCTCCTGGTAAATGATAAAGACGGCACAAGAGCAATTGATAATGGACGCGATCTTTATGAATTTATTTTTGCTCACAAATTCGATTCATTGCGGATTAATAAAGAACACAGCAATGCTGTTAATTTATACAATCAGGTTAAAACAGAGCTTTACACTAAAGAACAGATTGTAAATATTCTTCATGATAAAAACACATATCATATTTTTGTCCCATTTGTTCCGAGTGGAGAATTTATCGGTGCGCTTTATATGAAGAACACCCCCGATTTTACTTTCATTCAGCGCGAGATTGTTTCCAACTATGAAGAAACATCAATCATCTATTCTGCACTATTCTTGTTAGGATTGCTTGCGATGTATTATATATCAACATACACAGTGCGAGAAAGAGATGAAACACAAAAATTATTATTGGAAGAACACGAAAGAAGTTTGAAACAGCAGATTGATCATGAAAAAGAATCTCTTTTTACAAAAAGGATTTATCACACACATCACAAAGCAGAAAAAGTAATGGGATTTATTAAAGATGATCTACGCCAGCTTTCTGCTGAAAATATTGATGAGATAAAATACCGGGTAACAAAGTATTCCAATTTTATTTCGCGTGTTATTTATGATATGAAGTGGTACGATCCCCCGATTCAAACAATAAGAAATACGGCGTTTAATACAAATCTGAATGAGGTAATAAAATTTATTGTTGAACTCATTTTTTATAGAACGGCAAAAAAATCCGGTTCATTTGAAATAAAACTAGATCTTGATGATAAAGTTCCTCCGCTAAACATTAATGAATTTGTTGTATGGGAAGTAATAGAACCTCTAATTCAGAACAGCATTGATCATGGCGGCGATTATGACCTTCTCATTCTTATTTCTACAAAATATTATCCGGAAAAAAATCACACCGAACTTTTAATTTCAGATAATGGTAAAGGTGTTAATCCAGAACTTCTTGAAACGAATGAACGGGGAATCAAAAAATTATTTTTAGAAAATGTTACTACAAAAACTGGTGTGCAATCGGGCGGTTACGGTTGTTATATTGCATATGAAATTTCAAAACAAAGATGCGGCTGGAATATTGATGTTGAAAATTTACATGAAGGCGGCTGCAGATTTACAATCATTATTCCACATTAAAAGAGGAAGCGGATGATAAGTGAAGATATAAAAAGAACAGAAGAACAGGTAAAAGTTTTGCTTATTGAGGATGAAGATTTTGATGCTCGCCGAGTAGAGAATACAATAAAACCTTTTGCTGATCGTATTAAAATTTGTGAAATGGTTTCTGATGGAAAATCTGCAATCGAGTTATTAGAACTGAAAAAAAATTTTTATGATGTCGTGGTCATGGATTTTCAGATAGCCGGCGGATTACGGGGGGAACAGCTTGTTAAAAAAATAAAAGATATTGATCCATCCCTCCAGATAATTGTAATTACTAAGATGACAATCAACATAACCGATTACGAATTTGCTCACGGATTGATTGAAGCCGGTGCTTTCTGGTATTGCACAAAATATCCCGGCGATATAGAAGAATATATTTATCAGCCCACAGATTTTGTGATGAGTATTTTCAATGCATATGAAAGAAGAAAATTGATAAAGGAAAAACAATATTCTAAGCAGAAACTCCGTAGAAATATTGATGATATATTGGCTACAAAGAAAATTGTTGGTGTTTCAGATTCAATTAAAAATTTAAAAGATCAGATAACAAAATACTCTAACAGTAACGTTCCAATTTTAATAAGCGGATTTTCCGGGACAGGTAAAGAACTTGTTGCCTACAATCTGCATTATAACAGTCCGCGCAAATATGAAAACTTTGTTCCTATAAACTGCGGAGGAATCCCTGACCAGTTGATTGAAAGTGAACTTTTCGGTTATGAAAAAGGTGCATTTACCGGCGCGGATAAATCGAAACCCGGATTATTTGAAGTTGCAAATCACGGGACAATCTTTTTAGATGAGATTTCTGAACTGCCGCTCTCCTCGCAAGTAAAACTTTTACGTGTTCTTCAAGATGGCGAAGTTGAGAAACTTGGAAGAACAGACAAAATAAAAGTTGATGTTAGAATAATTTCCGCTACCAACAGAAATCTTGATGAAGAGATAAAAGAGAAACGCTTCCGGGAAGATTTATATTATAGATTAAATGTTGTACCCATACACGTACCCCCGCTAAGGGAAAGAAGGGATGATATAATTTATCTCGCCGATTATTTTATGAATGAGTTTGCTATCGACATGGGAAAAGAACCACCTACATTCAGTGACGATGCAATAAAAATACTTGTTGATTACGACTGGCCCGGTAATGTGCGCGAGTTAAAAAATCTTGTGCAGCGTCTTCTGTTTTATGATGAAAAATTTATTACTCAGCAGTTGATTGAAACAGCAATGGGTAAAAAAATTACACAATTGGATAAATATTTCGGAAATGACGGAGTTAGTTTTAAATTAGCTGATGAACCGATAGGATTGAAAGAAATGGAAAAGATCTTCCGCGAAAAATACTTTAAATATATCCGTCAGCAATCAGAATCTGATACTGAAGCGGCAAAAAAACTTGGACTCGCGCCGCCTAATTATTATAGAATGTGCAAAGAACTTGGATTGAAATAAATATTATACTAAAAAAAGTTATTTCTAAGTTATACAAAAGATTATCATTGTATATACATCAAAAATACCTCTCAAGTAATTATGTGATAATATTTATACATTAATAAATTTTATCATCTACACTTCTCTATTATTGTTTCTTCTTTAACCGGATTAATTAGTTGTAATTCATATAAATAAAGATTGCGGAACACAAATTAAAAAATTTTGATACTGCAGTCGATTACATATTTAATTACAAGAGGTGGTAAAATGAAGAAGAGATGGTACTTTGTAATTTTCCTATCTAGTATAATAGTCGGTTTTGTACTAGTGGTTATTTTTGCTGATCCTGGTTGGCGCATTGAACTTTACGATGCCGGCGACGGAAGTATGGATCAGGAGGTTGTTTCAATGGGCGAAGTTACATTCCAGCTTGGTTACGACGGCTCACCGCAATTTGATTCATACTGGAACAAACCCGGATCGGAAGTTTTAATTAAAGATAGTTTAATATTCAATGACACAACGTATCAACCGGGAGATCGTTTAGCTGTTGATAATGAAGGAAAACTTGTTGAAGAAGGATTTTTAAACATATTAATTAATGATATAATTTTCTTCGCATGGAAATTAAAAAATCCTTCCGAGCACGAGCCAACAACCATTTTTATAAGAGCGGAAGAAACACAACTAAGATTATCTCTAAACGAAAACTCGGTAGAAGCGTTGAAATTAAAATTTGGCATTGAAGCATTAACAATTGATAAGTCCGGAGATTGGATTAAGATAATTTCTAAAGAACCAAAAATGAGAGGATGGATTCATAAAAGTGTAGCAACTGATTCAAAAGAGCAGATCGTGTTTTTAAAAAAACAAAATAGAATCCCAAAACTGATAATGTTATTTGAAGTAAATAATAATGATGAATTGAAGGGAACAACTTTAGCCGGTTATTATACTGTTACATATACTACCGATGGAAAAACTGAATCCAGATTTAATCCTAACGACTGTATAATTTTTGATAGTTATAATGCAACAAAAATTCCCAAACCCTTTACTCTAACCGGTGGATATTTAATAGATGATCCCAAGGTACATAAAATATATATGCTGGATACTACCGGAATATTTGTTGCATATGATATTGTTACTTTTAAGTAATAAAAATTAAAATACAGTTTAATGCGGTTATTAAATTAATAACCGCATTTTTATTACTTTGATAATTGCCAATCGTTATCGACACACTCCAACCACTGTTATGAACTGAAATTCCATTTTTTGTGTGGTGTTTTTTTTGCAATTTATGAATAACGTCTAAATCATTTCGTAAATAAATATTGAAAGGGAAGTATTGAAAACGTAATTAATTCCGTTTTGCTATAAAAATAAAAACGGGAGAATAGATGAAACAGTTTTTGCTAAATGTTCGGCTATTGTTTTTGATACTCTTGCTGTTTCAAACTAAAGTTTTTTGTCAAACCTACCATGTAAGCGGAAGAGTATTGACTGACAGCCAATATGTTAATCATGCTTCCGTTGTTTTATATAACTCACAAACTAATTCCATTGTCGATTCAACTACAACCGATAGTCTCGGTTACTACCAGCTTAATGCAATTGTTGGTGTTGATAATGACGAACCAACATTACCGACAAACTTCGAACTTGCACAGAACTATCCAAATCCATTTTCAAACCAAACGGAAATTCTTTACAAGCTGAACAAACAAAATGAAGTAACAATAAAAATATACGACATACTTGGGCGTGAGATAAAAACATTCCGACAAGGAGAACAAAATATCGGAATACACGGAGTGAGATGGGATGGAACAAACAATCATGGAATAAAAGCAGTGCCGAGAATTTATTTTTATCAGCTAATAACAAACAAAGAAATTCAAACTATGAAAATGATCTATTCTCCAAATGGTTCTTCGTTTGTGAAAAACGGAAATAGATTTGTAACTAGTAGTAATCAGTTGAGATTAACAAAAAAAACAAACACTGTTTGGAATAGATATACTTTTGAAATAAAAAGTGTAGATAGCACAAAACCAGAGATAGTGATACAGAGATTTGAAGATATTTCGATTAATAGCGACACTACGATTGTTTTTGCCGTAGAGAAAGCAAGAATTATTTTAGGACAAAGTATAGAGGGAGTAGAAATTGGAGATGATTCGCTGACAGTAATTAACAAACTTGGAGAACCGGACTACGTTGGAGAAGGTGATTTTGATGGATATATTTTTTATTACACAAAAGGTTCTCTATCCGATACATATGTTTTTATATCGAAAGATCGGGCTCTTGGACTTGGCGTTATTGGTGTTCATGTTGAAGGAACATACAGAGGTAAGACAAAACACGGTATTACTGTAAACTCGGGTCGTGATTTTGTAATAAATGTACTTGGCACACCATCGAAAACTCAAGAAAATTTTCCTATCGTATATGATGACTACTACTATTCGAAAAATATATTTGGTTTTGAATATTATGATAAACAAGTTTTTCTAATTTTCATGACAACACCATACAAAACTAATTAAAAGGAGAAACACAATGAGGGTGTTAATTCGTTATTATCAGTTTTTGCTTATTTCCATTTTCTCGATTTGTTTAACAACACCTATTTTATCCTATGATTACGTTGTTGAAAATTTTTTATCTATTATTAAAAAATCTACAGAAATAGTAGAAGCAGAAGTTATAGATATAATTCATTCAACCGACGAACATAACATTCCAATTGTGGTTGTCACTTAAAAATAAATGAAGTAATTGTCGGAAAACTAACTGATGACACTATTGTGATAAGGTCATTGGAATTAGATTATGAAGATGGCAGCCGACCTTTTACAACAGCTTTTAAAAGAGGAGAAAAAGTAATTCTCGCACTTAAAAAACATGGCGAGGGTGATTGGTCCATAGTTGGACGCGACCAAGGCAAATTCGTAATCACAGGCAATACAATTGAGGGAAGTAATATCTCAAGTGAACGTTTTAAAAGACAAATAAAAGATATTGCTCTTGGGCGAGCGAATTTAATTGATATCCCTAAGAACAAGGATGCCAGCAATGTTGAATATGACGGATCAGGAACACTTAAGCTTGGTGGCGAGTTCCATCTTATTAAACCAGCACGTTATGGTCCCACAAGCGGCACAATCGAGTTTAAAATAAATCCAAATAATGCAAAAGATAAGGATGGAAACGCACTCTCATTTGATGATATAAAAGCAGCCGTTCAAAGAGCCGTAGATTCATGGAATTCAGTAAATCATTCATATGCAACATTTACTATTTCAAGTACTCCTTATACTGGCATTATATATCGTGGTGATGGTATTTCAACAATTACTTTTGAAAGCGACGGATATCTCAGTCACTCAAATGCAGTGTCATGGCCAAGACAAACGAACAATGTTATATACGAAGTAGATATTGCTTTTAATTATGATAACCACTGGAATACTAGCACAACATATCCAAGTTATTATATACCATATAATCATCCATATTATGGTCAGATAGGACCGGTTGATCTAGAAGATGTAGCTGCTCATGAACTGGGTCATGGAGTCGGTTTACATCACGTTGGAGATTCGTATTCAGCATACACAATGTATCCTACAAATTATGAATTATCCAATTGGTGGGAGAAAATATGGCGCAGAAGTTTAGAGTTAGGGGATAAGGCTGGTAAAGTTTATCAAGATCCAAGTTTTACAAGTGCAACAACACAATCAATATCAAAATTATTACTTTCCTCACGAACCTCAACAAGTTTTGGCGGTAACTTTACTGTGCCTTCTTCCTACTCACTTACCATTGATACTGGAAAAACTATCACTTTTTCTGGGAATGCATCTTAATTATAAATGGCACCTTGACGTCGACAAGTAGTTCGACAAATCAAATAATTTTTACAAAAAGCGGTTCAAGTAACTGGGGTGGTATTCAATTCAACTCAGGAAGCAGCGGTACATTAGACTACTGCAATATTACTTATGCAACTACCGGCATTAATATGTACAACTCGTCTCCTACAATAAAACATAGTACAATTGATAATAACAGCAGTGTTGGCGTTTACTGTGACTATTATTCCAGTCCGATTTTAGTAGGAAATAACATCAGAAACAATTCATCTTATGGTCTGCGGTGCAATTCTTATAGCTCACCTAACTTAACGGATTATGGTTATCCAGGCTCTAATGTAATACGCAATAACTTGAACGGAGTTTATACATCATATAATTGTAACCCAAGTCTTAATGGTTATTTAACATACGGCAACAGTGTTTTTAATAATACAAATCAGGAAGTTGTAGCTTACTACACTCTATAGTAAATGCAAATAAAGTTTATTGGGGCACAACTTTCCCACCACTGGATGCAGAATTTTATGCAAGCAGTTCAACAATTAACCGCAACGATCCTTTGCAAACGAATCCAAATCCTAACAGAAATATTATTCCCACAAACGATGATAATAAAACACCAATTCATGCAACAATGAGTATTCAATTTGATGAGTTAGAACTTGCCGAGCAGAAACAAAGAGAAGGAAAACATGATGAGGCAATAAATCTTTTCTTAGAGGTATTTAAGAAAGAAACAAATACAAATAGAGGCAGATATGCACTAATCAAAATCGAAGAATGTTTTACGCAAGCAAAAAAGAAAGACTTTTTAGATTTCTCAAAGAAAGAATTAAAACCATTACTTAAAGAAGAGAAGGAATTATTTGTAGTATTACTCGAATTAGAAACACATCAACTTTATAATCTCGGTTTTAGTGATCAAGCAATGAATAACTTAAAAATGATTCTAAATAAATATAATTTGAATGAAGCGATAGAAAAACAAACCTTATACAGAATCGGCGCATTTTACCTTGATCTATATAATGACAAGTTAAATGCACCAAAAACATTTGATGACCTTGCTTCAAAATACCCGGAAGATGAATTGTTGACTTATGTCAACCTCATGCTAAACGAAGATCGATATAACACTCAGAGAGCAAAAAATATAAACCAACAAATAATTGCAATAGAAAAAACAAAAGAAGTACTTAATAATTACCCAAATCCATTCAAACCAACAACAACAATAACTTTCACGTTGCTAACAAAAGAAAATATCAAACTGAAAATATTTGATGTACTGGGAAATGAAGTTGCAATTCTCGCTGATGGTGAGTTTGAAATGGGCAAGCACGAAATAACATTTGATGCAAGCAAATTACCGAGCGGAGTTTACTTCTACAATTTGACTACAAACGGAAATTCACTCACAAAGAAAATGCTGCTTTTAAAGTAATACCCAGTATCCAGCCCGCCAATTGGCGGGTAAATATCCGGTATTCAGAAGGCGGTTATCACCACCTTTTTTTATTGTGTAAAATGAGTTATTAATTTAATAACTGTTCATTTATTACTTTAATAATTACATTTCAGAAAATATTTTTGTTGTTGTATTTCTACTAAAAATCGCAATCCTTTGCTGGTATCTTTTTTGCACGTTAAAATTCCCATCTTTAATAGAACGAGAGGGCCATGAAATTAGTTTTTAAAAATTTATTTCTGATTATTACTTCACTTACGTTAATTCTGCCAAACAATAAATTATATGCTCAGAGCGCAACATCTGCAACTCTGGAAGCCACACTATCTCTTACAGATATTAACGGTGTTAAAGTTCCTTTCCAAAATGGAATTCCTTTGCCTTCGTTTGAGAAGCAAAGGACAATAATTGATCTTGCCGGCACATGGAAAAAATTCAGGTTTGATGCGAGCGACCAAATTACTTTGATGAAACGCGATGCTGCCGGTATTGCAGTATTAGAAAATGAAGCCGGCGGTAAACAACTTGCAAGTTTTGACGACTCCGGTTGGGAAGAAAAAACTTTGCCCGGTGTTGAAAATGATTTGCATCCATGGCCAACGGCACCAACCATTTCTTTTGATTATGATGCTATCTGGTATAGAAAAACATTTCAGATCGATGCCGCTAATTCCGGTAAATATATTAAACTGATTTTTTATGCTGCTAATTACGTCACCGATGTCTGGATCAACGATCACTATCTTGGTTATCACGAAGGAGGACACACACCTTTTGCATTCGATATTTCCACATACCTTAACTACGGCGGTAATAATACGGTTGCGGTGCGCGTTCATAATATTAGATGGAACTCAAATAAATTTATCGTTCCATATAATACACCCGATTGGTTTAACTATGATGGAGTATATCACGATATCTATTTGGAAATAAGCGACCCGGTAAATGTTGTAAGAGCTAATATTGTTCCTAAAGATTTGGACGGAAATTTTGAAACCACCGTCATATTAAATAATAGAAATACAACTGCTTCCAATGTTACTGCAAGTATCACCGTATATGAAGCAGATGTTGATGAAAATAATATTCAATCGGAATTTGCCGGAGATTTAACCGGCTCTGTTGTTACTTTGGTTGGAGTAACTCAAAACAGTTTTACAATTTCTGCAAATGATGTTTCCGTTTGGCAAACGAATCTTCAAATTCCGAATCCTAAAATTTGGTCACCTAAAAATCCGAATCTTTATGTAATGAAAGTAACACTGACAGAAAACAGTAATGTTATTGATGAATATTATACACAGTTTGGTATCAGGACAGTTGGTACAAAAGGAAATAAATTTATACTAAACAGCCGGATTGTATTTTTAACCGGAGCCGCACGCCACGAAGAACACCCCGATTATGGAAGAGCAGTTCCTAAAAACATTATCTATTCAGATCTTGTTCAAGTAAAAAGTTTGAATGTAAATTTTCTCCGCACAGCACACTATCCAAATAATCTTTATACTTATTTAATTGCAGATAGAATCGGTTTAACAATCATGGAAGAAATCCCGGTTTTCTGGTTTGATACACCCGATGCCTGGCAGCATCAGGAACAAAGAAGAATTACATACCAGATGTTCCGCGAAATGGTATTTAAAGATTATAACAGACCATCAATAATTTTGTGGAGTACTTCAAATGAATGTTTGGATGTTGATAACCGTGCAATTTATAATCAGAATATTGTTAACGATCAAAGAGAAAATTATTACGACGGCAGAATGATTACACAATCAGCCGCCGCAGACAGACCGGGTCCGGATGATGTATCACAAGCACCATTAAATGTTGCCGGATGGACAATCTATTTCGGAGTTTTTCATAAATATAATAATGGAGTTAGAAAATCGGAAACATTTGCCGGCACTTATGATTTTTTAAATAAGGTGAGAACTAACTATCCTAACAAACCGGCAATTGATACTGAGTTTGGTTATTGGAGCGGTGAAGGTGGGACAAGTTACAATGATCAAAATTATATATTCGATAATACTTTTAATGCGTTCAAACTATTTGCCGCTTTAAACACAAACGGTACACTCAACGAATCTTTCGGCGGCGGATTGATGGCTTCAACATGGTGGTGTGTTTTTGATTGGTATCAATTCCGAAACGATGGCGGCTACCAAACTATGGGTCTGCACACAATGGATAGACAAACTGCAAAACCGGTTGTTACTAAATTAAAAGTTGCCTACTTACCGTATTTCAATCAAGAGGGAATTTATACTGATGTTGAGGATGAAAATGAAAATATAATTCCAACAGAATATTCTCTCGAACAAAATTACCCTAATCCTTTTAATCCCAATACAGTTATCGGATACCGATTACCGGTTGATGGATTTGTTTCTTTAAAAATTTATGATTTGCTCGGTAGAGAAATTGCAACGATTTTTGATGAATTTAAAAAAGCCGGAGTCTATAATTCTCAATTCTCAATCATCAATTCTCAATTATCTTCCGGTGTTTATTTTTATCAATTAAAAGTCACGGATTCTTCTCTTAACACAAAATATTTAGAAACGAAAAAAATGATTTTATTGAAATGATCTGAACTCATGAAAAAAATACTGATATTACTTACTGTGTTGGGATTTTTAAATTGTGCGCATCCTCAAATTCCAATTCCTGAAACCGGATGTTACCACGCGGCATTCACCGGAACTGATACACAGCAAGCATTCGAAACTCTTGCCGGTAAAGAAATTGCTATCGAAATGTTTTTTACCGGCTGGCCTTCTAACAAAGTTGCCGATTTTCCATTATCCAAATGCAATACTATTGTAAGTGGTGGTGCAGTTCCTCATATAACTTGGATGTGTGAAGTAAACGGTTCACCATACCCGCTTGATGCAATTATAAATGGGCAGTGGGATAATTTCATAACTAATTATGCTACAAGTGTTAAGAATTGGGGTTTGCCTCTTTTTATCCGGCTGGGACATGAAATGAATGGTGATTGGTACAAATACGGCGGCGCTAATAATGGGGGTGGAACATTGATTGGTTTCGGCGATCCGAATGTTGCAGATGGACCGGAAAGATTTATTGCAGCTTTTAAACATGTACATAATATTTTTGAAAATGTCGGCGCAGATAATGTTGCGTGGATTTGGTGCCCGAACAACGGGTCATCACCAACCGCTTCATGGAATACACCCGAAGCATATTACCCGGGTGATGATTATGTTGATTGGATTGGATTTGATGGTTATAATTTTGGAACATCACAAACATGGTCGGGCTGGGTAGAGTTTCATAATATTTATACTGAACTTTATCAAAAATTTCAAAATTATGGGAAACCATTAATGATAGGTGAGTTTGCTTCGGTAGAGAGCGGCGGACAAAAATCGAATTGGATTACAAATGCATATTCAATCTATCTGAAATATTCATTTCCCAAAATAAAAGCTGTTACATGGTTTCATGTTGAAAAAGTAGAAGGAACAGTAATGACCAATTGGAAAATAAATTCTTCCGAGCTTTCATTACAAGCTTATAAAAATGCAATTGCGGATCCATATTATTTAAGTGCAATCGTTCCAACAGATGTAGAAGAAGATTTAGAAATTCCAAATCAATTTTCACTTGAACAAAATTATCCCAATCCGTTTAATCCAACCACAACTATTACCTATACAATTCCAACCCCTCCCATATCCCTCCCCTTACTAAGAGGAGAGACCGAGGGTGGGGTCGTCACTTTAAAAGTTTATAATATCCTCGGGAAAGAAATTGCAACGCTTGTAAATGAATATCAATCCCCCGGGAAATATTCAGTAACATATAACGTAGTAAAGACGCACCATGGTGCGTCTTTACCGAGCGGTATATACTTCTACACATTAAAAGTCAGTTCTTACGCATATCCAGGATTGGTTTATATGGAAACCAAGAAAATGCTGCTTATAAAGTAGCTTATTAATTTAATAACATCGTACTTATTATTTTAATAAGTAAACGATTACATTTATGTTTCCACCATTGTTTTTTAGTGTGAATTCTTAAAGCAATTACGGTATCATTTTTGTATTAATTTATACATGAACGAACCTATTAGTCTCTACGACAGCATCGTAATTTTAGTATACCTTATAGCCGTTATCGGAATTGGACTATATCTCCGAAATAGAGACACAAATACAACCGAGTATTTTCTTGCCGGTCGTAATTTAGGATGGTTCGCTGTTGGAATGTCTCTTTTTGCAACCAATATTTCAAGTGAGCATTTTATTGGATTAGCCGGTTCCGGTGCTTCACGCGGCCTGGCGGTTGCTCAATTTGAATTAATTGCAATATTTCTATTAATTTTGCTCGGTTGGTTCATTGCACCCATTTATAAAAATGCTGGTGTTTTTACTACTCCTGAATTTTTAGAAAAAAGATTCGATGCAAAGAGTAGAAAGTTCTTCTCGGGATTATCTATTTTTACTTATGTAATTACAAAAATTTTAGTAACACTTTTTGCTGGCGGAATTTTATTAAATAAAATTTTCGGCTGGTCTATTTTTACTTCTGCTGTTGCTATTGTTCTATTAACAGGTATTTATACTTTAGTCGGTGGATTTTCAGCAGTTATCAGAACTCAAGTTTTTCAAGGTATCATGTTATTTTTAGGTGGACTTGTTTTAACAATCTTCGGTTTGAATGAAGTGGGAGGATTCAATGGTTTGGTAGCAAAACTTCCGGCTGAGCATTTTCAAATGTTCAAAGGTATTGACGACCCTGATTTTCCATGGACGGGAATTATTTTTGGCGCACCGATAATTGCATTTTGGTATTGGTGTACGGATCATTATATGGTGCAAAGAATTCTTAGCGCAAAAAGTATTAATGATGCACGCAGTGGTACTATCTTCACGGCTTTTCTAAAAATATTCCCTCTATTTATTCTTGTCCTTCCCGGTTTAATTGCTATTGCTCTCTTTCCCGAAATTAAAGGTGATGATGCTTATCCAGTTTTAATTGCAAGTGATATTCTGCCAACTGGAATTAAAGGATTTGTTCTTTCAGGTTTTCTTGCTGCAATAATGTCTTCTTTATCGGGTGCATTTAATAGCATTTCGGCTTTATATACTTTAGATTTTTATAAACCAAAACATCCGGATGCATCGGAAAGAACTTTAGTGCTTGTTGGCAGAATGGCAACAATTACAATTGTTGTTCTCGTTTTATTACTTATTCCTTTTGTGAAAATCATAAACTCCCAGATATATATTTTTTTACAAAGCACACAAGCATTTATTAGTGCACCTATTGCTGCTGTATTTTTATTTGGTCTCACATTGAAAAAAATAAACTCGAAAAGTGTTTTGATTACATTAATTGTTGGAGAGTTTTTCGGCATAACCAGATTTGTACTTGAACTTTTGATGAAATCAGATATGATAGCAAATCCTTTATTAATTGCTTATTCACAAATTAACTATTTACACTTCACCATCTATTTATTTTTAGGATCATCGGTTTTATTGTTAACACTTAGCTATTTATTCCATATCGGTGGTGAATTATACGGTAAAAATTTTAATCTGATATTAAATAGTTTTTCTACGGGTGATAGTTTACAGAAAGGTGCTCTCGGAATGTCGAAAGTAAAATTTAATATTCTTCTTTCGGGAGTAATACTAATATTGACATTAAGTTTATGGTCATTATTTATATAACATATTTAATGAACATTTAATAAATCAACCAACAACAAAAGGAGAGGCATTATGAAGAAACTTCTATTTGTTCTTTTTACAGTAATGTTGGCTGGAACGGCGAGTGCACAAAGGGTTTTTGACCCGATGGACAACTCAGTTGGCACCAATTGGCCCGATCCGGCTGTACGTGATGTAAATTTTTACACTAACGGTACAAATTCATATATGAATTTGTATAATGATCCCGACCACATCGAAGGTACCGGTTCAATGAAAATTGATTACCGTGTTGATGCCCAGGATGGTTGGGGCGGCTACACAGTACGCGTTACCGGTACAACTCCATTTTCTCCTACAATGGATGCATCCGCTGGTACAGAAATTAGATTTTGGTATAAAGTTACTGATCCCGTTGTTAAATCGAGCGGTGATGGAAGCTTTATCATGGAATTTAAAATGGGAGAATTTGATGATGAAGGTAACCGTGATCTTTGGTTAACTAATACACCTATTGATTTTGCTGACGCTACTGGTCAATGGATTCAAGCATCTATTCCTATTGCAGCAACCGGTGATAGAACAACCGGTTTCGAACTACAATTTGGTGATGGTGATGGCGAATTACAAGTTCACAAAATCGGTTCTTATGAAATTGCTATGGTTTATGGTAACTCACCAACCGGTGCTGGTATTGGACCGAATTACCCAAATGCAATCGGCTCAGTATTATTAGATGGTTTTGCAGTTTATGGAAATGCTTATCCGCCAATTTTTACATTTGATAACTCAGCAGCATCTGGATGGAACCCGGACAATATGCCTTGGGCTGGTACGAATGCCGGCGCTATTACTTTATCAGATGAAGCAACAGATAAAGTTGAAGGCGATGGCTCTTTAAAAATTGAATATGAATTAAGTGCACCATTTGATTGGGGCGGATTTTTATCAATTGAAAAAGATGTAACCAAACCAGAAAAATTCGAAGAAAGAACTGCATTAATATTATTTGTAAAAAATCTTGTACCGGCTGTTGGCGAAGCTGGAAGACATTTTATGAGAGTATTTTTAGATGAAAACAGCGGTGGTGGTAACGAAGAATGGATTATTGATATTGGCATTGATCTTACACAACCTTCCGGTTGGATTGGATATTATTTACCATTCGAAGAAAAACCAATGGGTGCTTCCGACCGCTTTCCGCCAAAAGATGGTTTTGCACTTAAAGGCGGCAGTGGTGATGGTAAATTCAAACCTGAAAATATCTATAAAATAAGAATCGAATTATTCGGAAGAGGAACTGCAGATGGTTTTGCAGCACCAACACGTGTAACCGGAACAATTCTTTTAGATGTAATGCAGCAATCTGGCTTTAAATATGCTGATGAAGTTCCACCAGCATCAGTATCAAGCTTGCTTGTTGTTCCTTCATCTTACAGTAACTTAGTAACTTGGACAGATCTACCGGGTGAAGAAGGTGAAAAATATAATGTTTATTACAGTGCAAATCCAATTACTGATATTAATGCTCCTGGCGTGGCTCCATTAAAAACTGGAATCAGTGGCGGTGTTCAAGTTGTTACTCACTTGATTAGAGCACCAAAAACTGATGCTAACCAAACATGGTATTATGCAATTAATTGTATGGATAAAGCAGAAAATATTGGACCTATCTTTTCATCTGGTGCTATAACAAATACTGCACAAGGTATTCCTACAATTCGTTTAACAACACCTAATTTTGCTGCAGATGGAAGTTTGGCAGAATGGGTAACAGCCGGAGTTACTCCTTTCGGTGTTCATTTTGCTGATGGTACTGCTTTCATGGCACAGAATGATAAAATCGGCGGTCCTGGTTTAACAGAAGATGATGACTGCTCGGGTGAATGCTATGTAGCTCTCGATCAACAATATCTTTATGTAGCATTTAACATGAATGACGAAGTTGTTTATGATGATGACTCATATTATCCAAACAATACATGGGAATTAGATGCAACAGAATTATTCATGAGCTTCTATGATATTGACGAGACACCATTGACCAAAGCATACAAGAGCGGTTCCAAACCAGATTATCACTTACGTTTCAACAAACAGAAAATGAGAGAAGATCACTGGGATAAAGAAACAGATGAGTTATTACTACCGGGTGAAAATTATTACTGGGATTTAAAATTCCCGGCTGGCTATATCATTGAAGCAAGAATACCTTTAGTTGATCTTGCAACAAAGAGAGACAATGCTGGCGCTTTAATTGATACAATATATGCAAAACGCGGTTGGAAAGTCGGTTTTGACTGGGGTATGTTTGATAACGACGGCGATCCAACAGCTAGAAGAGAAGCAAGAATTTTCTGGTCGCCATTTAATCAAGATTTAGGTTATCAGGATGCAAGATTGTGGATGTATACATGGCTGGAAGACGATCAAGTTTCTACAGATGTACCGGAAGAAACTTTACCAGCTAAGTATGAATTATCTCAAAACTACCCGAACCCATTCAACCCAACAACACAAATTAATTATTCATTAGAAAAAGCCGGTATGGTATCATTGAAAATATATGATATACTCGGACGTGTTGTTGCAGATTTAGTAAATAAACATCAGGAATCAGGAAGCTATACAGTTGATTTCAATGCTTCAAATTTATCAACAGGTGTTTATTTCTATAAATTAGAAAGCGGTTCATTCTCAAGCGTAAAGAAAATGATGTTGATCAAATAATTATTGTTTTATAGGGCACGGTAAATCTGCCGTGCCCATTAATTTTAACAGAAAAAAAGATTCATAAATAGGGATAAGACCATGTGTAAAGTCAATCAACGGGAGGACACTAAATTGGACAGATCAAAAATATTAAACCTTGGATTGATTGTACTGCTGTTTTTTTCAATGATATCTACTGATTTTGCCGGAACAACCGGAAAACTAGCCGGAACAATCAGGGATTCAGAAACCGGGGAAGCTTTAATTGGAGCCAACATTATTCTGCAAGGTACTAATTATGGTGCGGCGGCTGATATCGACGGATATTTTTATATCAATAATATTCCTCCCGGTGTTTACACGGTTATTATCAGCTCGGTTGGATATCATAAAGTTACAGTCGAAAAAGTTGTAATTAAAATTGATCTTACAACTCGTTTAGATTACGATCTGACACCAACAACTATTAATCTTGGTGAAATTGTAGTACAAGCACAACAACCACTTATTACTAAAGATTTAACTTCATCTTCTGCAATTGTTTCTTCGGAAGATATTAAAATGATGCCGGTAGAAAACATTCACCAGGTTATTAATCTGCAAGCTGGTGTTGTAGGCGGGCACTTCCGCGGAGGTAGAAGTAATGAAGTAGCATATCTTATTGATGGTATTTCTGTAAACGATGTTTTTAACGGCGGTATGTCTGTTGAAGTAGAAAATAATTCTATACGGCAGATGGAAGTTATCAGCGGTACTTTCAACGCCGAATATGGTCAGGCTATGTCCGGTGTTGTGAATATCGTTACAAAAGACGGCGGAACAAAGTTTGAAGGTAGTGCTTCCGCTTATATAGGAAGTTATTATTCTACCCACAACGATATATTTTATAATCTTAATAAATTCAATATAAGAGGTCCTAGAGATTATCAATTCAGTTTAAGCGGTCCAACAAAAATTTTAGACGGCTTAACATTCTTCTTAACCGGAAGATATTACTCTGATGATGGTCATTTATACGGACAAAAAGTTTTTAATACATGGGATGATACACCGATTCTTATTTCCGAAGAACCTCCGATATACATAAATAGAAATACTGGCGATAGTTCTTATGTTCCAATGAATCCTTACATGAAAAAATCTTTTAACGGAAAAATATCTTATAACCTCGAACAATTTAAATTCAGTTATAATTTCTTTTGGGATGATAACTGGAGTAAAGGATACAACCATGCATTCCGGCAAACTCCAGATGCTGTAAAAAATCATTACAGAACTAATACAATAAATAATTTTCAAATTTCATATGTACCGTCACAAAGTACATTTGCAACATTAAAATTTTCAGCTAATCTTCATAAATATGCCGGTCATCTTTATGATGATCCTTATGATCCGGCATACCTTGAACCAAATCAAGGAACACCAATTACCGGATATACATTTAATTCAGGCGGAAACGAAACAGACCGTTATGTAAGATCAACCAATACTTATCTAGTACAATTTGCCCTTGAATCTCAGATATCTAAAGAACATAAAATTAAATTTGGCGCCGAGTATAGAATGCATGAATTGTATAATCATTGGCGTACAATCAGAAATCTAACCGAAGGACAGATTGACAGTTTTGGAGTTCCCATTTTCACATTAGGCTATAGTGCAGAAAACACAAAATCCAATGTTACATACTTGAAAAAACCGGTTGAATTTTCTGCTTTCATTCAGGATAAAATGGAATATGATATTATGATTATAAATGCCGGTTTAAGATTTGATTATTTTAATTCTAAAACAACTTTACCGGTAGATCTACGTAATCCATTGGATAATCCTCTATTCCCGAATCCCAATGTTGATAGAGATGCTGAATCTGAATATCAGATAAGTCCTCGTCTTGGTGTTTCATTCCCAATATCGGACAAAGGTGCAATACACTTTTCTTACGGTCATTTTTTCCAGATTCCATCATTTGAAAATTTATATTCAAACCATAATTATATAATAGACCAAACAACATCGCTTTCATCTACAATTGGTAATCCGGAATTGAAAGCGCAGAAAACAGTTAAGTACGAACTTGGTTTACAACAAGTTGTCTTTCCGGATGTTTCTCTCGACTTGACAGTTTACTATAGTGATATTAGAAATCTTCTTGGTATGGAAATCCTCGAAACTTATGAAGGATTTCTATTCGGCAGATTTGTTAACAGAGATTACGGAAACGTTAAAGGATTTATAGTTACTCTCGAAAGAAGATTTGTAGATTTCTTCAGTGCAAAACTTGATTACACATATCAAATAGCAGAAGGAAACGCATCGGATCCTATGACAGTGTTTTACAACAATACATCCGATCCGCCAGTAGAAGTAACAAAGAAAATTTTACCATTAAACTGGGATCAAACCCATACACTTAATTTATCTTTTACAGTTGGGGATCCTATGGATTGGACAGCATCAATGATATTCAGCTACGGATCAGGAATGCCTTACACTGAAGATCAGCGTTATTCACAAGGAGTCCGTTTTGAAAATGGTGGAAGAAAACCAACTACTATAAATGTGGATTTAAGAGCCAACAAACAATTTCAACTATTTGGATTGGATATTAATGCTTTCTTACTTGTATATAATTTGTTTGATACACTTAACGAATATGGTGTATATGGATCAACCGGAAGGGCAACAAATGATCTGAATATAAAATTTGCATCGCCGGTTATCGGTATGAATACCATCGAAGAATATATCAAAGTTCCTACAATGTATTCTACTCCGCGTAGAATAAGTTTAGGAATTAATGTTGGTTTTTAATTTTTTGAAAAATGGAGAAGATAATGAACCGTAAATTTTTGTTAATAATATTAATCTTATCGTTCGGCGGAATTCTAATTGCCCAGAACGGGGATCAGGTTATGAAATATAGATCTGACCCTTACGGTGATAAGACATACCGCAAAACTGGAATAATGAACGGTAATCAGATTAGAACAATATTTAAAAATGATGGACAAATTGGATATTGGCAAGACCGACCTTCGGGTGAATGGCCTATTTATTCAGATCATCATTATTTAGATGGCTGCACACCGTTAGTAACTACCGCAATAGTTGCACCGGGCAATGCGCAATTGATTCATCCAACACAGACATCATACCGCGAGGAAGTTGACTTCGATCCAGTATTTAATAATTTGTGGGTAGTTGAACCAGTACCGGGTTATGCTGCCGGTAATTCAGAACAGCCGGCTATCAGCGGCGATAAAAGAACCTGGCCGGAAGTATGGCCGAAAGTTCTTCCTAATATTGATGCTGCATGGGATGGTTATTGGTATGGATATTTTGGCCGCGGTGTAGAAAATGCTCAATACGAAACTTTCTATGTTGTTGATGATTCTAAGGATAAAGAATTTAGCAGAGCTCCATATGATTACTATCCAATCGCTAGCGATCCTGAAAGAGGCGGCATTGGAATGAGAATGGAAGTGCGCGGATTTCAATGGTCGCATGTTTTAGCTGAAGATATCATTTTCTGGCACTTCGATATTATTAATCTTTCCGATTTTGATTATGATACTACATTCTTCGGATTCTATTGCGATACCGGAGTTGGCGGATTGAATGACGGCGGTGATGATGTGGCATCGTATGATACTTATCTTGACATTGCTTATGCATTCGATAAAGATGGTAAAGCTCCGCCAAATAACTGGGCAACGGGTTATGTTGGAT